>NZ_LPMU01000026.1:0-206257 GCF_001534535.1 Burkholderia sp. MSMB1459WGS
CTTTGCCTGATGACCATAGCGAGTCGGTCCCACCCCTTCCCATCCCGAACAGGACCGTGAAACGACTCTACGCCGATGATAGTGCGGATTCCCGTGTGAAAGTAGGTAATCGTCAGGCTCCCCTCAAGACAGAAACCCCCGCCCGATCAGGCGGGGGTTTTTGCATTTCGGCGCCAAGAAAAAGCACGTGGAGAAGCGCCGTTGTGGCAGGAGCTGGGTGTCGACCGAAGGTGTCGGCTCAAATCGGAGCCGCCTCCGCGAGATTGGCACAAATGCACCTCGTCTCTCGGGGTGCCTGCACGCCAGCGTGTTGCTGAAAAACTGTCCTCTTACTTACTTCTCGTTTGTGTGGGCGGTCATCAGATGCGCAACGAGAAATCGCCTTGGCACTTCTCCGTGGCAATCTCCGCCCGGCCTTGCTCAGCACCGGCGCAAACGAGATGTTGCGAGTTCTCCTCATCCGATAATCGATCAGCGTGCGTTGACCACCGGTGTATTTGGCCCATCTTCTACCTCGGTACGCTATGGCTATCGTCTGGCAGCGGGACATGTCTCGCGCTCGCTCTGTCTCCTGCGCGTAGTTGGCAGAACGGGCAGAATGTTGGCGCTCTCAACCCTCTTGTCGCCGCCGCTAATTGTTCGTTCCCCATGGAGCCGCGCGACTGAACTGCGTCAAGAGACGAACGATGTCGCTATCAAGCGCTACTTTTAGTCTATTCGCAGCATTTCACATCGAAATAGCCGTATTGGTACGTGACCCACGCCTGAGTCGGGGCAGGAGGTGCCCCCAGGTCGAGGACTGGCTGCGCCGTGTGCGTATAGCGGGCCAAAGAAGATCAAAAGTCGGCGCGGTTCTTCTCGACGGTCATCTGCAGACCGTCTCATCACGCGTAAATTTTCTTGATGAGCGAATAGGCGGCATTGCCTGCGTGGCATCGCGTTTTTCCCATCTGAAGGGCGTGCAGTCTGCGTCGACGCCTAGAGCCAGGCTTGTATGTGTCGTATTGGGATCGCCGAACGGAGGGCCTCCCACAGCGGAGGGGGCTGTGTTCCGGTCGTGATTCCGGGCCGGCTCGAACATTGCCGGGCAGTGCTCGTCGGATGTCGATGCTCCGGCGCCACATATCGGCTTTCCGACGTTTTCGGGAGTGGGAGGCGTGGTGAGGGTACTCGCGCCGAACCCAGCGCCGGCATTTGCGCCCAGCTGGACGAGGCGGGCACCGTACGAGCGGCTGCGAGGTCGCATGTGCATGTATGTCGACGAGTCGCTGCGGTAAGGCGGTCCGACGACGACGTTGGGCGACTTGCTCGACGAGATGCAGCGGCGCAGACCATCGGAACATTCGACGCGGCGACAAGGCATGGAGAGACCGGAACAGGGAGCTCGTCGTCACCAGGTAGCGGCCATAAGCACATCGAGGCACGCAGAACCGCCGGATGCATCCCGCGAGACGTCGTTGGGCCATCGCACTCCGATCCATCCGTTGTGCCGCGTGCTAGTCGACGCCCATCCAAACCCCCACAAAGCAACCGGGGCTTCGGTCCCGACCGTTGAGCCGCTCCGAGCGTGGAGCGCGCCTCCGGCGCTCCGCGGCGAAGCGGTGAGTCACGCTGCCGTCGGATCACCTGATCGGTATCGCGAGCGGCACCAGGAGTCTGCCAAAGCCGTGGAATGTACCGTTGCGACCACAAAGGAATGCGGTTCAGGAGCAAGCGGGCACATGGGAAGGTAGGCGGGCGATTCCTGCAGGAATCGCCGTCGAACCTCTCGAGAACCATCGGTGCCGGCTCGCCAAGTCGGCCCGGCACGAAATTTGCCGAAATTTCGTGCGTACCGCTTGGCATTGCGCGAAAGAGGCCGTATGATGGCGGTCTTTCGTTTTTAGCGCAGATGTAGATCGGCGTTGAAGACGGAGTCTGACGAAGATGTGGTGCCGATCGGCAACATCTCGCGCTTGCCTTAGCCGGGCGAGGGCGAGGATCGGAGGGAAGCGGAAGTCGGGAAGAGAATGAAAATAATCTTCCGGATGTGCTTGACAGGAGTGCGATGCACCCCCATAATCGTCAGTTCTCTACGGAGGGGTGCCCGAGTGGCTAAAGGGGGCAGACTGTAAATCTGTTGGCTTACGCCTACGTTGGTTCGAATCCAACCTCCTCCACCAAGATATCAGCGCAGTGAGCGGCAAGGAATCGTTAGTGGCCCGTGCGGGTGTAGCTCAATGGTAGAGCAGAAGCCTTCCAAGCTTACGACGAGGGTTCGATTCCCTTCACCCGCTCCAGACCGCTAAGTTGAAGCGTAGCGCCCATGTGGCTCAGTGGTAGAGCACTCCCTTGGTAAGGGAGAGGTCGGCAGTTCGATCCTGCCCATGGGCACCAGCAGTAAAAAGTCAGTGTCTTGTTTGCGCGCGGCGCAACCTGTGAAATTCCTTTTGGGAGTTGAAAATGGCCAAGGAAAAGTTTGAGCGGACCAAGCCGCACGTGAACGTTGGTACGATTGGTCACGTTGACCACGGCAAGACGACGCTGACGGCAGCGATCACGACGGTTCTGACGAAGAAGTTCGGCGGCGAAGCGAAGGCGTACGACCAGATCGACGCGGCACCGGAAGAAAAGGCGCGCGGCATCACGATCAACACGGCGCACGTCGAGTACGAAACGGCTAACCGCCACTACGCACACGTCGACTGCCCGGGCCACGCTGACTATGTGAAGAACATGATCACGGGTGCGGCGCAGATGGACGGCGCGATCCTGGTTTGCTCGGCAGCAGACGGCCCGATGCCGCAAACGCGCGAGCACATCCTGCTGGCACGTCAGGTTGGCGTTCCGTACATCATCGTGTTCCTGAACAAGTGCGACATGGTGGACGACGCTGAACTGCTCGAGCTGGTCGAGATGGAAGTTCGCGAACTCCTGTCGAAGTACGACTTCCCGGGCGACGACACGCCGATCGTGAAGGGTTCGGCGAAGCTGGCGCTGGAAGGCGACACGGGCGAGCTGGGCGAAGTGGCGATCATGAACCTGGCGGACGCACTGGACACGTACATCCCGACGCCGGAGCGTGCGGTTGACGGCGCGTTCCTGATGCCGGTGGAAGACGTGTTCTCGATCTCGGGCCGCGGTACGGTGGTGACGGGTCGTGTCGAGCGCGGCATCATCAAGGTCGGCGAAGAAATCGAAATCGTCGGTATCAAGCCGACGGTGAAGACGACCTGCACGGGCGTTGAAATGTTCCGCAAGCTGCTGGACCAGGGTCAGGCAGGCGACAACGTCGGTATCCTGCTGCGCGGCACGAAGCGTGAAGACGTGGAGCGTGGCCAGGTTCTGGCGAAGCCGGGTTCGATCACGCCGCACACGCACTTCACGGCTGAAGTGTACGTGCTGAGCAAGGACGAAGGCGGCCGTCACACGCCGTTCTTCAACAACTACCGTCCGCAGTTCTACTTCCGTACGACGGACGTGACGGGCTCGATCGAGCTGCCGAAGGACAAGGAAATGGTGATGCCGGGCGACAACGTGTCGATCACGGTGAAGCTGATCGCTCCGATCGCGATGGAAGAAGGTCTGCGCTTCGCAATCCGCGAAGGCGGCCGTACGGTCGGCGCCGGCGTCGTCGCCAAGATCATCGAGTAAGCCAGTTATTCGTTGATCGACAGTTTTGGGGCTGGCGGCAGCCGGCCCCAACATGGTTTAGGGGTATAGCTCAACTGGCAGAGCGTCGGTCTCCAAAACCGAAGGTTGGGGGTTCGATTCCCTCTGCCCCTGCCAAAAATCGCCACGTGTCCTACGTGGCATTTGTTTTAAGGTGTTATGGCGAATCCATCCGTCGAAACTGTAAATACCTCCGGCGATAAGCTGATGCTGGCCCTGGGCGTATTGCTGGTCTTGGCCGGATTCGTGGGCTTCTTCTGGCTGGCCAATCAGCAGTGGTATGTCCGCGGTGCCGCATTGGCGGTAGGTATCATCGCCGGCGTGGCCGTCGGGCTCATGTCCGCCCCTGGCAAGGGTCTCATCGCATTTGCCAAGGATTCGTACAAGGAAGTCCGGAAGGTCGTATGGCCCACCCGCAAGGAAGCAACGCAAACCACACTCGTCGTGTTCGGTTTCGTGCTCGTGATGGCGATTTTCCTCTGGTTGAGCGACAAATCGATCGAATGGGTGATTTTCTCGGTGATTCTGGGTTGGAAATGATATGAGCGATACTCCGGCATCCCCGAGCGGAAAACGTTGGTACGTCGTGCACGCCTACTCCGGTATGGAGAAGAGCGTGCAACGTGCGCTTCAGGAGCGCATCGAACGTGCTGGCATGCAGGACAAATTCGGTCAGATCCTGGTCCCGACCGAAGAAGTGGTCGAAGTCAAAGGCGGTCACAAGGCAGTGACCGAGCGTCGTTTCTTCCCCGGCTATGTGTTGGTGGAAATGGAAATGACGGACGAAACGTGGCATCTCGTGAAGAACACCGCGAAGGTCACCGGTTTCGTCGGCGGTGCGCGTAACCGCCCGACCCCGATTTCCCCGAAGGAAGTCGAGAAGATCATGTCGCAGATGCAGGAAGGCGTCGAAAAACCGCGCCCGAAGACCCTGTTCGAAGTCGGCGAGATGGTGCGTGTCAAGGAAGGTCCGTTCACGGACTTCAACGGCACCGTCGAAGAAGTCAACTACGAGAAATCGCGCGTGCGTGTGTCGGTCACCATTTTTGGCCGCTCCACCCCCGTCGAACTCGAGTTCGGTCAGGTCGAAAAAGTTTGATCCCGATTCGGTGGGCAGCCTCGGCTGCCCACCTTCGCGCTTACGGCCCGCGTCATGGCCGTTGAGGAGCGTCAGTAGCCAGCGGCGAAAGCGCGTTATCACTCACCGAACGCCTTCCCCGGCGTTCCAATGAGGTTTCAAATGGCAAAGAAGATTATCGGCTTTATCAAGCTGCAGATCCCTGCAGGTAAAGCCAACCCGTCGCCGCCGGTCGGTCCGGCACTGGGCCAGCGCGGCCTGAACATCATGGAGTTCTGCAAGGCGTTCAACGCGCAGACTCAAGGCATGGAGCCGGGTCTGCCGGTGCCGGTGGTCATCACGGCATTCGCTGACAAGAGCTTCACGTTCGTGATGAAGACGCCGCCGGCGACCGTCCTGATCAAGAAGGCGGCGAAGGTGGACAAGGGTTCGAGCAAGCCGCACACCGACAAGGTCGGTTCGATCACGCGCGCTCAAGCCGAAGAAATCGCGAAGACCAAGATGCCGGACCTTACGGCAGCTGATCTGGACGCAGCCGTTCGCACCATCGCTGGTAGCGCACGCTCGATGGGTATCACTGTGGAGGGCGTGTAAATGGCTAAGATCTCCAAGCGCCGTCAGGCATTTGCCGCCAAGGTCGACCGTCAGAAGCTGTATGCGATCGAAGACGCACTGAGCCTCGTGAAGGAATGCGCGAGCGCGAAGTTCGACGAGTCGATCGACGTCGCAGTCCAGCTCGGCATCGATGCGAAGAAGTCGGACCAAGTCGTGCGTGGTTCGGTCGTTCTGCCGGCAGGTACGGGCAAGTCGGTTCGCGTTGCCGTGTTCGCGCAAGGCGAAAAGGCCGAGCAGGCTCGTGCAGCAGGCGCGGAAATCGTCGGTATGGAAGACCTGGCAGAGCAGATCAAGGCTGGCCAGATGGACTTCGACATCGTGATCGCTTCGCCGGACACGATGCGTATCGTCGGTACGCTCGGCCAGATCCTCGGCCCGCGCGGCCTGATGCCGAACCCGAAGGTCGGTACGGTCACGCCGGACGTCGCAACCGCCGTCAAGAACGCGAAGGCTGGTCAGGTGCAATTCCGTGTCGACAAGGCCGGTATCATCCACGCGACCATCGGCCGTGCATCGTTCGAGCCGACCGCGCTGCGTTCGAACCTGTCGGCGCTGATCGACGCGCTGCAGAAGGCAAAGCCGGCAACGAGCAAGGGCGTGTACCTGCGCAAGATCGCACTGTCGAGCACGATGGGCGTCGGCGTGCGTGTCGACCAGGCTACGCTGGCAGCACAGTAAGCAAGTATTCGGGCCGCTTCGTTCGCGAAGCGGCCTACATGGGCTTTGGGCGGTTGTTCGTGCAGCAGGGCGGACAACCGGTTATCAAAGACCGTTGGTGGGGCGCAGCAGTCAGGTGATCCCTTAATTCAAGCCAACGCAGATGGCGAACCCGAAAAAGTTTTGCAGTGGTGAAGCCGCAGGCCGCGAAGCGATTCGCGGCGTGAGGTGGAAATACTCCTAACGAGGTCGGACGCCGTTGTTGAACGAGGTACGTGAGGTTTCGACCATGCCGGTCGCGCCCAACGTATCGTTTCTGGAGGCTAACCGTGCCGCTTAATAGAGAAGACAAGCAAGCCGTCGTCGCTGAGGTTTCCGCGCAAGTCGCGAAGGCCCAGACCGTTGTGCTGGCTGAGTATCGTGGAATTGCGGTTGGCGATCTGACCAAGCTGCGCGCGCAAGCGCGTGAGAAGCAGGTGTACCTGCGCGTGTTGAAGAACACGCTGGCGCGTCGCGCTGTCGAAGGTACGCCGTTTGCTCCGCTGGCAGAGCAGATGACTGGTCCGCTGATCTACGGCATCTCGGAAGATGCAATTGCCGCTGCTAAGGTCGTCAACGACTTCAGCAAGAGCAATGACAAGTTGGTCATCAAGGCTGGTTCGTTCGATGGCAAGGTGATGGACAAGGCTGGCGTGCAAGCGCTGGCAAGCATCCCGAGCCGCGAAGAACTGCTCTCGAAGCTGCTGTTCGTTATGCAATCGCCTGTTTCGGGCTTCGCGCGTGCTCTGGCCGCGCTGGCCGAGAAGAAGCAAGCAGAAGCTGCGTAAGCGAACGTGCATCAGCGTTACTGATCGCTGGCTGTATCCGAATTCAATTTAGGAGTATTTCAAATGGCAATCGCAAAAGAAGACATCCTGGCAGCAGTCGAAGGGATGACCGTTCTGGAACTGAACGAACTGGTCAAGGCGTTCGAAGAGAAGTTTGGCGTGTCGGCAGCTGCAGTGGCAGTCGCTGGCCCGGCAGGCGGCGGCGCAGCTGCTGCAGCAGAAGAGAAGACCGAATTCACGGTCGTCCTGGCTGAAGCCGGCGCCAACAAGGTTTCGGTCATCAAGGCCGTTCGCGAACTGACGGGCCTGGGCCTGAAGGAAGCGAAGGACCTGGTTGACGGTGCACCGAAGCCCATCAAGGAAGGCGTCGACAAGGCTGCTGCTGAAGAAGCCAAGAAGAAGCTGGAAGAAGCTGGCGCGAAGGTCGAAGTCAAGTAAGTTTCGGCGCGCTGTGCGAAGGCTGGCGGTATTTTCACCGCCGGCCTTTTTGTGCTTTGTGGGGACGTTATTCTGGCACTCATTCGGGAGCCCGAATAATCGACCCCAGAAGCCAAAGAAAACCGCCTGATCGTTGTGATCGTTGTGACGCATCACACGCGATTGGCGGTTCTCTTTGTCTTCTGAAGCGACTGCAGAAGGCAAGTTTGGTCGGGTAGCGGGCAACACAGGCATCCGCTGCCGTCAGCCAGCGGTTGGTAGCGGCCAACCACCAAGCTTCTCGGCTCGTTCAAGCCGTCGAACGGCCATCGGGTCTCAGTCGGTGAACACTCGGGTTTGAAACGTCCAGGTATTCCGCCTCGATAGCACCCGCCGTGATTCGGAGATCGTATGCAATATTCCTTCACCGAGAAGAAGCGCATTCGCAAGAGTTTCGCGAAGCGCCCCATCGTTCACCAAGTTCCGTTCTTGCTGGCTACTCAGCTTGAATCATTCAGCACGTTTCTGCAAGCCGATGTGCCGGCGACGCAACGCAAGCCTGAAGGTTTGCAGGCCGCGTTCACATCGGTATTTCCCATTGTTTCGCACAACGGTTTCGCGCGCCTCGAGTTCGTGAGCTATGCGCTGTCCTCGCCGGCATTCAACATCAAGGAATGCCAGCAGCGTGGCCTGACGTACTGCTCCGCGCTGCGCGCGAAGGTCCGCCTCGTCATCCTCGACAAGGAATCGCCGAACAAGCCGGTCGTCAAGGAAGTGAAGGAGCAGGAAGTGTACATGGGCGAAATTCCGCTCATGACGCCGACGGGCTCGTTCGTCATCAACGGCACCGAGCGTGTCATCGTCTCGCAGCTGCACCGTTCGCCGGGCGTATTCTTCGAACACGACAAGGGCAAGACGCACAGCTCGGGCAAGCTGCTGTTCTCGGCACGGATCATTCCGTACCGCGGCTCGTGGCTCGACTTCGAATTCGATCCGAAGGACATCCTGTACTTCCGCGTCGACCGTCGCCGCAAGATGCCGGTGACGATCCTGCTGAAGGCCATCGGCCTGACGCCGGAACAGATCCTCGCGAACTTCTTCGTGTTCGACAACTTCACGCTGATGGACGAAGGCGCGCAACTCGAGTTCGTGCCCGAGCGCCTGCGTGGTGAAGTCGCGCGTTTCGACATCACGGATCGCGACGGCAAGGTCATCGTCCAGAAGGACAAGCGGATCAACGCGAAGCACATTCGCGACCTCGAAGCCGCGAAGACCAAGTTCATCTCGGTGCCGGAAGACTATCTGCTCGGCCGCGTGCTGGCGAAGAACGTCGTCGACGGCGACACCGGCGAAGTGATCGCGAGCGCGAACGACGAAGTCACGGAAAGCGTGCTCGAGAAGCTGCGCGAAGCGGGTATCAAGGACATCCAGACGCTCTACACGAACGATCTGGATCAGGGTCCGTACATCTCGTCGACGCTGCGTGTCGACGAAACGACCGACAAGACGGCCGCGCGCATCGCGATCTACCGCATGATGCGTCCGGGCGAGCCGCCGACCGAAGAAGCGGTCGAGGCGCTGTTCAACCGCCTGTTCTACAGCGAAGAAGCGTACGACCTGTCGAAGGTCGGCCGCATGAAGTTCAACCGCCGCGTCGGCCGTGACGAGATCGTCGGTCCGATGACGCTGCAGGACGACGACATTCTCGCGACGATCAAGATTCTCGTCGAGCTGCGTAACGGCAAGGGCGAAGTGGACGACATCGACCACCTCGGCAACCGTCGCGTGCGTTGCGTCGGCGAACTGGCGGAAAACCAGTTCCGCGCGGGCCTCGTGCGTGTCGAGCGCGCGGTCAAGGAACGCCTCGGCCAGGCCGAAAGCGAAAACCTGATGCCGCACGACCTGATCAACTCGAAGCCGATTTCGTCGGCGATCCGCGAGTTCTTCGGTTCGTCGCAGCTGTCGCAGTTCATGGACCAGACCAACCCGCTGTCGGAAATCACGCACAAGCGCCGTGTTTCCGCACTGGGCCCGGGCGGTCTGACGCGCGAGCGCGCAGGCTTCGAAGTCCGCGACGTGCACCCGACCCACTACGGCCGCGTGTGCCCGATCGAAACGCCGGAAGGTCCGAACATCGGCCTGATCAACTCGCTCGCGCTGTACGCGCACCTGAACGAGTACGGCTTCCTCGAGACGCCGTACCGCAAGGTCGTGGACGGCAAGGTGACCGACCAGATCGACTACCTGTCGGCGATCGAGGAAGGCCGCTACATGATCGCTCAGGCGAACGCCGCGATCGACGAGGACGGCCGACTGATCGACGAACTCGTGTCGTCGCGTGAAGCCGGCGAAACGATGATGGTCACGCCGGACCGCATCCAGTACATGGACGTCGCGCCGTCGCAGATCGTGTCGGTCGCAGCGTCGCTGATTCCGTTCCTCGAACACGACGACGCGAACCGTGCACTGATGGGTTCGAACATGCAGCGTCAGGCCGTGCCGTGTCTGCGTCCGGAAAAGCCGGTCGTCGGGACGGGCATCGAGCGCACCTGCGCGGTCGACTCGGGTACGACGGTCCAGGCGTTCCGCGGCGGCGTCGTCGACTACGTCGATGCAGGCCGTATCGTGATTCGCGTGAACGACGACGAAGCGGTCGCGGGTGAAGTCGGTGTCGACATCTACAACCTGATCAAGTACACGCGTTCGAACCAGAACACGAACATCAACCAGCGTCCGATCGTGAAGATGGGCGACAAGGTCTCGCGCGGCGACGTGCTGGCCGACGGCGCCTCGACGGACCTGGGCGAGCTCGCGCTCGGCCAGAACATGCTGATCGCGTTCATGCCGTGGAACGGCTACAACTTCGAGGATTCGATCCTGATCTCGGAGAAGGTGGTCGCGGACGATCGCTACACGTCGATCCACATCGAAGAGCTGAACGTCGTTGCACGCGACACGAAGCTCGGGCCGGAAGAAATCACGCGCGACATCTCGAACTTGGCGGAAGTCCAGCTCGGCCGTCTCGACGAATCGGGCATCGTGTACATCGGTGCCGAAGTCGAAGCGGGCGACGTGCTGGTCGGCAAGGTCACGCCGAAGGGCGAGACCCAGCTGACGCCGGAAGAGAAGCTGCTGCGCGCGATCTTCGGCGAGAAGGCTTCGGACGTGAAGGACACGTCGCTGCGCGTGCCGTCGGGCATGAGCGGCACCGTGATCGACGTCCAGGTGTTCACGCGCGAAGGCATTCAGCGCGACAAGCGTGCGCAACAGATCATCGACGACGAACTGAAGCGTTACCGCCTCGACCTGAACGACCAGCTGCGCATCGTGGAAGGCGACGCGTTCCAGCGTCTCGCGCGCATGCTCGTGGGCAAGGTCGCGAACGGCGGTCCGAAGAAGCTCGCGAAGGGCACGAAGATCGACCAGGCTTACCTGGAAGACCTCGACCACTACCACTGGTTCGACATCCGTCTCGCGGACGACGAAGCAGCGGCGCAGCTCGAAGCGATCAAGAACTCGATCGAGGAAAAGCGTCACCAGTTCGACCTCGCGTTCGAAGAGAAGCGCAAGAAGCTCACGCAAGGCGACGAACTGCCGCCGGGCGTGCTGAAGATGGTCAAGGTGTACCTGGCGGTGAAGCGCCGCCTGCAGCCTGGCGACAAGATGGCGGGCCGTCACGGTAACAAGGGTGTCGTGTCGAAGATCGTCCCGATCGAAGACATGCCGTACATGGCCGATGGCCGTCCGGCAGACGTCGTGCTGAACCCGCTCGGCGTGCCGTCGCGGATGAACGTGGGTCAGGTTCTGGAAGTGCACCTCGGCTGGGCCGCGAAGGGCCTCGGCTGGCGTATCGGCGAAATGCTGCAGCGTCAGGCGAAGATCGAGGAACTGCGCGCGTTCCTGACGAAGATCTACAACGAGTCGGGCCGCCAGGAAGATCTGGAAAGCTTCACCGACGACGAGATCCTCGAACTCGCGAAGAACCTGCGCGAAGGCGTGCCGTTCGCAACGCCGGTGTTCGACGGTGCGACCGAGGAAGAAATGGGCAAGATGCTCGACCTCGCGTTCCCGGACGACATCGCCGAACAGCTCGGCATGAATCCGTCGAAGAACCAGGTCCGCCTGTACGACGGCCGCACGGGTGAAATGTTCGAACGTCGCGTGACGCTCGGCTACATGCACTACCTGAAGCTGCACCACCTGGTCGACGACAAGATGCACGCGCGTTCGACGGGCCCGTACTCGCTCGTCACGCAGCAGCCGCTGGGCGGTAAGGCGCAGTTCGGTGGCCAGCGTTTCGGTGAAATGGAAGTGTGGGCACTCGAAGCGTACGGCGCGTCCTACGTGCTGCAGGAAATGCTGACGGTGAAGTCGGACGACGTGACCGGCCGGACGAAGGTGTACGAAAACCTCGTCAAGGGCGATCACGTGATCGATGCAGGCATGCCGGAATCCTTCAACGTGCTCGTGAAGGAAATCCGCTCGCTCGGTATCGATATCGATCTCGACCGCAATTAATCGGACTACGGAGAGAAAGCAATGAAAGCTCTGCTCGATCTATTCAAGCAAGTCCAACAGGAAGAAGTTTTCGACGCGATCAAGATCGGTCTGGCCTCGCCCGACAAGATCCGTTCGTGGTCGTTCGGCGAAGTGAAGAAGCCGGAGACCATCAACTACCGTACGTTCAAGCCGGAACGCGATGGTCTGTTCTGCGCGAAGATCTTCGGGCCGATCAAGGACTACGAGTGCCTGTGCGGCAAGTACAAGCGCCTGAAGCACCGCGGCGTGATCTGCGAGAAGTGCGGCGTCGAAGTGACGCTGGCGAAGGTGCGTCGCGAACGGATGGGCCACATCGAGCTGGCCTCGCCGGTCGCGCACATCTGGTTCCTGAAGTCGCTGCCGTCGCGTCTGGGCATGGTGCTCGACATGACGCTGCGCGACATCGAACGCGTGCTGTACTTCGAAGCGTACGTGGTGATCGAACCGGGCATGACGCCGCTGAAGGCGCGGCAGATCATGACCGAAGAGGATTATTACAACAAGGTCGAGGAATACGGCGACGAATTCCGTGCCGAGATGGGCGCGGAAGGCGTGCGTGAACTGCTGCGCGCGATCAACATCGACGAGCAGGTCGAGACGCTGCGCACCGAGCTGAAGAACACCGGCTCGGAAGCGAAGATCAAGAAGTACGCGAAGCGCCTGAAGGTCCTCGAGGCATTCCAGCGCTCGGGCATCAAGCCCGAGTGGATGATCCTCGAAGTGCTGCCGGTGCTGCCGCCGGAACTGCGTCCGCTCGTGCCGCTGGACGGCGGCCGTTTCGCGACGTCGGACCTGAACGACCTGTATCGCCGCGTGATCAACCGTAACAACCGGTTGAAGCGCCTGCTCGAGCTGAAGGCCCCTGAAATCATCGTCCGCAACGAAAAGCGGATGCTGCAGGAAGCCGTCGACTCGCTGCTCGACAACGGTCGTCGCGGCAAGGCGATGACGGGCGCGAACAAGCGTCCGCTGAAGTCGCTCGCCGACATGATCAAGGGCAAGGGCGGCCGTTTCCGTCAGAACCTGCTGGGCAAGCGCGTCGACTACTCGGGCCGTTCGGTCATCGTGGTCGGCCCGACGCTGAAGCTGCACCAGTGCGGTCTGCCGAAGCTGATGGCGCTCGAACTGTTCAAGCCGTTCATCTTCAACAAGCTGGAAGTGATGGGCGTCGCGACGACCATCAAGGCTGCGAAGAAGGAAGTCGAGAACCAGACGCCGGTGGTGTGGGACATCCTCGAAGAGGTGATCCGCGAGCATCCGGTGATGCTGAACCGTGCGCCGACGCTGCACCGTCTCGGTATCCAGGCGTTCGAGCCGGTGCTGATCGAAGGCAAGGCAATCCAGCTGCATCCGCTCGTCTGCGCGGCGTTCAACGCCGACTTCGACGGTGACCAGATGGCCGTTCACGTGCCGCTGTCGCTCGAAGCGCAGATGGAAGCGCGCACGCTGATGCTCGCGTCGAACAACGTGCTGTTCCCGGCCAACGGCGATCCGTCGATCGTGCCGTCGCAGGATATCGTGCTGGGTCTGTACTACGCGACCCGCGAAGCGATCAACGGCAAGGGCGAAGGCCTGTCGTTCACGGGCGTGTCGGAAGTCATCCGCGCGTACGAGAACAAGGAAGTCGAGCTGGCCTCGCGCGTCAACGTCCGGATCACCGAAATGGTCCGCAACGAGGACACGTCGGAAGGCGCGCCGGAGTTCGTGCCGAAGATCACGCTGTACGCGACGACCGTCGGTCGCGCGATCCTGTCGGAGATCCTGCCGCATGGCCTGCCGTTCTCGGTGCTGAACAAGCCGCTGAAGAAGAAGGAAATCTCGCGCCTGATCAACACGGCGTTCCGCAAGTGCGGTCTGCGTGCGACGGTGGTGTTCGCCGACCAGCTGATGCAGTCGGGTTTCCGTCTCGCGACGCGCGCCGGCATCTCGATCTGCGTGGACGACATGCTCGTGCCGCCGCAGAAGGAAACGATCGTCGGCGACGCCGCGAAGAAGGTGAAGGAATACGACCGCCAGTACATGTCGGGTCTCGTCACCGCGCAGGAACGCTACAACAACGTGGTCGACATCTGGTCGGCAACGTCGGAAGCGGTCGGCAAGGCGATGATGGAGCAGCTGTCGACGGAGCCGGTGATCGATCGCGACGGCAACGAGACGCGCCAGGAGTCGTTCAACTCGATCTACATGATGGCCGACTCGGGCGCCCGGGGTTCGGCGGTTCAGATTCGTCAGCTGGCCGGTATGCGTGGCCTGATGGCGAAGCCGGACGGCTCGATTATCGAGACGCCGATTACCGCGAACTTCCGCGAAGGTCTGAACGTGTTGCAGTACTTCATCTCGACCCACGGTGCACGTAAGGGTCTGGCTGATACGGCACTGAAGACCGCGAACTCGGGTTACCTGACGCGTCGTCTCGTCGACGTCACGCAGGACCTGGTGGTGGTCGAGGACGATTGCGGCACGTCGAACGGCGTGGCGATGAAGGCGCTCGTCGAAGGCGGTGAAGTCGTCGAAGCGCTGCGCGACCGTATCCTCGGCCGCGTCGCGGTTGCGGACGTCGTGAATCCGGAAACGCAGGAAACGCTGTACGAATCGGGCACGCTGCTCGACGAAACGGCGGTCGAGGAAATCGAACGCCTCGGCATCGACGAAGTGCGCGTGCGCACGCCGCTGACCTGCGAAACGCGTTACGGCCTGTGCGCATCCTGCTACGGCCGCGACCTCGGCCGCGGCTCGCTGGTGAACGTCGGCGAAGCAGTCGGCGTGATCGCGGCGCAGTCGATCGGCGAACCGGGCACGCAGCTGACGATGCGTACGTTCCACATCGGTGGTGCGGCATCGCGTGCGGCCGTGGCTTCGTCGGTCGAAGCGAAGAGCAACGGTATCGTCCGCTTCACGGCGACGATGCGCTACGTCACGAACGCGAAGGGCGAGCAGATCGTCATTTCCCGTTCGGGCGAAGCGATGATCACCGACGACTTCGGTCGCGAGCGCGAGCGTCACAAAGTGCCGTACGGCGCGACGCTGCTGCAGCTCGACGGCGCGACCATCAAGGCCGGCACGCAGCTCGCCACGTGGGATCCGCTGACGCGTCCGATCATCACCGAGTACGGTGGTACGGTGAAGTTCGAGAACGTCGAGGAAGGCGTGACCGTCGCGAAGCAGATCGACGACGTGACCGGCCTGTCGACGCTGGTCGTGATCGACGTGAAGCGCCGCGGTTCGCAGGCTTCGAAGAGCGTGCGTCCGCAGGTGAAGCTGCTCGACGCGAACGGCGAAGAAGTGAAGATTCCGGGCACGGAGCACGCGGTGCAGATCGGCTTCCAGGTCGGCGCACTGATCACCGTGAAGGATGGCCAGCAGGTGCAGGTCGGTGAAGTGCTCGCACGTATCCCGACCGAAGCGCAGAAGACGCGTGACATTACCGGCGGTCTGCCGCGGGTGGCGGAACTGTTCGAAGCGCGTTCGCCGAAGGATGCCGGCATTCTCGCGGAGGTCACCGGTACGACGTCGTTCGGTAAGGACACGAAGGGCAAGCAGCGTCTCGTCATCACGGATCTCGAGGGCAACCAGCACGAGTTCCTGATCGCGAAGGAAAAGCAGGTTCTGGTTCACGATGCCCAGGTCGTCAACAAGGGCGAAATGATCGTGGACGGTCCGGCCGATCCGCACGACATCCTGCGTCTGCAGGGTATCGAGGCGCTGTCGCGCTACATCGTCGACGAAGTGCAGGACGTGTACCGTCTGCAGGGCGTGAAGATCAACGACAAGCACATCGAGGTGATCGTTCGCCAGATGCTGCGTCGTGTGCAGATCACCGACAACGGCGATACGCGCTTCATCCCGGGCGAACAGGTCGAGCGTTCCGACATGCTGGACGAGAACGATCGCATGATCGCCGAGGGCAAGCGTCCGGCTTCGTACGACAACGTGCTGCTCGGTATCACGAAGGCGTCGCTGTCGACCGACTCGTTCATCTCCGCGGCATCGTTCCAGGAAACGACCCGCGTGCTGACCGAAGCGGCGATCATGGGCAAGCGCGACGATCTGCGCGGCCTGAAGGAAAACGTGATCGTCGGCCGTCTGATTCCGGCCGGTACGGGTCTCGCGTTCCACAAGGCACGCAAGGCGAAGGAATCGTCGGATCGCGAGCGTTTCGACCAGATCGCAGCGGAAGAGGCATTCGACTTCGGCACGCCGAGCGCGCCGGCGGAAGAGCCGCAACACCCGGCAGCCGAGTAAGCGCGGGGCGGCGCAAGCCGCCTTGCCTTGCTATCATCGCTGTCACCGAAACCGCCCGGTTCTGCCGGGCGGTTTTTTTTCATCCTTCGTTCACGTGCATCACGGGCCGGCACAGCGCCGGCGCATGCGTCGCGATCGCGTCCGGTACGGGCGCGGCAGGCCCGTGATGCACGCGAACGAACCCTGACCGAACGGCCAATATCGCGCGATTCGCCCCGCGTCGCGCGAGCGGGTTGTTAAAATTGCGGTCATCGCTTAGCCGTCCCTGCTCTCATTCATGTCCCGCGCCCTCGAAATACTCGACGAAGTCTTTGGTTATTCCGCCTTTCGCGGCCAGCAGGGCGAGATCGTCGAGCACGTCGCCGGCGGCGGCGATTGTCTCGTGCTGATGCCGACCGGCGGCGGCAAGTCGCTGTGCTACCAGATTCCCGCGCTGCTGCGCCGCGAGGCCGGGCAGGGCGCCGGCATCGTCGTGTCGCCGCTGATCGCGCTGATGCAGGACCAGGTCGCCGCGTTGAGCGAAGTTGGCGTGCGCGCGGCCTATCTGAATTCGACGTTGTCGGGCGCCGAGGCAGCGGCCACCGAGCGCGCGCTGCGCGAGGGCGAAATCGACCTGCTGTACGTCGCGCCGGAGCGGTTGATGACGGGGCGCTTCCTCGAGCTGCTCGAGCGCGCGAAGATCGGCCTGTTCGCGATCGACGAAGCGCACTGCGTGTCGCAATGGGGGCACGATTTCCGCCCGGAATACATCCAGCTGTCGGTGCTGCACGAGCGCTTCCCGTCGGTGCCGCGCATCGCGCTCACCGCCACGGCCGATGCGATCACGCGCGACGAGATCATCCATCGTCTCGCGCTCGACGATGCACGCGTGTTCGTGTCGAGCTTCGACCGGCCGAACATCCGCTACCGGATCGTCGAAAAGGACAACGCACGCGCGCAGCTGCTCGATTTCATTCGCGCCGAGCACACGAATGCCGACGGCACGACGGACGCGGGTGTCGTCTATTGCCTGTCGCGCCGCAAGGTCGAGGAAACGGCCGAATGGCTGAAGGCGCAGGGCGTGCGCGCGCTGCCGTACCACGCGGGAATGGAGTTCGAGATGCGGCAGAAGCACCAGGAAATGTTCCAGCGCGAGGAAGGCATCGTGATGTGCGCGACGATCGCGTTCGGCATGGGCATCGACAAGCCCGACGTGCGTTTCGTCGCGCATCTCGACTTGCCGAAGAGCGTCGAAGGCTACTACCAGGAAACCGGCCGCGCGGGCCGCGACGGGCTACCCGCGAACGCGTGGATGGCGTATGGCCTCGGCGATGTCGTCCAGCAGCGCAAGATGATCGACGAGTCCGATGCGGACGACGCGCACAAGCGTGTGCAGACGTCGAAGCTCGATGCGCTGCTCGGCTTGTGCGAGACGATCTCGTGTCGCCGCGTGCGGCTGCTGAACTACTTCGGCGAGGCGAGCCAGCCGTGCGGCAACTGCGACACGTGCCTCGAGCCGCCCGCGTCGTGGGACGCGACGCGCGAGGCGCAGATGGCGCTGTCGTGCGTGTTCCGCGCGCAGCGCGCGAGCGGCTTCAATTTCGGTTCCAGTCACCTGATCGAGATCCTGCGTGGCGGGCGCACCGAGAAGGTGTTGCAGCGCGGCCACGATCAGCTCAGCACGTTCGGAATCGGCGCAGCGCTGTCCGAGCCCGAGTGGCGCGCGATTTTCCGGCAGCTGGTCGCGTACGGCTACCTGGCCGTCGACCATGGCGGCTTCGGCGCGCTGATGTTGACCGAGGCCGCGAAGCCCGTGCTGAAGAACGAGGAAAAGGTCACGCTGCGCCGCTATGTGAAGCCGCAGCGCACCCGCCAGTCGTCGAGCCGCAGCGCCACGCGCGTCGATCCGACGGCTGGCATGGGCGCCCGCGAGCGCGCACGGTGGGATGCGCTGCGCGCATGGCGGGCGGAAACCGCGAAGACCGACGGCGTGCCGGCCTATGTGATTTTCCACGACGCGACGCTCGCCGAAATCGCGCGCAACGCGCCGGAGACGATCGACGACCTGCGTCACATCCCCGGCATGGGCGTGCGCAAGCTCGAACGCTTCGGCGACGAGATCATCGACGTCGTCGAATCGGCCTGACACAGGTGTTCCGCCCCCTTCTGTAAACCGCGCGGTCGGTCGGCACATCACGCAAGCCGTTGACTTAGTTGGTATTTCCGGAATATCATGTTGGGTTCCGGTATTCGGTGGGCCGAGTCGCGTTCGAAGGTTCGTGTCCGTCTCGCCGGTTCGGAAGTCAACTGTGCGTCGATTTTCGCTTTGCCCGAAATCGATGTGCAGATTTTGTTCAATTTCAGGAATAAACAATGCCAACCATCAACCAACTGGTTCGCAAAGGCCGTCAGTCGGAAACGACGAAGAGCAAGAGCCCGGCCCTGCAGGACTGCCCCCAGCGTCGCGGCGTGTGCACCCGTGTGTACACGACAACGCCGAAGAAGCCGAACTCGGCACTCCGTAAGGTCGCCAAGGTTCGTCTGACGAACGGCTTCGAAGTGATTTCGTACATCGGCGGTGAAGGCCACAACCTGCAGGAGCACTCGGTTGTGCTGATCCGCGGCGGCCGTGTGAAGGACTTGCCGGGTGTGCGTTACCACATGGTTCGCGGCTCGCTGGATACCCAGGGCGTCAAGGACCGTAAGCAAGCGCGCTCGAAGTACGGCGCGAAGCGTGCAAAGGCTGCCAAGTAAGCAGTTTTTGATCAGGGATCGCCGCAGGGCGGTCAAGGCGGGAGTGCCGGATTGCCGGTGCTGTCGAGTAAGTGGTCACCCGGCCAAGCTGGTTAGTCGTGAAGATGTGATCGGGTTTGTTGGTGGCCGCGGAGCTGGTTGCAGCTCCAACTGAACAAGTAAAGGAAGAATCATGCCGCGTCGTCGCGAAGTCCCCAAGCGGGAAGTGTTGCCGGATCCGAAGTTCGGTAACGTTGATGTTGCCAAGTTCATGAACATGCTGATGCTGTCCGGCAAGAAGTCGGTCGCAGAGCGCATCGTTTATGGCGCATTCGAACAAATCCAGACCAAGGGTGGCAAGGACCCGCTGGAAGTGTTCACGGTTGCGCTCAACAACGTGAAGCCGGTGGTCGAAGTGAAGAGCCGCCGCGTTGGTGGTGCCAACTATCAAGTTCCGGTCGAAGTGCGCCCGTCGCGTCGTATGGCATTGGCGATGCGCTGGCTGCGTGAGGCTGCGAAGAAGCGCAGCGAGAAGTCGATGGCTCTGCGTCTGGCAGGCGAACTCACCGAAGCGGCCGAAGGCCGTGGCGGCGCGATGAAGAAGCGCGATGAAGTTCACCGCATGGCAGAAGCCAACCGCGCGTTCTCGCATTTCCGTTTCTAAGCGCCTGGCTGGGCTGTTTGCGGAAATAAATTCCGGGCGGGTGCGCTTTTCAGGCGCCTCGCCCGTTTGTGTTGAGGCGTGATGCAGCAGGGCTGCATCACGTCATCCCAGTAGAGGATCAAAGTGGCTCGCAAGACTCCTATCGAGCGCTACCGCAATATCGGTATTAGCGCTCACATCGACGCCGGCAAGACGACGACGACCGAGCGCATTCTGTTTTACACCGGTGTGAACCACAAGATCGGTGAAGTCCACGACGGCGCAGCCACGATGGACTGGATGGAGCAGGAACAGGAACGTGGCATCACGATCACGTCCGCTGCTACCACGGCCTTCTGGAAGGGCATGGGCGGCAACTATCCGGAACACCGCATCAACATCATCGACACCCCGGGCCACGTCGACTTCACGATCGAAGTGGAGCGTTCGATGCGCGTGCTCGACGGCGCGTGCATGGTGTACTGCGCAGTGGGCGGCGTGCAGCCGCAGTCGGAAACGGTGTGGCGCCAGGCGAACAAGTACAAGGTGCCGCGTCTCGCGTTCGTCAACAAGATGGACCGTACCGGCGCGAACTTCTTCAAGGTCTACGACCAGCTCCGTCTGCGCCTGAAGGCGAACCCGGTTCCGGTCGTGGTGCCGATCGGCTCGGAAGAAAACTTCAAGGGCGTGGTCGACCTGATCAAGATGAAGGCGATCATTTGGGACGAAGCGTCGCAAGGCACGAAGTTCGACTACGTCGACATCCCGGCCGAACTCGCAGAGACCTGCAAGGAATGGCGCGAAAAGATGGTCGAAGCGGCTGCCGAAGCCAGCGAAGACCTGATGAACAAGTATCTGGAAGAAGGCGATCTGCCGGAAGCCGACATCGTCAAGGCGCTGCGTGACCGTACGATCGCGTGCGAAATCCAGCCGATGCTGTGCGGTACCGCGTTCAAGAACAAGGGCGTGCAGCGTATGCTCGACGCCGTGATCGACTTCCTGCCGTCGCCGGTCGACATTCCGCCGGTCAAGGGCGAGCTCGAAAACGGCGAAGAAGCAGAGCGCAAGGCATCGGACGAAGAGAAGTTCTCGTCGCTCGCGTTCAAGATCATGACCGACCCGTTCGTCGGCCAGCTGATCTTCTTCCGTGTGTACTCGGGCGTCGTCAACTCGGGCGACACGCTGCTGAACTCGACCAAGGGCAAGAAGGAACGCCTCGGCCGTATTCTGCAGATGCACGCGAACCAGCGTGAAGAAATCAAGGAAGTCCGCGCAGGCGACATCGCTGCAGCGGTCGGCCTGAAGGAAGCCACCACGGGCGACACGCTGTGCGACCCGGCGAACCCGATCGTTCTCGAACGCATGGTGTTCCCGGAGCCGGTGATTTCGCAGGCGGTCGAGCCGAAGACCAAGGCCGACCAGGAAAAGATGGGCCTCGCACTGAACCGTCTGGCTCAGGAAGACCCGTCGTTCCGCGTGCAGACCGACGAAGAGTCGGGCCAGACCATCATTTCGGGCATGGGCGAGCTCCACCTCGAAATTCTGGTCGACCGGATGAAGCGTGAATTCGGCGTGGAAGCGACCGTCGGCAAGCCGCAGGTTGCATACCGCGAAACGATCCGTTCGACGGCGAAGGACGTCGACGGCAAGTTCGTCAAGCAGTCGGGTGGTCGCGGCCAGTACGGTCACGCGGTCATCACGCTCGAGCCGAACGAACAAGGCAAGGGCTACGAGTTCTTCGACGAGATCAAGGGTGGTGTGATTCCGCGTGAATACATCCCGGCGGTCGACAAGGGTATCCAGGACACGCTGAAGTCGGGCGTGCTGGCAGGCTTCCCGGTCGTCGACGTGAAGGTTCACCTGACGTTCGGTTCGTACCACGACGTTGACTCGAACGAAAACGCGTTCCGCATGGCCGGTTCGATGGCGTTCAAGGAAGCGATGCGCAAGGCGAACCCGGTCGTCCTCGAGCCGATGATGGCTGTCGAAGTCGAGACGCCGGAAGACTACATGGGCAACGTGATGGGCGACCTGTCGGGCCGTCGCGGTATCGTCCAGGGCATGGAAGACATGGTTGGCGGCGGCAAGATCGTGCGCGCCGAAGTGCCGCTGTCGGAAATGTTCGGCTACTCGACGTCGCTGCGCTCGCTGACGCAAGGTCGTGCAACGTACACGATGGAGTTCAAGCACTACGCTGAAGCTCCGCGCAACGTTGCCGAAGCGATCATCAGCGCAAAGTCGAAGTAAATCTTTAGCTACCAATCGATTATTTTTTGAAAGAAGAGAATCATGGCAAAAGAAAAGTTTGAGCGGACCAAGCCGCACGTGAACGTTGGTACGATTGGTCACGTTGACCACGGCAAGACGACGCTGACGGCAGCGATCACGACGGTTCTGACGAAGAAGTTCGGCGGCGAAGCGAAGGCGTACGACCAGATCGACGCGGCACCGGAAGAAAAGGCGCGCGGCATCACGATCAACACGGCGCACGTCGAGTACGAAACGGCTAACCGCCACTACGCACACGTCGACTGCCCGGGCCACGCTGACTATGTGAAGAACATGATCACGGGTGCGGCGCAGATGGACGGCGCGATCCTGGTTTGCTCGGCAGCAGACGGCCCGATGCCGCAAACGCGCGAGCACATCCTGCTGGCACGTCAGGTTGGCGTTCCGTACATCATCGTGTTCCTGAACAAGTGCGACATGGTGGACGACGCTGAACTGCTCGAGCTGGTCGAGATGGAAGTTCGCGAACTCCTGTCGAAGTACGACTTCCCGGGCGACGACACGCCGATCGTGAAGGGTTCGGCGAAGCTGGCGCTGGAAGGCGACACGGGCGAGCTGGGCGAAGTGGCGATCATGAACCTGGCGGACGCACTGGACACGTACATCCCGACGCCGGAGCGTGCGGTTGACGGCGCGTTCCTGATGCCGGTGGAAGACGTGTTCTCGATCTCGGGCCGCGGTACGGTGGTGACGGGTCGTGTCGAGCGCGGCATCATCAAGGTCGGCGAAGAAATCGAAATCGTCGGTATCAAGCCGACGGTGAAGACGACCTGCACGGGCGTTGAAATGTTCCGCAAGCTGCTGGACCAGGGTCAGGCAGGCGACAACGTCGGTATCCTGCTGCGCGGCACGAAGCGTGAAGACGTGGAGCGTGGCCAGGTTCTGGCGAAGCCGGGTTCGATCACGCCGCACACGCACTTCACGGCTGAAGTGTACGTGCTGAGCAAGGACGAAGGCGGCCGTCACACGCCGTTCTTCAACAACTACCGTCCGCAGTTCTACTTCCGTACGACGGACGTGACGGGCTCGATCGAGCTGCCGAAGGACAAGGAAATGGTGATGCCGGGCGACAACGTGTCGATCACGGTGAAGCTGATCGCTCCGATCGCGATGGAAGAAGGTCTGCGCTTCGCAATCCGCGAAGGCGGCCGTACGGTCGGCGCCGGCGTCGTCGCCAAGATCATCGAGTAATATCGACGATCCGCGGATCCCTGCGGGGTCCGCGATTCCACGGTAAGCAACTCGTACCGTAGAAACCGGGTGTCCAGTTCGATCTGGCACCCGGTTTTTCTTTGTGGCGTGCGAACCGCTCGATTGACAAACGCCCACCGCCGCGAATTTTCGTGTAGAATCGCGGGCTTAGCAGTGGAAGTACCGCCCGGAACCTGATGCTTCGCTCCCCGCTGGCGTCGTGTTTCACGTTCTTTTAGTGTCCGGTGATGCAACATCGCCTCGCTCTTTTCAAGGAATCGTCATGCAGCAACAGAAAATCCGCATTCGCCTGAAGGCCTTCGACTATCGTCTGATCGATCAATCGGCTGCCGAAATCGTCGATACCGCGAAGCGGACTGGCGCAATCGTCCGTGGCCCGGTGCCGCTGCCGACGCGCATTCAGCGTTTTGACATCCTGCGTTCGCCGCACGTCAACAAGACGTCGCGCGATCAGCTCGAAATCCGCACCCACCAGCGCCTGATGGACATCGTCGACCCGACGGACAAGACCGTTGACGCGCTGATGAAGCTCGACCTGCCGGCTGGCGTCGACGTGGAAATCAAGCTGCAGTAAGGCTTCCGGCGCCGGCCGGCGAGCCGGGTGGCGCTAAGTCTTTGTATTGCTTGCGGAAATCGAGAAGTCGGGCTATACTGCTTGGCTTTTCGCGTATTCGCGTAAAAAAGTTGGGCCTTGCGTGCCCGGCATTTTGTAAATCAGCCCCGACCAATCGCAGTCGGGAATGGAGAAAATGATGAGCCTTGGACTCGTAGGTCGCAAGGTTGGCATGACCCGTATCTTCACGGCTGAAGGGGATTCGATTCCCGTCACCGTGCTGGACGTGTCGGACAACCGCGTGACGCAGATCAAGACTGTTGAAACCGACGGCTACACGGCCGTGCAGGTTGCATTCGGCTCCCGCCGCGCATCGCGCGTGACGAAGCCGCTGGCAGGTCATCTCGCCAAAGCCGGTGTCGAAGCCGGTGAAATCCTCAAGGAATTCCGCATTGACGCGGCCAAGGCAGCCGAGCTGTCGAATGGCGCCGTGGTCGGTGCAGATCTTTTCGAAGTGGGCCAGAAGGTCGACGTGCAAGGCGTGTCGATCGGTAAGGGCTACGCCGGTACGATCAAGCGTTACAACTTCTCCTCCGGCCGTGCCACGCACGGTAACTCGCGCTCGCACAACGTGCCGGGCTCGATCGGTATGGCGCAGGATCCGGGTCGTGTTTTCCCGGGTAAGCGCATGACGGGTCACATGGGTGACGTGACGGTGACGGTGCAGAACCTCGAAATCGCCCGTATCGACGCAGAGCGCAAGCTGCTGCTCGTGAAGGGTGCGATTCCGGGCGCGAAGGGCGGCAAGGTCTTCGTGACGCCGGCCGTCAAGACCAAGGGGGCGAAATAATGGAACTCAAGCTCCTGAACGAAAATGGTCAGGAAGGTGCAGTGGTCAACGCATCGGACGTCGTGTTCGGTCGTGACTACAACGAAGCGCTGATCCACCAGGTCGTCGTCGCTTACCAGGCGAATGCTCGCCAGGGTAACCGCGCACAGAAGGACCGCGAGCAAGTCAAGCACACGACCAAGAAGCCGTGGCGCCAGAAGGGTACGGGCCGCGCTCGTGCCGGTATGTCGTCGAGCCCGTTGTGGCGTGGCGGTGGTCGTATCTTCCCGAATTCGCCGGAAGAAAACTTCTCGCACAAGGTCAACAAGAAGATGCATCGCGCAGGCCTCTGCTCGATCTTCTCGCAGCTGGCCCGCGAAGGCCGTCTGTCGGTCGTCGAGGACATCATCCTCGAAGCGCCGAAGACCAAGCTGCTGGCCGACAAATTCAAGACCATGGGTCTCGACTCCGTGCTGATCATCACCGACACGGTTGACGAAAACCTGTACCTGGCATCGCGCAACCTGCCGCACGTGGCAATTGTCGAGCCGCGCTACGCTGACCCGCTGTCGCTGATCTACTTCAAGAAAGTGCTGGTCACGAAGGCTGCGGTCGCCCAGATCGAGGAGTTGCTGTCATGAGCGAGATTCGCAAGAACGATCATCGTTTGATGCAGGTCCTGCTCGCACCGGTGATTTCCGAAAAGGCGACGCTGGTTGCCGACAAGAACGAGCAAGTCGTGTTCGAAGTCGCACCGGATGCCACGAAGCAGGAAGTGAAGGCGGCTGTCGAGCTGCTGTTCAAGGTTGAAGTTGATTCGGTCAACGTGCTGGTTCAGAAGGGCAAGCAAAAGCGCTTCGGCCGTTCGATGGGCCGCCGCAAGGACGTGAAGAAGGCGTACGTTTGCCTGAAGCCCGGCCAGGAAATCAACTTTGAAGCGGAGGCCAAGTAATCATGGCAATCGTGAAAGTTAAACCGACTTCGCCGGGTCGCCGCGCGATGGTCAAGGTGGTCAACAAGAATCTGCACCAGGGCAAGCCGTACGCGGCACTGCTCGACTCGCAGAGCTCGACCGCCGGCCGTAACAACAACGGCCGTATCACCACGCGTCACAAGGGTGGTGGTCACAAGCAGCACTATCGTATCGTCGATTTCCGTCGCACGAAGGATGGCATCCCGGCAAAGGTCGAGCGTCTCGAGTACGACCCGAACCGCAGCGCGAACATCGCGCTGGTGCTCTACGCAGACGGCGAGCGTCGCTACATCATCGCCCCGAAGGGCCTGACCGTCGGCCAACAGCTGATGTCGGGTTCGGAAGCGCCGATCCGTGCAGGTAACACGCTGCCGATCCGCAACATTCCGGTCGGTACGACGATCCACTGCATCGAGATGCTGCCGGGCAAGGGCGCGCAAATGGCGCGTTCGGCTGGCACGTCGGCCATGCTGTTGGCGCGTGAAGGCGTCTACGCGCAGGTTCGTCTGCGTTCGGGCGAAATCCGCCGCGTGCACATCGAGTGCCGTGCAACGATCGGTGAAGTCGGCAACGAAGAGCATAGCCTGCGCCAGATCGGCAAGGCTGGCGCGAACCGCTGGCGCGGTATCCGCCCGACGGTGCGTGGCGTTGCGATGAACCCGGTCGATCACCCGCACGGTGGTGGTGAGGGCAAGACGGCTGCAGGTCGCGACCCGGTGAGCCCGTGGGGTACGCCGGCTAAGGGTTACCGCACCCGCAGCAACAAGCGCACGACGACGATGATCGTCCAGCGCCGTCACAAGCGTTAAGGAGTAGGCAATGGCACGTTCTGTTAAAAAAGGTCCGTTCTGCGACGCCCATTTGCTGAAGAAAGTTGAGGCGGCTGCAGCTTCGCGCGACAAAAAGCCGATCAAGACCTGGTCGCGTCGCTCGACGATTCTGCCGGATTTCATCGGCCTGACGATCGCTGTTCACAACGGCCGTCAACACGTTCCGGTGTACATCTCGGAAAACATGGTCGGCCACAAGCTTGGCGAGTTCGCACTGACCCGTACGTTCAAGGGTCACGCAGCCGACAAGAAGGCCAAGAAATAAGGGGCAATCAAGATGGAAGTGAAAGCAATTCATCGCGGTGCCCGCATCTCGGCGCAGAAAACGCGCCTTGTGGCTGACCAGATCCGCGGTTTGCCGGTCGACAAGGCGCTGAACGTTCTGACGTTCTCGCCGAAGAAGGCGGCTGGCATCGTGAAGAAGGTTGTGCTGTCGGCAATCGCGAATGCGGAGCACAACGAAGGCGCTGATATCGACGAGCTCAAGATCAAGAGCATCTACGTCGACAAGGCTGCATCGCTCAAGCGTTTCACCGCGCGCGCCAAGGGCCGCGGTAACCGCATCGAGAAGCAATCCTGTCACATCACTGTGACGGTCGGGAATTAAGGAGCCATACGATGGGACAGAAAATTCATCCGACTGGCTTCCGCCTGGCTGTCAGCCGCAATTGGGCTTCGCGTTGGTACGCGAACAACAACAATTTCGCGGCGATGCTGCAGGAAGACATCGGTGTTCGTGAATACCTGAAGAAGAAGCTGAAGAACGCTTCGGTCGGTCGGGTGGTCATCGAGCGTCCGGCGAAGAACGCGCGCATCACGATTTACAGCTCGCGTCCGGGCGTGGTCATCGGCAAGAAGGGCGAGGACATCGAACAGCTGAAGACGGAACTGCAACGCCGCATGGGCGTGCCGGTTCACGTCAACATCGAGGAAATCCGCAAGCCGGAAACCGATGCTCAGCTGATCGCTGACTCGATCACGCAACAGCTCGAGCGCCGGATCATGTTCCGTCGCGCGATGAAGCGTGCGATGCAGAACGCGATGCGTCTGGGTGCCCAAGGCATCAAGATCATGAGCGCAGGCCGTCTGAACGGTATCGAAATCGCTCGTACGGAGTGGTATCGCGAAGGTCGCGTGCCGCTTCACACGCTGCGTGCTGATATCGACTACGCGACTTCGGAAGCGAAGACGACTTACGGGATCATCGGTGTCAAGGTGTGGGTCTACAAGGGCGATACGCTCGGCCGCAACGATGCACCGGTGGTGGAAGAAGTAGCCGAAGACAAGCGTCCGCGTCGCAATGCGCGTCCGGGCGACCGTCGTCCGCGCCGTGACGGCGAAGGCGGCGCTCCGGGTGCTCGTCGTGGCGCACCGCGCCGTGGCGCCGGCAAGCCCGAAGACGGCAAGACTGGAGAATAACGATGCTGCAACCGAAACGCAGAAAGTATCGTAAAGAGCAGAAGGGTCGTAACACCGGCAAGGCGACGCGCGGCAACGCAGTGTCGTTCGGTGAATTCGGCCTGAAGGCGATCGGTCGCGGTCGTTTGACCGCACGTCAAATTGAAGCGGCGCGTCGTGCAATGACGCGTCACATCAAGCGTGGCGGCCGCATCTGGATCCGGATCTTCCCGGACAAGCCGATTTCGCAGAAGCCGGCCGAAGTGCGTATGGGTAACGGTAAGGGTAACCCGGAGTACTACGTCGCCGAGATTCAGCCGGGCAAGATGCTCTATGAAATGGACGGCGTAACCGAAGAACTGGCACGCGAAGCGTTCCGTCTGGCTGCAGCCAAGCTGCCGCTCAAGACGGCATTCATCGTGCGCCAGCTCGGCGCCTAAGGAGAAAACATGAAGGCTTCCGAACTTCTCCAGAAAGACCAGGCCGCGCTCAACAAGGAGCTGGCGGACCTGCTGAAGGCGCAATTCGGCCTGCGCATGCAACTCGCGACCCAGCAGCTCACGAACACGAGCCAGCTGAAGAAGGTTCGTCGCGACATCGCACGTGTGCGGACCGTCATGACTCAGAAGGCGAACCAGAAATGAACGATAGCGTGAAAACCTCGCTGAAGCGGACGCTGGTCGGTCGGGTCGTCAGCAACAAGATGGACAAGACCGTCACCGTGCTGATCGAGCACCGCGTCAAGCATCCGATCTACGGCAAGTATGTCGTGCGTTCGAAGAAGTACCACGCGCACGATGAAGCGAACACCTACAACGAAGGCGATCTCGTCGAAATCCAGGAAACGCGTCCTGTTTCGAAGACGAAGGCCTGGACGGTGTCGCGCCTCGTCGAAGCCGCTCGCGTCATCTAAGCGGGCAGCGCAGTAGGCAGTAACGGGCACTTCTCCACGAAGTGCTTGAAATCGCAAAGTTTTTGCTTGCGTGACCGGGATTATTTGTTATAATCCCGGTCTTCCCTCTTTATGGGAGCCCCGTCGCGGGCGAAGTTGGTGGGGGAAGCGGACTGGCGCCTGCCTGTCCGAAAGATTCACCGAATTGCGATGGCGGGTTTCGTTTGCCGTCGCTGCTGTTCCAACCCAAGCAGCCGATTGGCTGACGGGACCAAGACTGACCGAATGCATCATGGTGGTGCATCCGGATTAAGTTGGGAAAGACAAACCATGATCCAGACCGAATCTCGGCTCGAAGTAGCCGACAACACGGGTGCACGTGAAGTCCTGTGCATCAAGGTGCTCGGCGGCTCGAAGCGTCGTTATGCCGGCATTGGCGACATCATCAAGGTGAGCGTCAAAGAGGCAACGCCGCGCGGGCGCGTGAAGAAAGGCGAAATTTACAACGCCGTGGTGGTCCGCACCGCCAAGGGCGTGCGCCGTCAAGACGGCTCGCTGATCAAGTTCGACGGCAACGCCGCTGTGCTTTTGAATAACAAGCTCGAGCCGATCGGCACCCGTATCTTCGGGCCGGTGACGCGTGAGCTGCGTAGCGAACGATTCATGAAGATCGTTTCGCTGGCGCCGGAAGTGCTGTAAGGAGTCGCGATGAACAAGATTCGCAAAGGTGACGAAGTCATCGTCGTCACTGGCAAGGACAAGGGCAAGCGCGGCGTCGTGCTGGCTGTCGGTGCTGAACATGTGACGGTTGAAGGTATCAACCTCGTCAAGAAGCATGTGAAGCCGAACCCGATGAAGGGTACGACGGGCGGCGTGGAAGCGAAGACGATGCCCCTGCATATTTCGAACGTCGCACTGGTCGACGCGAATGGCAAGGCGTCGCGTGTTGGCATCAAGGTCGAGGAAGGCAAGAAGGTTCGCTTCCTGAAGACGACCGGTGCCGTACTGAGCGCCTGACGCAGCGGAGTAAAAAATGGCTCGTTTTCAAGAGTTTTACAAAGAAAAGGTTGTGCCCGGCCTGATCGAGAAGTTCGGTTACAAGTCGGTCATGGAAGTGCCGCGCATCACCAAGATCACGCTGAACATGGGTCTTGGCGAAGCGATCGCTGACAAGAAGATCATCGAGAACGCCGTTGGCGACCTCACGAAGATCGCCGGCCAGAAGCCGGTCGTCACGAAGGCCCGCAAGGCAATCGCAGGCTTCAAGATCCGCCAGGGTTACCCCATCGGCGCGATGGTGACGCTGCGTGGCCGCGCGATGTACGAATTCCTCGACCGTTTCGTGACGGTTGCCCTGCCCCGCGTGCGTGACTTCCGCGGCGTGTCGGGTCGTGCTTTCGATGGCCGTGGCAACTACAACATCGGTGTGAAAGAGCAGATCATTTTCCCCGAAATCGATTACGACAAGATCGACGCACTGCGTGGGCTGAACATCAGCATCACGACGACTGCGAAGACCGACGACGAAGCAAAGGCTCTGCTCGCCAGCTTCAAGTTCCCGTTCAGAAACTGAGGTTACCGTGGCTAAACTGGCACTGATCGAACGTGAAAAGAAGCGCGCCCGCCTGGTCGCGAAGTTCGCAGCAAAGCGCGAAGCGCTGAAGGCGATCGTCGAAGACCAAAGCAAGTCGGAAGAAGAGCGCTACGAAGCACGCCTGGAGCTGCAGCAACTGCCCCGCAACGCAAACCCGACCCGCCAGCGTAACCGCTGCGCGATCACGGGCCGTCCGCGTGGCACGTTCCGTAAATTCGGCCTCGCGCGTAACAAGATTCGTGAAATCGCATTCCGTGGCGAGATTCCTGGCCTGACCAAGGCGAGCTGGTAATAGGAGAAACGTAAATGAGCATGAGTGATCCTATCGCCGATATGCTGACTCGCATCCGCAACGCGCAGATGGTCGAGAAGGTATCGGTCGCGATGCCCTCGTCGAAGGTCAAGGTTGCAATCGCGCAAGTCCTGAAGGACGAAGGTTATATCGACGATTTCGCCGTGAAGGCGGAAGGTGCGAAGTCCGAACTGAATATCGCGCTGAAGTACTACGCAGGTCGCCCGGTCATCGAACGCCTTGAGCGCGTGTCGAAGCCTGGTCTGCGCGTGTATCGCGGCCGTAACGACATTCCGCAGGTCATGAATGGCCTCGGTGTGGCAATCGTGTCGACGCCGAAGGGCGTGATGACCGACCGCAAGGCGCGCGCTACCGGCGTCGGCGGCGAAGTCATCTGCTACGTCGCTTAAAGCCGAGGAGAGAGAAACATGTCTCGAGTAGGTAAAAGCCCGATCGCGCTGCAAGGCGCGGAAGTCAAGCTGGCCGACGGTGCAATCACCGTCAAGGGCCCGCTGGGCACCATCACGCAAGCGATCAATCCGCTCGTGAACGTGGCGAACAACGACGGCACGCTGAATCTGTCGCCGGTCGACGAAAGCCGCGAAGCAAATGCACTGTCGGGCACGATGCGCGCGATCATCGCGAATGCCGTGCACGGCGTGACCAAGGGTTTCGAGCGCAAGCTGACGCTGGTTGGCGTCGGTTACCGTGCGCAAGCGCAAGGCGACAAGCTGAACCTGTCGCTGGGTTTCTCGCACCCGGTGGTGCACCAGATGCCGGAAGGCGTCAAGGCTGAAACCCCGACGCAAACCGAAATCGTGATCAAGGGGATCAACAAGCAACAAGTCGGTCAAGTGGCTGCGGAAGTTCGCGGTTACCGTCCGCCGGAGCCCTACAAGGGCAAGGGCGTGCGTTATGCCGACGAGGTTGTGATCCTCAAAGAAACGAAGAAGAAGTAAGGGTGCGCAATCATGGATAAGACTCAATCTCGCCTGCGCCGCGCTCGCCAGACGCGTATCAAGATCGCTGAGCTGCAGGTCGCGCGTCTCGCCGTGCATCGCACGAACACGCACATCTACGCTCAAGTGTTCTCGCCGTGCGGCACCAAGGTGCTCGCCAGCGCGTCGACGCTCGAAGCAGAAGTGCGCGCAGAACTGGCCGACAAGTCGGGCAAGGGCGGCAACGTCAATGCTGCGACGCTGATCGGCAAGCGTATTGCCGAGAAGGCAAAGGCTGCCGGCATCGAATCCGTCGCCTTCGACCGCTCGGGCTTCCGCTACCACGGCCGCGTCAAGGCGCTGGCTGAGGCAGCTCGCGAAGCTGGGCTCAAGTTCTAAGGAAGGAATTCGTCATGGCAAAGATGCAAGCGAAAGTTCAGGCTGACGAGCGCGACGACGGCCTTCGCGAAAAGATGATTTCGGTCAATCGCGTGACCAAGGTCGTGAAGGGTGGCCGTATTCTCGGCTTCGCCGCACTGACCGTGGTTGGCGACGGCGATGGCCGCATCGGTATGGGCAAGGGCAAGGCGAAGGAAGTGCCGGTTGCTGTCCAGAAGGCAATGGAACAAGCTCGCCGCAACATGTTCAAGGTGCCGCTCAAGAACGGCACGCTGCAGCACGAAGTGCACGGCAAGCATGGCGCATCCGCTGTCCTCCTCGCTCCGGCGAAGGCAGGTACGGGCGTGATCGCCGGCGGCCCGATGCGCGCAGTGTTCGACGTGATGGGCGTTCAGAACGTCGTGGCGAAGAGCCACGGTTCGACGAACCCGTACAACCTCGTTCGCGCCACGCTGGACGGTCTGCGCAAGCAGTCGACCCCGGCAGACATCGCGGCGAAGCGCGGCAAGTCCGTCGAAGATATTTTGGGCTAAGCCCGGGTGGTCACCATGTCTGAAAAAACTGTCAAGGTTCAGCTCGTCAAGAGCCTGATCGGGACCCGCGAATCGCACCGCGCAACCGTGCGTGGCCTGGGCCTGCGCCGACTCAACTCGGTTAGCGAGCTGCAGGACACGCCGGCGGTCCGCGGCATGATCAACAAGGTCTCGTACCTCGTTAAGGTCATCGCGTAAGCGGCCCTACGGATCAAGGAGTTGATATGGAATTGAATAACCTGAAGCCGGCCGCTGGCGCCAAGCACGCCAAGCGTCGCGTCGGTCGTGGCATCGGTTCGGGCCTCGGCAAGACGGCTGGCCGTGGTCACAAGGGTCAGAAATCGCGTTCGGGCGGCTTCCACAAAGTCGGTTTCGAAGGCGGTCAGATGCCGCTGCAACGTCGTCTGCCGAAGCGCGGCTTCACGTCGCTGACGAAGGAATTCGTCGGTGAAGTGCGCCTGGGCGACCTCGAGAAGCTGCCGGTCGACGAGATCGATCTGCTCGCACTGAAGCAAGCCGGCCTGGTCGGCGAGCTGACGAAGAGCGCAAAGATCATCGCGACGGGCGAACTGAAGCGCAAGATCGTCGTGAAGGGTCTCGGTGCCACCAAGGGTGCGCGTGCTGCGATCGAAGCGGCTGGCGGTTCGTTCGCCGAGTGACACGCGTAGCGCGTCGTCACTTGCATTCATCGGAGAAGGTACTTGGCTAACAGCCCGAGTCTTGCAAAACCCGGTCGAAGCACGGCGAAATTCGGCGATCTGCGCCGGCGAGCGATGTTCCTGCTCCTGGCGCTGATCGTCTATCGCATCGGCGCGCACATTCCCGTGCCGGGCATCGATCCGGATCAACTGGCTAAGCTGTTCCAGAGCCAGGCGGGCGGCATCCTGGGCATGTTCAACATGTTCTCGGGTGGCGCGCTTTCCCGCTTCACGATCTTTGCGCTGGGGATCATGCCGTACATCTCGGCGTCGATCATCATGCAGTTGCTGGCGATCGTTTCGCCGCAACTCGAGGCGCTGAAGAAGGAAGGGCAGGCAGGGCAACGGAAGATCACGCAGTACACGCGGTATTTCACCGTGGTGCTCGCGACCTTCCAGGCATTCGGTATCGCGGCTGCGCTGGAAAACCAGCCGGGCCTCGTCACCGATCCCGGCATGCTGTTCCGTCTGACGACGGTCGTGACGCTGGTTACGGGCACGATGTTCCTGATGTGGCTCGGTGAGCAGATTACCGAGCGTGGTCTGGGCAACGGTATCTCGATCATCATCTTCGGCGGGATCGCAGCAGGGTTCCCGAATGCCGTGGGTGGGTTGTTCGAACTGGTGCGTACGGGTTCGATGAGCATCATTTCGGCGATCATCATCGTCGTTCTGATCGCCGCGGTGACTTACCTGGTCGTGTTCATCGAACGCGGTCAGCGCAAGATCCTCGTGAACTACGCGAAGCGTCAGGTCGGCAACAAGATCTACGGTGGGCAGTCGTCGCATCTGCCGCTGAAGCTGAACATGTCGGGCGTGATTCCGCCGATCTTTGCATCGTCGATCATTCTGTTCCCGGCAACGATTCTCGGCTGGTTCAGTACCGGTCAGCCGACAGGAAGCTGGATTTCCAATACGTTGCATAACGTTGCGGAAGCGCTGAAGCCGGGCCAGCCGGTCTACGTGCTGCTGTACACGCTGGCAATCGTGTTTTTCTGCTTCTTCTACACCGCACTGGTGTTCAACAGCAGGGAGACCGCGGACAACCTGAAGAAGAGCGGCGCGTTTGTTCCGGGCATCCGTCCGGGCGATCAGACCGCACGATATATCGACCGCATCCTCACGCGTCTGACGCTGGCCGGTGCGATCTACATCGTCTTCGTGTGTCTGCTGCCGGAATTCCTGGTGCTGCGCTGGAACGTGCCGTTTTATTTTGGTGGAACGTCGCTGCTGATCATTGTCGTCGTCACGATGGACTTTATGGCGCAGGTGCAGTCGTACGTTATGTCGCAACAGTATGAGTCGCTGCTCAAGAAGGCTAACTTCAAGGGCGGCAACATCCCGATGCGTTGAAAAGGACTATGGCCAAAGACGATGTAATCCAGATGCAGGGTGAGGTAATTGAAAACCTCCCGAATGCGACCTTCCGCGTGAAGCTGGAAAACGGCCATGTCGTGTTGGGGCATATTTCCGGGAAGATGCGGATGCACTACATCCGCATCCTGCCGGGCGACAAGGTGACGGTTGAATTGACGCCTTACGATCTGTCTCGTGCGCGGATCGTGTTCCGGGCGAAGTGATTTGAAAAAAGGGTATTATCATGAAAGTGATGGCATCGGTTAAGCGCATTTGCCGCAATTGCAAGATCATCAAGCGCAAAGGCGTCGTTCGCGTGATCTGCAGCTCGGATCCGCGCCACAAGCAGCGCCAAGGCTGACCGCGCGTTTGTTTGCGCTTTTTGTTTGAGGAAAAACAATGGCTCGTATCGCAGGGGTTAACATCCCGAATCACCAGCATACCGAGATCGGCCTGACGGCTATCTTCGGTATCGGCCGCACCCGTTCGCGCAGCATCTGCGTGGCAGCTGGCGTCGATTTTTCGAAGAAGGTCAAGGATCTGACCGACGCAGACCTGGAAAAGCTGCGTGAAGAAGTAGGCAAGTTTGTCGTCGAAGGCGATCTGCGCCGTGAAGTGACGATGAACATCAAGCGCCTGATGGACCTCGGTTGCTACCGTGGCGTCCGTCATCGCAAGGGCCTGCCGATGCGCGGTCAGCGTACGCGTACGAACGCACGTACCCGCAAGGGTCCGCGTCGTGCAGCGCAAGCGCTGAAGAAGTAAGCGGAACTGACAGTTACAGGAAAACGTAATGGCTAAGGCTTCGAACACCGCGGCGCAACGCGTTCGCAAGAAGGTTAAGAAGAACGTCGCTGAAGGCGTGGTTCACGTTCACGCGTCGTTCAACAACACGATCATCACGATCACCGATCGCCAAGGCAACGCTCTGGCATGGGCGACGTCGGGCGGTCAGGGCTTCAAGGGCTCGCGCAAATCGACGCCGTTCGCTGCTCAGGTCGCAGCCGAGTCGGCTGGCCGCGTCGCGATGGAATACGGCGTGAAGAATCTGGAAGTGCGGATCAAGGGCCCGGGCCCGGGTCGCGAGTCGGCAGTGCGCGCACTGCACGGCCTCGGCATCAAGATCACCGCGATTTCGGACGTCACCCCGATTCCGCACAACGGCTGCCGCCCGCCGAAGCGTCGTCGTATCTAAGGATGTGCTGGCACGTTCGTGCTAGCGCATTGCCTGTCGCCGCTCAGCGTCGACGGGCGTTGCTCTTTTGATTGACTAAGCCCACCGTTCGCCCCAAAGGGAGCGGACTAGCGCGGATTTCGATCCGCGTGACTGATTGATAAAGGAATGCAAAGTGGCACGTTATATCGGCCCCAAAGCCAAGCTTTCCCGCCGTGAAGGCACCGACCTGTTCCTGAAGAGCGCACGCCGCTCGCTCGCCGACAAGTGCAAGCTCGACAGCAAGCCGGGTCAGCACGGCCGTACCTCGGGCGCACGTACGTCCGACTACGGTACGCAGCTGCGCGAGAAGCAGAAGGTCAAGCGTATCTACGGCGTGCTGGAACGTCAGTTCCGTCGCTACTTCGCTGAAGCCGATCGCCGCAAGGGCAACACGGGTGAAAACCTGCTGCAACTGCTCGAGTCGCGCCTCGACAACGTCGTGTATCGCATGGGCTTCGGCTCGACCCGCGCTGAAGCGCGTCAGCTGGTGAGCCACAAGTCGATCACCGTGAACGGCGTCGTTGCAAACGTCCCGTCGCAGCAAGTGAAGGCAGGTGACGTCGTCGCGATTCGCGAAAAGGCGAAGAAGCAGGCGCGTATCGTCGAAGCGCTGTCGCTGGCTGAGCAAGGCGGCATGCCGAGCTGGGTTGCAGTCGATGCGAAGAAGTTCGAAGGCACGTTCAAGCAGATGCCGGAACGCGCTGAAATCGCAGGCGACATCAACGAAAGCCTGATCGTCGAATTGTATTCGCGTTAATCCGATTGACGGCCGAGGTACCCCGATTGCGTTGCGCAAGGACGGGCCTCGGCTGTTTATTTTCTGGTTGTTACCGGTCAGCCTTATCGGTGTAACGAGCCGAGGGTATTGAAAAGGAAAGCCCATGCAAACCAGTTTGCTGAAACCCAAGATCATCGCCGTGGAATCGCTGGGCGAGAACCACGCGAGGGTGGTCATGGAACCGTTCGAACGCGGTTACGGCCACACCTTGGGCAATGCGCTTCGCCGCGTGCTGCTGTCGTCGATGGTGGGCTACGCGCCGACCGAAGTCACGATCGCAGGCGTGGTGCACGAGTACTCGACGCTGGATGGCGTGCAGGAAGACGTCGTCAACCTGCTGCTGAACCTGAAGGGCGTGGTGTTCAAGCTGCATAACCGTGACGAAGTGACGGTTACGCTGCGCAAGGAAGGTGAAGGCGTCGTGACGGCCGGCGATATCGAGCTGGCTCACGATTGCGAAGTCATCAACCCGAATCACGTGATTGCGCACCTGTCGAAGGGCGGCAAGCTCGACGTTCAGATCAAGATCGAAAAGGGTCGCGGCTACGTGCCCGGCAACGTCCGTCGCTACGGCGAAGACACGGCCAAGATCATCGGCCGCATCGTCCTCGACGCATCGTTCTCGCCGGTTCGCCGCGTGAGCTACGCTGTCGAAAGCGCGCGTGTCGAGCAGCGTACCGACCTCGACAAGCTCGTGATGAACATCGAGACGAGCGGCGTGATCACGCCGGAAGAAGCGATCCGCCAGTCGGCCCGCATCCTGGTCGACCAGTTGTCCGTGTTCGCGGCGCTGGAAGGCACGGAAACGGCAGCCGAAGCGCCGTCGCGTGCACCGCAGATCGATCCGATCCTGCTGCGTCCGGTGGACGATCTCGAGCTGACGGTTCGTTCGGCGAACTGCCTGAAGGCCGAGAACATCTACTACATCGGCGACCTGATCCAGCGCACGGAAAACGAGCTGCTGAAGACGCCGAACCTCGGTCGCAAGTCGCTCAACGAGATCAAGGAAGTGCTCGCTTCGCGCGGTCTCACGCTGGGCATGAAGCTCGAGAACTGGCCGCCGGCTGGTCTCGACAAGTAAGCCCGGTCGTAGCCTGGCTATAGCCGTAGTTGGCAAAGATGCGGATTTTCCTTTAAAATCCGCATCTTGCTTTTTTTCGTTACCGGCCCGTGCGCCCTCCGAGGTGCGATAGAAGAGCTGGACCAAAACTTTGAATCAAGGAAACTGAAATGCGCCATCGTCATGGTCTGCGGAAACTGAACCGCACGAGCAGCCACCGTCTGGCTATGCTCCGTAACATGTCCAACTCGCTGATCGAGCACGAAGTCATCAAGACGACGCTGCCGAAGGCGAAGGAACTCCGTAAAGTCGTCGAGCCGCTGATCACGCTCGGCAAGAAGCCGTCGCTGGCAAACCGTCGCCTGGCGTTCAACCGCCTGCGCGATCGTGACTCGGTCGCGAAGCTGTTCGACGTGCTCGGTCCGCGTTTCGCGAACCGTCCGGGCGGCTACCTGCGCGTGCTGAAGTTCGGCTTCCGGGTGGGCGACAACGCACCGATGGCACTGGTCGAACTGCTCGACCGTCCGGAAGTCGACGAAACGGAAAACGTGCAAGAAGCCGAGTAAGCTTCCGGTACGCAGCAGGATCAGAAAGGGGCCGAGCGTTTTGCTTGGCCCTTTTTGTTTTTGAGATGCCGGCTGCGATCGATTGTCGCAGGCCGGTGCCGGCAGCGGCGCGCGGGCTGCGCTACGATACGGGGCAACCGGTGCGGTCGCCGAGCGGGTAGCCGGCGCCGGCAGGAGCCGGCAGACCAGTGAGGAGGGCGCGGATGATAGTGGTGCTGATGCTGACGACGGTACCCGATGCGGCGACGGCTGCGGTGCTGGCCGACGGCGCGCTCGACGCGCGCCTTGCCGCGTGCGTGTCGGAGCTCGGTGCGATCAAGTCGCGCTATCACTGGCAGGGCAAGGTCGAAACGGCCGACGAGATCCAGTTGCTGTTCAAGACGAGCCCCGTGCGGGCGCTCGAACTGGAGCGATTTATCCTCGCGCATCATCCTTACGAGACACCCGAAATCGTCTCGTGGCAGGCGACGGCATCGGCCGCGTATGGCCAGTGGGTGACCGGCGAAACTCAACGTCTATTTCATGTTTAACGGTATGGCGCTTTCGGTGCGCGTGCGTGCGCTGCGGTTTGTTGCGGTCCTGTTGTCGTTCGTGCTCGTACTGGGCGGCCTGTCCGTCGCGCGCGCGGCCGACGATTTCCTCGATCCGGCGGTTGCGTTCAAGTTCAGCGCGAGCGAAGCGCCGGGACAAGTGGACGTGCGTTTCAAGATCGCCAACGGCTATTACATGTACCGCGAGCGGTTCGCGTTCGCGGTGAAGAGCGGTCAGGCGACGCTCGGCGAACCGCAATTCCCGGCCGGCCACGTGAAATTCGACCAGACGTTCCAGAAGAACGTCGAGACCTATCGCGACGAAGTCGTCGTTCACGTGCCGGTGAAGCAGGCAGCCGGGCCGTTCGAGCTCGCGGTGACGTCGCAAGGGTGTGCGGACGAAGGGATCTGTTATCCGCCGGCCGAGCACGTGATGAAGGTCGATGGCGCCGCGCTCGGCGCCGCATCGTCGTCCGGCGATACGGCTGTCGCGGGCAACTGGTTCGACAAGGTCACGAGTGCGGATTTCGCGCAGTCGCTGCTCGAAGGCCACGGCTTCTTCACGATCGTCGCACTCTATTTCGTCGCGGGTGTCGTGCTGAGCCTCTTGCCGTGTTCGTACCCGATGATTCCGATCGTGTCCGCGATCATCATCGGCCAGGGCACGCGTGCGACGCATGCACGCGGCTTTGCGCTGTCGCTGACCTACGTGGTCGGCATGGCGCTGGTCTACACGGTACTCGGCATCGCGGCCGCGCTGGTCGGCCAGAGCCTCGGCGCATGGCTGCAGAACCCGTGGGTACTCGGCGCGTTCGGCGTGCTGCTGACCGCGTTCGCGGTGTCGCTGATCTCGGGCAAGGACATCGCGCTGCCGGCGCGCTGGCAGAACGGCGCGGCCGAGGCATCGAGCGCGCGCCAGGGCGGCCACTTCGTCGCGGTTGCAGTAATGGGCGCGTTGTCGGCGCTGGTCGTCGGCGCGTGCATGACGGCGCCGCTGTTCGCCGTGCTCGCTTTCATCGCGCACACCGGCAATGCGTGGCTCGGCGGCGCGGCGCTGTTCGCGATGGGGCTGGGGCTCGGCGTGCCGCTGCTGGTCGTCGGCGTCGGGGCCGGGACGGTGCTGCCGCGCGCAGGTGCGTGGATGGACGGCGTCAAGGTGTTCTTCGGCATCGTGCTGCTCGCGGCCGCGCTGTGGATCGTGTGGCCGGTGCTGGCGGCCGGGCTGAAGATGGTGCTCGCGGCGTTGTGGCTGCTGATCGCGGCCGCGGCGCTCGGCCTGTTCACGCCGAATGCCGGTGCTGCGTCGGTGTGGCGCCGCCTGGGCCGCGGCGTGGGCGCCGCGTTCGCGATCTGGGCAGCGACGTTGCTCGTCGGCCTGGCCGCGGGCTCGACCGATCCCGTCAAGCCGCTGGCCGTGCTCGCGGCGCGTACGGTGGCGTCCGGCGGTGTGGCGGCGGCTGGCGCGGCTGCCGCGCAGGACGGCCCGGCGTTCGCCCCGGTGCGCTCCAGCGGCGAACTCGACGCGCTGCTGAAGACGTCGGGTCGGCCCGTGATGCTCGACTTCTACGCCGACTGGTGTGTTAGCTGCAAGGAGATGGAGCATCTGACGTTCACCGACGCGCGCGTGCAGGCGCGGCTCGCGCAGCTTCACCTCGTGCGCGCGGACGTCACCGCGAACAATCCGGACGATCAGGCGCTGCTCAAGCGCTTCAACCTGTTCGGGCCGCCGGGCATCATCTTCTTCGATCGCCACGGCAACGAGATCGGCCGCGTGGTCGGCTATCAGGCGGCCGACACGTTCCTGCGCAGCCTCGATCGGGCGGCCGTTCCGACGGCATGACGGCGGCCGGCCGACGCGAACTGGCGAACGGAAGCTTCCGGGCTGGCTGACGGTCTCGATCGACGGTCAACGAAAAACGGCGGAACACCGAGGTGTCCCGCCGTTTTTGCTGGTGCAGCCGGCGCGCGATCAGCGCTGCGCTTTCAGCAGACGCGCGGCATCGAGCGCGAAGTACGTGAGCACGCCGTCAGCGCCTGCACGCTTGAACGCGAGCAGCGATTCGAGCACGACCTTGTCGTGGTCGAGCCAGCCGTTCATCGCGGCCGCCTTCAGCATCGCGTACTCGCCGCTCACCTGGTACACGTAGGTCGGGAAGCGGAACTCGTCCTTCACGCGGCGCACGATGTCGAGATACGGCATGCCGGGCTTGACCATCACCATGTCGGCGCCTTCGTCGATGTCGAGGCGCACTTCGCGCAGCGCTTCGTCGCTGTTCGCCGGATCCATCTGGTAGGTCATCTTGTTACCCTTGCCCAGATTGGATGCCGAACCGACCGCATCGCGGAACGGGCCGTAGAACGCCGATGCGAACTTCGCCGAGTAGGCCATGATCCGCGTATGAATATGGCCGTCGCTTTCCAGCATCTCGCGGACCGCGCCGATGCGGCCGTCCATCATGTCCGACGGCGCGACGATGTCGACGCCGGCTTCTGCCTGCGCACGCGCCTGGTCGACCAGGATCTCGATCGTGTCGTCGTTGATCACGTAGCCGTTTTCGTCGAGCACGCCGTCCTGGCCGTGGCTCGTGTACGGATCGAGCGCGACGTCGGTCAGCACGCCGAGTTCGGGGAAGCGCTTCTTCAGCTCGCGCACGGCGCGCGGGATCAGGCCTTCCGGATTGGCCGCTTCGCGGCCATCGGGTGTTTTCAACGACGGCTCGATGGCCGGGAACAGCGACAGCACGGGCACGCCGAGTTCGACGCACTGTTCGGCGACGTGCATCAGCAGATCGACCGACACGCGCTCGACGCCGGGCATCGACGGGACTGGCTGGCGTTCGTTGGTGCCTTCGACGACGAACACCGGATAGATCAGATCGTCGGTGGTCAGGCGGTTTTCGCGCATCAGGCGGCGAGAGAAGTCGTCGCGGCGCATCCGACGCGGACGATGAAGCGGATGGAAGCTCATGGCGATTTGGCAGAAATCAGGGCAAGAAGGACCTTACGGAACCCTTAGGTCATTTTCGAGATCGTTGGTATATGATAGCGATCGAGCGGTACGCGTTGCGTGCAGCTCCCCGCTTCTCCTCCCTGAGCGGGTGCCTGTCGTTTTTCGATTAGGCTGTTTGACCCGCCGTTCGACGGCGGGTTTTTTTATGAGCCGGCCGAATCCGCAGGTGCCGTCAGGTGCGCACAGCCGATCCCAGCCGCGCGTTGCCCGCTCATTGTGCTACAGGCTCGCTTTTTTCGTCGGCGACGGACGGCCGCAGCCAGCTCTCGATCAGTTCATGGGCCTCGTCGAGCCCCGTGCGCTTCAGCGCCGAGAACAGCTGGACCGTCAGCTTGCCCTGCACGCCCTGGTCGCGATACGCGTCGAGCCCCTTCTGCGTATTGCGCAACGCGTTGATGCTTTCCTGGCGCGTCAATTTGTCGCACTTGGTCAGCAGCGTGTGGATCGGCTTGCCGGTCGGCGCGAACCACTCGATCATGCGTCGATCGAGATCGGTCAGCGGACGGCGCGAATCCATCATCAGGATCAGGCCGCAAAGCTGCGAGCGCGTCGCCAGATAGGACGACAGCAGCATTTCCCAATGTGCCTTCGCGGCGCCGGGCACTTCCGCATAGCCGTAGCCGGGCAGGTCGACGAGGTTCGCGACGGGCTCGGCGGCCGGGCCGACGGAGAAGTAGTTGATATGCTGCGTGCGGCCGGGCGTCTTCGACGCGAAGGCCAGCCGCTTCTGGTTGCAGAGCACGTTGATCGCCGTCGACTTGCCGGCATTCGAGCGGCCCGCGAACGCGATTTCCGGCTGAACCGTCGGCGGCAGGTCGCGCAGATGGTTGACGGTCGTGTAGAAGCGGGCTTGATGGAGCAGAAAGGCCATGGGAACCGGAAGGACGGGCGGCGCGAGCCGCTTGGTGGAGGCGGGGTAGCCCCGATAGGCGCGGGAGCTTTCAACACGATATTGTACAATACGGCGGTTTTACCGAAGGCCACCGGGCGCCTGCCTCGCGCTTTTATGTGGCTTCTGCGGTAGACTGGACGCCGTCGTTTTTTGCAGAACCTCAAATTCCCACAAGACGAAACAGGGTGTGCGAATGAATCGACTGTGCAAGTCTCTGATGGTGCTTCAGGTTGCAGCAGGGTTCGTAGGTTTCGTAGCGGAGGCAAACGCGGCAGATGCGGCCAAGCCGGATCTCGACCGCGGCAAGGCGATTGCCGGGCAGGTTTGCGCGTCGTGTCACGGCGCCGACGGCAATAGCGCGTCGGGCAGTTTCCCGAAGCTTGCCGGCCAGCATCCCGAATATCTGGTCAAGCAGTTGAACGACTTCAAGACGCAGCCGGGCGCGAAGGGGCCGGTGCGGAACAACGCGGTGATGGTTGGATTCGCGAGCGCGTTGAGCGCGGACGACATGCGCAACGTCGCCGCGTACTACGGGTCGCAGACGACGAAGCTCGGTACCGCACGCGATGCGGCGACCGTGCCGGTCGGCCAGAAGATCTATCGAGGCGGCATCGCGGAAAAGGGCGTACCCGCCTGCGCGAGCTGCCACGGCCCGACGGGGCAGGGAATCCCGGTCCAGTACCCGCGTCTGTCGGGGCAATGGGCCGATTACACGGTCGCGCAGTTGACCGCGTTCCAGCAGGGTGCCGGTGCGCGCAACAACAACGAGGCGATGCATCAGATCGCGTCGCGGCTGTCGGATACCGAGATCAAGGCCGTCGCGGATTACATCGCGGGCCTGCGTTGAGCGGTCGGCCGCGAATGGAATGACCGGGCGCCCGAAGGGCGGCCGGAGTCAGAACAAGAAAAGGGTGGGGCGCCGCGCCGTCGCGGTTGCCTCGCCCTTCTTTTTTGTCGGCACTCGCCGGGCCGAGCCGGGATGGAGCGGCTTGCCGGCGATGGGGGCTGCGCCCCCGAAGCGAACATAGTGAGCGTGGGGGCTGTTTCCCCTTAGTCGGAGTTTGAATGAGCGTTACCACGTCGGGGTTGCAGTCGAAGTCGAGCCAGGGTGCATCGAAACGCGCGGTCGAGCTGCTGAGCTCGATGCGCTTCGCGATCGCGCTGCTGGTGGTGCTGTCGATTGCGAGCATCATCGGCACGGTCCTGACCCAGGACGATCCGTATCCGAACTACGTGAACCAGTTCGGGCCGTTCTGGGCGGACATCTTCCGCTCGCTCGGCCTGTACAACGTGTACAGCGCGTGGTGGTTCATGCTGATCCTGATCTTCCTCGTCGCGTCGATCTCGCTGTGCGTGATCCGCAACGCGCCGAAGATGCTCGCCGATGCGAAGAGCTGGAAGGACAAGGTCCGCGAGGGCAGCCTGCGCGCATTCCACCACAAGGCCGAGTACACGGCGTCCGGCACGCGCGCGAGCGTCGCGACCACGCTCGCCGCGTTCGTCACGAAGGCCGGCTACAAGCACGTCGTGCGTGAAACCGACGGCGCGACGCTGATCTCCGCGAAGCGCGGTGCGATGACCAAGTGGGGCTATATCTCCGCGCACCTTGCGATCGTCGTGATCTGTATCGGCGGCCTGCTCGACAGCAACCTGCCGATCAAATTCCAGATGTGGATGTTCGGCAAGAGCCCGGTCAACACGAGCGCGACGATCAGCGAGATCTCGCCCGACCATCGCCTGTCCGCGTCGAACCCGACGTTCCGCGGCTATGCATGGGTGCCGGAGGGCCAGTTCGTGTCGACCGCGATCCTGAACCAGCCGAGCGGCTCGCTGATTCAGGATCTGCCGTTCTCGATCCAGCTCGACAAGTTCATCGTCGATTACTACACGACGGGCATGCCGAAGCTGTTCGCGAGCGACATCGTCGTGATCGATCGCGAGACCGGCCGGAAGATCCCGGCGCGGGTCGAGGTCAACAAGCCGTTCACGTACAAGGGCGTGTCGATCTACCAGTCGAGCTTCCAGGACGGCGGCTCGCAGATGCAGATGACGGCCTATCCGATGACGGGCAGCCACGCGGCGACCGTCCCCGTGAAGGGTACGATCGGCAGCTCGGTGCCGCTGCAGGTTCCGGGGGCCGACGGCGACACGATCGAGTTCTCCGATTTCCGCGCGATCAACGTCGAGAACATGGCCGACGCGACCGGCAAGCCCGACGTGCGCGGCGTCGCGACGACGAGCTCGCTGAAGGAAGTGTTCGACGAGCGGCTCGGCTCGGGCGCGAAGACGTCGAAGCCGACGCAGCTCCACAACATCGGCCCGTCGGTGCAGTACAAGATCCGCGGCAAGGACGGCCAGGCGCGCGAATTCAACAACTACATGCTGCCCGTCGACATGAACGGCGAGCGCGTGTTCCTCGCCGGCGTGCGCGCGAGCCCGAACGACCCGTTCCGCTATATGCGGATTCCGGCCGACAGCCAGGATTCGATCGGCGAATGGATGCGCCTGCGCGCCGCGCTCGAGGATCCGGCCGTGCGCACGGAAGCCGCCGCACGCTTCGCGCAGCGCTCGCTGCCGGGCGACGCGTCGCTGCGCGGCCGTCTGCAGGACAGTGCATCGAAGGTGCTGACCCTTTTTGCGGCAAGCGACGACAGCATCGGTCGCGGAGCGGACGGCCAGCCGGTCGGCGGCTTCCAGGCAGTGGCGACCTTCATCGACCGCTCGGTGCCGAAGGGCGAGCAGGAGAAGGCTGCGAGCCTGCTGCTGCGGATGCTCGAGGGCTCGATGTGGGAGGTCTGGCAGATCGCCCGCGAGCGTGCCGGCGAGCCGGCGGCGCAGCAGGGCACCGACACGATCCGCTTCGTGCAGAACGCGATCAATGCGCTATCCGACAGCTTCTTGTATGGATCGCCGGTCTATTTGCAGCTTGACTCGTTCAAGCAGGTGCAAGCTTCGGTATTTCAGCTGACGCGCGCACCCGGCAAGAATCTGGTGTATCTTGGCAGCCTGTTGCTGGTCGCCGGCATCTTCTCGATGTTCTACGTGCGCGAGCGGCGACTCTGGTTCTGGCTGAAGGACGCCGGTTCGGGCGTCGATGTGGTGATGGCAATGTCCACGGCCCGCAAGACCTTCGATTTCGAGAAAGAATTCGTGCAGACGCGCGACGCGGCCGGCGCCGCCTTGCGCGCCGCACCTCGCGACGCCGCGCCTGCCGGTGCGGCTTCGACGGCCCGCCCGCCTGCCGGCGGCGGTTCCGATTCCGAGAATTCCACCCGGTAACATCATGGATCTCACGCAAGTTTCCTCTTCCCGTACGGCGTCGGCTGCGGCGCCGGCATCGTCGCCGCTGTTCGACGACCGTCCGTTCCTCGCGCGCCTGTCGCTGTTCGACTGGCTGTTCGCACTGGCGCTGGTGGCGGGCGCGGGCTATGCGCTCGTGCACTACAACGCGCACATGGATTACTACGACAAGGCGGTGATGATCGGCACCGTGCCGGCGCTCGTCGCGCTCGGCTGGCGCTGGAAGCCCGCGCGGCTGATGATGGCGTCGATCGCCGTGCTGTCGCTGCTGTCGATCCAGATCTACCAGGGCGATCTCGCCCGCGCCGATTCGGCGTTCTTCCTCAAGTATTTCCTGTCGAGCCAGTCGGCGATCCTGTGGATGAGCGCGCTGTTCGTGCTCGCGACGATCTTCTACTGGATCGGCCTGCTCGCACGCTCCGAAACGGGCGCCGCGATCGGCCAGAAGCTCACGTGGGTTGCCGTGCTGATGGGCTTCACGGGGTTGATGGTGCGCTGGTACGAGTCCTACCTGATCGGTGCGGATGTCGGGCACATCCCCGTGTCGAACCTCTATGAAGTGTTCGTGCTGTTCAGCCTGATCACCGCGCTGCTTTATCTGTATTACGAAGGCCACTACGGCACGCGCTCGCTCGGCGCGTTCGTGCTGCTGGTCATCAGTGCGGCGGTCGGCTTCCTGATGTGGTACTCGGTCGCGCGCGATGCGCAGCAGATCCAGCCGCTCGTACCGGCACTGCAAAGCTGGTGGATGAAGATCCACGTGCCGGCGAACTTCATCGGCTACGGCAGCTTCGCGCTGTCGGCGATGGTGTCGGTCGCGTACCTGATGAAGGAGCGCGGGGTCCTCGCCGATCGCCTGCCGACGCTGGAAGTGCTCGACGACGTGATGTACAAGTCGATCGCGGTCGGTTTCGCGTTCTTCACGATCGCGACGATCCTCGGTGCGCTGTGGGCGGCCGAGGCGTGGGGCGGCTACTGGAGCTGGGATCCGAAGGAAACCTGGGCGCTGATCGTGTGGCTGAACTATGCGGCGTGGCTGCACATGCGGCTGATGAAGGGCCTGCGCGGCGCGGTGGCCGCGTGGTGGGCACTTACCGGCCTGCTGGTCACGACGTTCGCGTTCCTCGGCGTCAACATGTTCCTGTCTGGGCTGCACAGCTACGGCAAGCTGTAAGGTTTCCGCCGCTCGTCCGACCATATGACCGCCGGTGCACTGCGTGCCCGGCGGTTTTCTTTTGTAACGGGCGGGCGAACCGGGCGTCGAACGGCGCGTGACGGGCCGGGTCGAACGCTTATGAAGCATGCGCGCCGCGCATGCGGGAGGAGCTGCACGATGTGGATCAAACGCCCTTTGCGTAACGTACTGACCGGCGCGGATATCGCGCCGAGCGAGATCACCCCGCGCGCGGTGTTCGAGAACCGGCGGCGCGTGCTGCAGGCAGCCGGCCTCGCGGCCGCAGGCGGCCTGTTCGGCGCCAGCGGCGCGGCGCTCGCCGCGTATGCGTCGCCCGATCCGCGGGCGGCGAAGCTCGCGGCAAAAACGAACCCGACATTCGTCGCCATCGACAAGGTGACGCCGTTCAAGGACATCACGTCCTACAACAACTTCTACGAATTCGGCACCGACAAGAGCGATCCGGCGCAGAACGCCGGCACGCTGCGGCCGCGCCCCTGGCGTGTGAGTGTCGAAGGCGAGGTGCAGCACCCGAAGGTGTTCGATCTCGACGAGTTGCTGAAGCTCGCGCCGCTCGAGGAGCGCGTGTACCGGCTGCGCTGCGTCGAGGGCTGGTCGATGGTGATTCCGTGGATCGGCGTGCCGCTGTCCGAGCTGATCAAGCGCGTGCAGCCGACCGGCAACGCGAAATACGTGCAGTTCGTCACGCTGGCCGATCCGTCGCAGATGCCGGGCCTGTCGACGCCCGTGCTCGACTGGCCGTATTCGGAAGGGCTGCGCATGGACGAGGCGATGAATCCGCTGACGCTGCTGACGATGGGCGTCTACGGGCAGGTGCTGCCGAACCAGAACGGCGCACCGGTGCGGATCGTCGTGCCGTGGAAGTACGGCTTCAAGAGCGCGAAGTCGCTCGTGAAGATCCGCTTCGTCGACAAGCAGCCGAAGACGAGCTGGAACACGTACGCGGCAAACGAATACGGCTTTTATTCGAACGTGAACCCGAATGTCGATCATCCACGCTGGAGCCAGGCGACCGAGCGGCGCATCGGCGAGGACGGCTTCTTCACGCCGAAGCGCAAGACGCTGATGTTCAACGGCTACGGCGATCTGGTCGCATCGATGTATCAGGGCATGGACCTGAAGAAGAATTTCTGAGTGCGACCGTGAGAAACGACATGCCTCCTTCGACGCTCACGTCCGCCCGCGCCGCGGGCGACGGGCCGCTCGCGCGCACGGCGCGGGCCGGTGCGATCCGTCCCGCCGCGCCGCGCTGGCTCGCACCGGCCAAGGTGCTGGTGTTCGCGGCCGGCCTCTATCCGCTCGCGCGCATCGTGCTGTTCGGGCTGACCGATCGGCTCGGCGCGAACCCGATCGAATTCGTCACGCGCTCGACGGGTTTGTGGACGCTCGTCCTGTTGTGCATCACGCTTGCCGTCACGCCGGTGAGGCGCATGACGGGTTTCGCGCCGCTGCTGCGCTTTCGCCGGATGATCGGGCTGTTCGCGTTCTTTTACGCGACGCTGCATTTCACGACCTACCTGTGGTTCGACAAGTGGTTCGACGTCGTCGCGATCCTGAAGGACGTCGGCAAGCGTCCGTTCATCACGGTCGGCTTCGCGGCGTTCGTGCTGCTGATTCCGCTCGCCGCGACGTCGCCGCGCGCGATGGTGCGCCGGCTCGGTCGCCACTGGGCGACGCTGCACAGCGCGATCTACGCGATCGCGCTGTTCGGCGTGCTGCACTTCTGGTGGATGCGGGCCGGCAAGCACGATCTCGCGCAGCCGAAGCTCTACGCGGCGATCGTCGCCGCGCTGCTCGGCTGGCGACTGGTTGCGTGGGGATGGCGGCGCGTGCGCGCATGACGGGGCGGCCCGGAAAAAACGAAAGGCGATGACCGAATGGTCATCGCCTCGTTTCGAGCGCCGCGCGGGCGGCAGCGCGGCGTTACTTCGTGGCGGCCGGGCCCGATGCCGGGGCGGGCAGCGTCGATGCGCTGCTCGACAACTCGGGCGACAGCGTGAGCGGCGAGCCGGATGTGTCGGGCATCTCGTCGGACGACGCGTTTTCGTCGGTCGGTTTCACGTCCGACGGCGGCGTGTCCTGTTGCTGGATCGGCTTGGGCATCGGAGGCACGGTGGGCAGATAGAGCGCGCCGCTTTGACCGCAGCCGGCAAGAATCGCCAAAGCCGCTACAATCGCGCTCATCCGGAAAACGACTCGCATGATCGTCCCTGAACAATTTAACCGATAGAGTTTAGCATGTCCGATACTGAATACCTGGCCCGTGCAGAGGCCGTGCTGGCGGCCGTCGAGCGTACCGTGGACGTCGCGAACGACGGCGATCACGACATCGACCTGGAGCGCAACGGCAGTGTGCTGACGCTGACGTTCGAGAACGGCTCGAAGATCATCGTCAACCTGCAGCCGCCGATGAAGGAGGTGTGGATTGCCGCGAAGGCGGGCGGATTCCACTATCGTTTCATCGACGGCGCATGGCGCGATACGCGCACGGGCACCGAGTTCTTCGCAGCGCTCACCGAGTACGCGACCCAGCAGGCCGGCCTGCCGATCACGTTCAGCGCGTGACGGCCGGGGCACTGGGCTCCCAATGTCGTGCCCGAAGAAAAAGCGCCCCGCGGGGCGCTTTTTTCATGTCCGGGCCGCCGGTCAGTGGCCGCGGAACAGGTTCATGATGTCCTGCTTTTCCTGTTCGTCGACGTGCGGCACCGCCTCGTCGACGTTCTGCGCGGCCGGCGCCTGCGGCACGCCGACCGTCGACACGAAGCCGTGACCCGGCGTGAACTCGGTGAAGTACAGTTCGCCGCCGAGCGATTCGACGCCGTCAGGCGCCGTCGGCTTGAACTCGGGCACGCCCTTCAGCGCCGCACCCATGTAGTCGATCCAGACCGGCAGCGACAGGCCGCCGCCGGTTTCGCGATCGCCGAGGCTGCGCGGATTGTCGTAGCCGATCCATGCGATCGCGGCGAGCGTGTGCTGGTAGCCGGCGAACCACGCGTCGTGCGAGTCGTTCGTCGTACCGGTCTTGCCCGCGAGGTCGGTGCGCTTCAGCACGTTGGTCCGCGCGCCCGTGCCGCGCTGCGCGACGCTCTGCAGCAGGCTGTTCATGACGTAGGCGTTGCGCGCGTCGATCGCGCGCGGCGCGTTCTGCTCGGCGACGAGCGGCTGCGCGCGCGCGACGATCGCGCCGTTCGGATCGGTGACTTCGGCGATCAGGTACGGATTGACGCGGTAGCCGCCGTTCGCGAAGACCGAATACGCGCCCGCCATCTGTAGCGGCGTGACCTGACCGGCACCGAGTGCCATCGGCAGGTAGGCGGGATGGCGCTCGGCGTCGAAGCCGAAACGGGTGATGTATTGCTGTGCGTATTTCGTGCCGATGTGGTTCAGGATCCGGATCGACACGAGGTTGCGCGAGCGCTGCAGCGCGGTGCGCATCGACATCGGGCCCTCGAAGCCGCCGCCGTAGTTCTTCGGCTCCCACGGCTGGCCGCCGGTTTCCGCGGCGCTGAAATACAGCGGGCCGTCGTTGATCACGGTGGCCGGCCCGAGGCCCTTGTCGAGCGACGCCGAATAGATGAACGGCTTGAACGACGAACCCGGCTGCCGCCACGCCTGCGTGACGTGGTTGAACTTGTTCTTGTTGTAGTCGAAGCCGCCGACGAGCGAGCGGATCGCCCCATCCTGCGGGACGATCGACAGGAACGCGCCTTCGACCTGCGGCAACTGCGTGATCGACCATTTGCCGGCGTCGTTCTTCACGACGCGGACGATCGCGCCGGGGCGGATGCGGCGGTTCGGCTGCGCGTTGGCGGACAGCGCGCCCGACGCGAAGCGCAGGTTGTCGCCCTCGATCGTCGCAGTGCTGCCGTCGATGAACGCAACCGTGATCTGGCGCGGGCTCGCGGCCGTCACGACCGCGGCGATCAGCTCGCCGTTGTCGGGGTGCTCGAGCAGCGCGTCGTCGATCGCCTGTTCGCGATCGTCGGCGCCGGCCGGCAACTCGATGAAGCCCTCCGGCCCGCGATAGCCGTGGCGGCGCTCGTAATCCATGATGCCCTTGCGCAGCGCGGTGTACGCGACCTGCTGGTCCGCGGAATCGATCGTCGTGACGACGTTGAAGCCGCGCGTGTAGGTTTCCTCGCGATACTGCGCGTACATCATCTGTCTGACCATTTCGGCGACGTATTCGGCGTGCACGCTGAAATCGCGGCCCGGCCCCTTGACGACGAGCGGCTGCGCGGCGGCTTCGTCGTACTGTTCGCGCGTGATGAAGTTCAGCTCGAGCATCCGCTGCAGGATGTATTCCTGGCGCACCTTCGCGCGCTTCGGGTTCACGACCGGGTTGTACGCGGACGGCGCCTTCGGCAGCCCCGCGAGCATCGCGGCTTCCGCGAGCGTGATGTCCTTCAGGTCCTTGCCGAAATAGACCCGCGCGGCGCTCGCGAAGCCGTACGCGCGCTGGCCGAGATAGATCTGATTCATGTAGACCTCGAGAATCTGATCCTTCGTCAGCGCGCGCTCGATCCGGTACGCGAGCAGCATCTCGTAGATCTTGCGCGTGTAGGTCTTCTCGCTCGACAGGAAGAAGTTGCGTGCGACCTGCATCGTGATCGTGCTCGCGCCCTGCGACGCGTGGCCGTTCGTCAGCGCGACGAAGCCGGCGCGGACGATGCCGGTGAGATCGACGCCGCCGTGATCGTAGAAGCGCGCGTCTTCGATCGCGAGAATCGCCTTCTTCAGCGAGTCGGGTACGTCCTTGAAATGGACGACGTCGCGACGTTCCTCGCCGAATTCGCCGATCAGCACGTGATCCGACGTATAGATGCGCAGCGGCACCTTCGGCCGATAGTCGGTCAGCGCGTCGAGCGACGGCATGTTCGGCCACGCCACGACGAGCGCGTAGCCGAGCACGAGGCCGCCGGCCACGACGAGGGCCACGCACATCGCGGCGAAGCCGAGCAGGACTTTTTGCCACCAGGGTCGCTTCTTCGGCTCCGGGGCGGGAGGCGGGGACGTAGGAGTCGTGGATTGCATAGGCATACCGGAAAACAGTCCCGCGATTATAGCTGCCCGGTAAGACCGGTCCTGACGCGGGGCCGCTCGTCGGAAAGCCGTGGGGCGGCGTGCCGTCAGCATAGTCCTGCATGGCCCCCGTGAGCGGATGCTGGCCATTTGGCCGACTGTCGGCCGCACGCGTCGCTTTGCAGAATCAGGTCTCGGAAACGCGGCGTGGGCCGCGACGATCTCGGGAGGCTGGGATGGCAGGACGATGGGTGGCGCGGTTTGCACAGGGCAGGCACCGGTCGACGGGAATCGACGTCGGTGCGCACGAAGTAAGGGTGGCCGTGCTGAGCCGGCGCGGCCGGGACGCGGATGTGCGCGTCGAGGGGCTCGAGCGGGAACCGGTCGGATTGGCGGACGGGCCGGAAGACGCGCGATGGGCGGCGGTCGCGCGGTCGCTGGCGGCGGCCGTGGCGCGGCTGTCGGCGTCCGATGTGCGGTGCGACGCGCGCGGCGTGATGGCGCTGCACGACGAAGAGATGCGTACCGCGACGCTCGATCTGGCCGGGCGCGGCGATATCCCGGACGCCGCGCGGCAGGCGGCCGAGCGCATCTCGGGGCTGGCGCCGGACAGTCTCGCGTTCGACTGGCGGCACTACGGCGGCGCGCGGTCCGGCGAGATCGCGGTGGCGGTGGCGCCGCTGGCGCTGCTCGAGCGGCGGATCGACGTGGCCGCCCAGGCCGGTATCGACCTGACGGTGATCGACGGCGAGTCGGCCGCCGTGCTGCGCGCGCTGCGCTATGCCGCGCAGTTCGAACTCGACGCCCAGGGCGCCTACGCCGCGCTCTGGTTCTGCGACGCGGGCGTGCGCGGCTGGCGAATCGATGGCCCGTCGATCACCCCGGCGCTCACACTGTCCGGCACGTTGCCGGAGGCACTTCCCGATGCGTTGCGCCGACGCGTGCTCGGGGCCGTGCGGTGCGTATTCGTCGCCGGGGACGAGCGATGTATCGCCCGCTTCGATACGTCCGTCGCCGGGATTGGCGATGTGCTCGGCACGGCAGTGGTCCCGTTCGACTGCACGGGCTGGGACGGCCAGCCGTGCGCGCGCGCCGGCATGCCGGGCGGCCCGGCGTTTGCCGTTGCATTCGGGCTGGCGTTGCGCGGGGTGTCGGAATGATGGCCAATCACGTGGCGGCAAACGGAGGCGGGGCGGTGGCGGCCGAGCAGGCGGTACGGGCGGTATTCGGCGACTTCAACCTGCTGCCGTACCGCGAACGATTGGCGCAGGCGTTGCGGCGTCGTCGGGCCGCGCAGTGCGGTGTGGCGATCCTGCTCGGCGTGCTCGGCGCCGGCGTGTGGACGGGCGCTGCTGTGTTATCGCGATGGCGGGTGGACGCCGAGCGCGCCGGCGTGGAGGCACGGTTGCGGCAGTTGCAGCCACAAGTGGCCGTTGCGACGCACGCCGCCCACGCCGCCGCCGCCATCGCGCAGCGCGAAGCGCAGGCGGCTGCGCTGGCCGCGCCTTACCGGCGCGTGACAGGGTTGCTGGCGACCCTGAAGCAGGTGCGCGCCGATCATATCCGGCTCGACGCACTGCGCATGACGACGACCGGCGCCGTGCTCGACGCGCGCGCCGCGAGTTACCGGGCGGCTGCGCGGTGGCTCGCCGCGATGGCGCGCGAGCAGCGCGACTGGCGGATCGATATCGAGACGTTGAAGCCTGCGTCGGATGCGCCGGCTGCCGCGGCCGGGATGCCGTTCCGGTTCTCGGTGCAGTTGCGCTGGCACGACGCGATGTCGTCGCGGACGGTGCCGGGAGGTGGCGCATGACGGCGCTCGTGCGTTGGCCGGCGCTGCGCTCAGGCGCCGGGCCGGGCCGCATGCCGCACGTGTCGCCGGCGGCCGTGCATGCCGCGGGTTGCGTGCTGGCATTCGGCGCCGTGTTGGCAGGCGGCATTCATCTGGCGAATACGGCCGACTGGAGCGGCCTGGCACATAGTCGCGCGTTGCTCGCCGCAGCGCAGGCGCGTGCGGCCGACGCGCAACGCGTGCTCGCTTCCGCCGGACAGCGGCGCGACGGGCATCGTGCGTCGACGCGCGACGATCGCTTGCCGCATGCGCCGGAATGGGCCGAGTTGATGCTGGAGCTGGCCGATCTCGTTGCATCGAGCGGGCTGCAGGGCGTGTCGATCGAACCGCAGCGCGCCGATGGCGCGGCACCGGACGGCCGGCGCACCGTGCGCATCGTCGCGGATGGCGGTTTTCGCGCGCTGGTGCATATGGTCGGCGGGCTGGCGCGCTTCCCGGTGTTGGCCGTACCGTCGGCGCTGCGTATCGAGCGTGGCATGTCGGCGGCGCGCGTGGATATGTCCGTCGACGTGTTTCCGGCGCTGCCGGCAGCAACCGCCGCGGCGGCCGACACGCCGGTTCGCGCCGCTGCGTCCGACGCCGATCCGTTCGGCGAGGCTGGCCCGACCGAAGCGGCGGGGCGCGCAGCCCGCCTTGCCGGCACGATTCGCGATGCGCGTACCGGTCTCGCGTTGTTCGACGACGGCGACGGCGTGTTCACGGCCGTCGCACCTGGCGAGGTGCTGGGGGCTGCGCGCGTGGTGCGTGTCGATCGCGCTGCCGTGACGCTTGCAACGGCAGACGGGTCGCAGCGGCTCGTCCTGGACGACGGAGGCCGGCCATGACGAAACACGGCTGTTGGGTGTTTGTCGTCTGGGCCGGCGTGACGGCGGCTAACGCTGGCGCGTCGTTGCCGCCGTTACCGCCGCTGCCGGCGGTCTGGCCGGCCGGGTCGACGGCGGTGTCGGTGCCGGGCCTGTCGCAGCCGTTGCGCGTGGCTGACGGCGTGGACGGCGCGGTAGCGGAGGACGCCGGCCCCTCGCCGTTCGATCAGGCCGCGCGTGCGGCGCTGCAGACCGAAACCGTCCCACCGCTTTCCACGCTCGAGGGGCCGCCGATCCCGCTGGCGCCGCCGGCCCGAATGAGCGACGCCGCGGCGCGGCAACCCGGCGATGCCGACGACGCGCGCCGGATCTCGCTGAATCTGCAGGGCGCCGGGCTCGCGGCTGCGTTCGACGCGATCGCGCGGTTCACGGGGCTCAATATCGTCGTCGGCGAGCAGGTGCGCGGCACGGTGACGTTACGTCTGAACAATGTCCGCTGGCGCGAAGCGTTCGACACGCTGCTCGACACGCACGGGCTCGCGATGTCCCGGCGCGGAAACGTGATCTGGGTCACGCCGGCAGCCGAACTGGCTGCGCGCGAACGCGAGCGCTTCGAAATGCATGCGCGGGCCGCCGATCTGGAGCCGCTCGCGAGCCGTACGTTCGCGCTGCACTATCCGCGCGCGCAGGACGTGCAACGGCTGCTGGCCGGCGCGACCGGCCAGCGTCTGCTGTCGAAGCGTGGCGCCGCGGCGGCCGATCCGCGCACGAACCTGCTGTTCGTGACCGATCTCGCGCCGCGCCTCGCTCAGATCGCGGCCCTGATCGACGCGATCGACCGGCCGTCGCGGCAGGTCCGCATCGAGGCCCGCATCGTCGAGGGCGAGCAGGGTTTCTCGCGCAACCTTGGCGCGCGCGTCGCGCTGCGTGCGCAGGGACGGCCGTCGTCGGCCGAGGGCGCGTCATTCACGGCGGATGCGCGCAACGCGCTGGATCTCGCCGCGCGGCCGCTCGGCGGTTTCGACGCGGCGACTGCCGGCTTCACGCTGTTCGCCGCGCCGCTTAGCCGCGTACTCGACATCGAGCTGAGTGCGCTCGAGGCACAGGGGCGGGGCCAGATCGTTTCGCGTCCGCGGGTAGTGACGGCGGACCGCGTCAAGGCCATCGTCGAACAGGGTTCCGAACTGCCGTACCAGGCGAAGGTCGGCAATGGCATGAGCGGCGTGCAGTTCCGTCGCGCGACGCTCAAGCTGGAGGTCGAGCCGCAGATCACGCCGGACGGGCGCGTGGTGCTCGATCTCGACGTGACCAAGGATAGCGTCGGCGAGCCGACCGCGGCCGGCCCTGCCATCCATACGAAGCACGTGCAGACGCGCGTCGAGGTCGAGAATGGCGGGACGGTCGCGATCGGCGGCATCTATGAACAACTGAACCGGAACGATGTGACGCGCGTGCCGCTCTTGGGCAGAATACCGTTTCTGGGCGCGCTTTTCCGGCACCGCGCGCAGCGCGATCAACGCAACGAACTGGTCGTCTTCATCACGCCGACCGTCGTCGAGGCGCGTTGCGGCGCATCCGACACGGGCGACGTGGACGCCGAGAAAACGGGGCCGGAAGCCGGCGGCGCAGGCTCGACAAGGCAGCCGCTTTGCCAGTAAGCTGCGCCACACACCAGCAAGATTGAAGCAGAGGAAGCCGTTGCAAGCGCGGGACCCACATGCAAACGTATTTTTCGTCGGCCTTATGGGAGCGGGTAAGACCACCGTGGGCCGTGCGGTCGCGCGTCGTCTCGACAGGACGTTCTTCGACTCCGACCACGAAATCGAGGCCCGTACGGGCGCGCGCATTCCGGTGATCTTCGAGCTGGAGGGCGAGGCCGGGTTTCGCGATCGCGAAACGCAGGTCATCGCCGATCTCGCGCAGCGCGAGAACATCGTGCTCGCGACGGGCGGCGGCGCGGTGCTGCGCCCGGAAAATCGCGACAGCCTGAAAACCAACGGCATCGTCGTCTACCTGCGCGCCAATCCGCACGATCTGTGGCTGCGCACGCGCAAGGACAAGAACCGCCCGCTGTTGCAGACGGAAGATCCGAAGGGGCGTCTCGAAGCGCTGTACGAAGTGCGCGACCCGCTGTACCGCGAATGCGCGGATTTCGTCATCGAGACTGGCCGTCCGTCGGTCAACGGTCTCGTCAACATGGTGCTGATGCAACTCGAACTGGCCGGCGTCGTCGCCAAGCCGCTACAAGCATGATTACTGTCAACGTCGATCTGGGCGACCGCGCCTATCCGATTCATATTGGCGCCGGCCTGATCGGCCGCACCGAGCTGTTCGCTCCCCACGTCAAGGGTTCGTCCGTCACGATCGTCACGAACACGACGGTCGATCCGCTCTACGGCGACGCGCTGCGCGCGGCGCTCGCGCCACTCGGCAAGCGCGTGTCGACGGTCGTGCTGCCGGACGGCGAGGCGTACAAGAACTGGGAAACGCTGAACCTGATCTTCGACGGCCTGCTCACGGAGCACGCGGATCGCAAGACGACGCTCGTCGCGCTCGGCGGCGGCGTGGTCGGCGACATGACGGGTTTTGCCGCCGCGTGCTACATGCGTGGCGTGCCGTTCATCCAGGTGCCGACGACGCTGCTGTCGCAGGTCGATTCGTCGGTCGGCGGCAAGACGGGCATCAATCACCCGCTTGGCAAGAACATGATCGGCGCGTTCTACCAGCCGCAGGCCGTGATCGCGGACATCGGCGCGCTGACGACGCTGCCCGATCGCGAACTGGCGGCGGGCGTCGCCGAAGTCATCAAGACGGGCGCAATCGCCGATGCCGGGTTCTTCGACTGGATCGAGGCGAACGTCGGTGCGCTGAACCGTCGCGAGCCGGCTGCGCTCGCGCATGCGGTGAAGCGTTCGTGCGAGATCAAGGCGAGCGTCGTCGCGGCCGACGAGCGCGAAGGCGGCCTGCGCGCGATTCTGAATTTCGGCCACACGTTCGGCCATGCGATCGAGGCCGGGCTCGGCTACGGCGAATGGCTGCACGGCGAGGCGGTCGGCTGCGGGATGGTGATGGCGGGCGACCTGTCGGTGCGGCTCGGTCTCTTCGACGAAGCGTCGCGGCAGCGCCTCGATGCGGTGATCGCGGCCGCGCATCTGCCGACCCGCGGGCCTGCGCTCGGCGACGCGCGCTACATGGACCTGATGCGCGTCGACAAGAAGGCCGAGTCCGGCGCGATCAAGTTCATCCTGCTGAAGCGATTCGGCGATACGCTGATCACGCAGGCGCCGGACGAAGCGGTATTCGCTACACTGGCGCAGACGACCCACTAACGGTGGCCCGGATGTGCCGGCGCCTTGACATGGAGGAGACGTGAGCGAGACATCCAGCCGCACACTGCCCGAAGCCGGCCGCGCCTGCGCCGCGCCGGTGGCCGAGCCGCCGACGCTGGCGGCGCTGGAAGCCCATCTCGCTCCGTATGCCGCACACGCGTCGCAGTCGCGTGGCCGCCGCCATCCGGAAACCCCGCCGGCGGCGCGCACCGAATTCCAGCGCGATCGCGACCGCATCGTCCATTCGACCGCGTTTCGCCGGCTCGAATACAAGACGCAGGTCTTCGTCAATCACGAAGGCGACCTGTTCCGCACACGCCTCACGCACAGCCTCGAAGTCGCGCAGATCGCGCGCTCGGTCGCGCGCAACCTGCGCCTGAACGAGGATCTCGTCGAAGCGATCTCGCTCGCGCACGATCTCGGCCATACGCCGTTCGGCCATGCCGGGCAGGACGCGCTGAATGCGTGCATGCGCGAGCACGGCGGCTTCGAGCACAACCTGCAAAGCCTCGCCGTGGTCGACGAGCTCGAGGAGCACTACGGCGCGTTCAACGGATTGAACCTGTGCTTCGAGACGCGCGAAGGCATTCTGAAGCACTGTTCGCGCGAGAATGCGCGCAAGCTCGGCGCGCTCGGCGAGCGCTTCCTGCAAGGCCGCCAGCCGTCGCTCGAAGCGCAGCTCGCGAACATCGCCGATGAAATCGCGTACAACAACCACGACGTCGACGACGGCCTGCGCTCCGGGCTGATCACGATCGAGCAGCTCGCGGAAGTCGAGCTGTGGCAGCGTCACTACGAAGCGGCGCTCGCCGAATTCCCGCATCTCGAAGGCCGCCGTCTCGTGCACGAGACGGTGCGCCGCATCATCAACACGCTGATCGTCGATCTGATCGACGAGACGACGCGCAATCTCGCGCGCGTCGCGCCTGCGTCGCTCGACGACGTGCGCGACGCACCGCCGCTCGTGTCGCACAGCCCCGAGGTCGCCGCGCAGGCGGCCGCCCTCAAGCGCTTCCTTTTCAAGAACCTGTATCGCCACTACAAGGTGATGCGCATGGCGAGCAAGGCGCAGCGCGTCGTCACGGGGTTGTTCGACGCGTTCATCGACGATCCGCGCCTGCTGCCGCCGCCGTACCAGTCCGACGACGCGGCGCAGCAGCCGCGTCTCGTCGCGCATTACATCGCCGGCATGACCGACCGCTTCGCGCTGAAGGAATACCAGCGCCTGTTCGTCGTCAACGACAACTGACTGTCACAAACGATCACTAGACTTCGCCGGTTCAATGGCGACGGGAATGTTGCACACGCTGTTGGTAACGTTTTCATAGGAGAGGTCGATGAAGAAGAAGCCTGCGGGGACACTGGTTCGGTCGATCGCGCTCGGCGGCGCGTTGATGTTCGGGGCGCAGCACGTCGCGCTCGCCGCGACGGAAATCCAGTTCTGGCATGCGATGGAGGCCGCGCTCGGCGAGCGGGTCAATGCGATCGCCGACCAGTTCAACGCGTCGCAAAGCGACTACAAGATCGTGCCTGTCTTCAAGGGCACCTACGACCAGGCGCTCGCGGCCGGCATTGCGGCCTATCGCAGCGGCAACGCGCCGGCGATCCTGCAGGTGTATGAAGTCGGCACGGCGACGATGATGCAGGCGAAGAAGGCGGTGGTGCCCGTCTACGACGTGTTCAAGCAGGCCGGCGTGACGCTCGACGAAAAGGCATTCGTGCCGACCATCGCGAGCTACTACAGCGACGCGAAGACGGGCCACCTGGTCTCGATGCCGTTCAACAGCTCGACGCCGGTGCTGTACTACAACAAGGACGCGTTCAAGAAGGCGGGCCTCGATCCGAACCAGCCGCCGAAGACGTGGGCCGACGTGAAGGCGGATGCCGAGAAGCTGCGCAAGTCGGGGATGGCCTGCGGCTTCACGACCGGCTGGCAGGGCTGGATCCAGCTCGAAAACTACAGCGCGTGGCACGGGCTGCCGTTCGCGAGCCGCAACAACGGCTTCGACGGTACGGACGCGGTGCTCGAGTTCAACAAGCCGCAGCAGATCGCGCATATCGCGTTCCTGCAGCAGATGGCGAAGGACGGCACGTTCACGTACGCGGGCCGCAAGGATGAAGCGTCGGCGAAGTTCTACAGCGGCGACTGCGGGATTCTGACGACGTCGTCGGGGGCGCTCGCGAACGTGCAGAAATTCGCGAAGTTCAGCTACGGCACGGGGATGCTGCCGTACGATGCGGACGTGAAGGGCGCGCCGCAGAACGCGATCATCGGCGGCGCGAGCCTGTGGGTGCTGGCCGGCAAGGATCCGGCGACCTACAAGGGCGTCGCGAAATTCCTCGCGTACCTGGCCACGCCTGCCGTCGCCGCGAAGTGGCACCAGGATACGGGCTACCTGCCGGTCACGACCGCCGCGTACGACCTGACGCGCCAGCAGGGCTTCTACGCGAAGAACCCGAGCGCCGAAACCGCGATCAAGCAGATATTGAACAAGCCGCCGCTGCCGTACACGAAGGGGCTGCGGCTGGGCAACATGCCGCAGATCCGCACGATCGTCGACGAGGAGTTCGAACAGGTCTGGGCGCAGAAGAAGTCGCCGAAGGACGCGCTCGATTCGGCCGCCTCGCGCGGCGACGAACTGCTGCGCCGCTTCGAGAAGTCGGGCGGCTGAGCACGCATCGCGTTCGTGCCGCCGGCGGCGCCGCGCGTCAGCGCGTGCCGTCCGGCGGCACGGCTTCCCTTCCGTTTCGCCTGACCGGACACCCGCGATGCAATCCCGTTCCCGTTTCGGTACGAGCCCGGTGCCGTACCTGCTGATCGCGCCGCAGCTCGCGATCACCGCCGTGTTCTTCCTGTGGCCGGCCGGCGTCGCGCTGTGGCAGTCCACGCAGATGCAGGACGCGTTCGGCACGTCGAGCGAGTTCGTCGGCTTCGCGAACTTCGCGCACCTGTTCGCCGATCCGCTGTATCTCGATTCGTTCCGCACGACGCTCGTGTTCAGTTCGCTCGTCACGGTGAGCGGGCTCGTCGTGTCGCTGCTGCTCGCCGCATGCGCCGACCGCGTGATCCGCGGCGCGCGCGCGTACCGCACGCTGCTGATCTGGCCGTACGCGGTCGCGCCGACGATCGCGGCCGTGCTGTGGGCGTTCCTGTTCAACCCGAGCATCGGCCTGATCACGTATGCGCTCGCGAAGGGCGGCATCGTGTGGAACCATGCGCTGAACGGCGGTCAGGCGATGTTTCTCGTCGTGCTGGCGTCGGTATGGAAGCAGGTGAGCTACAACTTCCTGTTCTTCTACGCGGGGCTGCAGGCGATCCCGCGCTCGCTGATCGAGGCGGCGGCGATCGACGGCGCGGGGCCGGTGCGGCGCTTCTTCAACATCGTGCTGCCGCTGCTGTCGCCGACGAGTTTCTTCCTGCTGGTCGTGAACCTCGTCTACGCGTTCTTCGACACCTTCCCGGTAATCGACGCGGCCACGGGCGGCGGCCCGGCGCAGAGCACCAGGACGCTGATCTACAAGATCTTCGCGGAAGGCTTCCAGGGGCTCGACATCGGCAGCTCGGGCGCGCAGTCGGTCGTGCTGATGATCATCGTCGTGGGGCTCACGGTGATCCAGTTCCGCTTCGTCGAACGCAGGGTGCAATACGCATGATCGAGAATCGCAAGGGCTTCGACCTGTTCTGCCACGCGGTGCTGATCGCCGGTGTCGTCCTGATCGTGTTTCCCGTCTACGTCGCGTTCTGCGCGGCGACGATGAATGCGCAGGAAGTGTTCACGGTGCCGCTGTCGCTCGTGCCGAGCACGCACCTGTTCGAGAACGTCGCGTACATCTGGGGGCACGGCAGCGGCGGCACGACGGCGCCGTTCGGGCGCCTGCTCGTGAACAGCTTCGCGATGGCGCTCGGGATCGCGGTCGGCAAGATCGCGGTGTCGATCCTGTCCGCGTACGCGATCGTCTATTTCCGCTTCCCGTTTCGCAACACGGCGTTCTGGCTGATCTTCGTCACGCTGATGCTGCCGGTGGAAGTGCGGATCTTCCCGACCGTGCAGGTCGTGTCGACACTGCATCTGACGAACACCTATGCGGGGCTCGCGATGCCGCTGATCGCATCGGCGACCGCGACGTTCCTGTTCCGTCAGTTCTTCATGACGCTGCCCGACGAGCTGATGGATGCGGCGCGTATCGACGGCGCGGGGCCGCTGCGGTTCTTCTGGGACGTCGTGCTGCCGCTGTCGAAAACGAGCATCGCCGCGCTGTTCGTGATCACGTTCATCTACGGCTGGAACCAGTATCTGTGGCCGATCCTGATCACGACGGAAGCGTCGCTGTCGACGGCGGTGGTCGGCATCAAGACGATGATCGCGAGCGGCGACGCCGCGACCGAATGGCAATACGTGATGGCGGCGACGCTGCTGGCGATGATTCCGCCGCTCGTCGTCGTGCTGGCGATGCAGCGCTGGTTCGTGCGCGGCCTCGTCGATTCCGAGAAATGAACGACCGACGGTAACTCCGGGAGAAGGACCAGGTATGGCTGCACTGAGCTTGAAGGGCGTCAGGAAATCCTACGACGGCAAGCAGCACGTGCTGCACGGCATCGACGTGGAGATCGCCGACGGCGAATTCATCGTGCTGGTCGGCCCGTCGGGCTGCGGCAAGTCGACGTTGTTGCGGATGATCGCGGGGCTCGAGTCGGTGACGGACGGCGAGATCGCGATCGGCGACCGGGTCGTCAACACGCTGGAGCCGAAGGATCGCGACATCGCGATGGTGTTCCAGAACTACGCGCTGTATCCGCACATGACGGTCGCGCAGAACATGGGCTACGGGCTGAAGATTCGCGGCATCGAGCGCGCGACGATCGATTCGCGGGTGGCCGCGGCCGCGAAGATTCTCGAGCTCGAGCCGCTGCTCGCGCGGCGGCCGCGCGAGTTGTCGGGCGGCCAGCGGCAGCGCGTTGCGATGGGGCGCGCGATCGTGCGCGAGCCGTCGGTGTTCCTGTTCGACGAGCCGTTGTCGAACCTCGACGCGAAGCTGCGCGTGCAGATGCGGCTCGAAATCCAGCGGCTGCACGCGCGACTCGCGACGACGAGCGTGTACGTGACGCACGACCAGATCGAAGCGATGACGCTCGCGCAGCGGGTGATCGTGATGAACCGCGGCTACGCGGAGCAGATCGGCGCGCCGGTCGACGTGTACGAGAAGCCGGCGACCGTGTTCGTCGCGGGCTTCATCGGCTCGCCCGCGATGAACCTGATGCACGGCCGGCTGTCGGAAGACGGCGCGACCTTCACGGTCGCGGGTGGCGGCCCCGCGCTGCCGGTCGCCGGCGCGCCCGGCATCGGCAGCGAGATCGCCACCGGGCGCGACTGGGTGCTCGGCGTGCGTCCCGAACACATGACGCCGCAGCCGGGCGTCGCGCAGGCGACGCTGCCGGTCGATTCGTGCGAGCTGCTCGGCGCGGACAATCTCGCGCACGGCCGCTGGGGCAATCACGACGTCGCGGTGCGCCTGCCGCACGCGGACCGCCCCGCGCGTGGCACGGCGCTGGCGGCGGCGTTGCCCGCGCACCGGCTGCATTTCTTCGATCCCGAAACCGGCAAGCGCGCCGGCTGAAACTGTCCGACTGCCGGGAGACCGACGATGACGATCCGCACCGACTGGCCCTATCCGCGCGTCGTCGCCCATCGCGGCGGCGGCACGCTCGCGCCGGAGAACACGCTTGCCGCGCTCGACGAGGGCGCGCGGCGCGGTCACCGGATGGTCGAGTTCGACGCGAAGCTGTCGGCCGACGACGTGACGTTCCTGCTGCACGACGACACGGTCGACCGGACGTCGAACGGCCATGGAGCGGCGGCGGGCATGCGTTATGCGACGCTGGCCGCGCTCGACGCGGGCGCGTGGCGCGATGCGCGCTTCGCGGGCGAACGGATGCCGACGCTCGAGGCCGCGGCGGCGCGCTGCATCGCGCACGGGCTGGCCGCGAACGTCGAGATCAAGCCGTGCCCGGGGCGCGAGCGCGAAACGGGGCGGCGCGTGGCGGCCGACGCGGCCGCGTACTGGCGCGATGCCGCCGTGGCGCCGCTGTTGTCGTCGTTCTCGTTCGACGCACTGCAACAGGCGCGCGCGTCCGCGCCGGCGCTGCCCCGCGGAATTCTCTACGAAATCGTGCCGGACGACTGGCATGCGCAGGTCGTCGACGCGCTCGGCTGCGTGTCGTTGCATGCAGACCACACCCGCCTCGACGAACCGCTCGTGCGCGCGATCAAGGCTGCCGGGCTACGCATCCTGGTTTACACGGTGAACGACCTCGAACGGGCGCGCGAGTTGGCGCGCTGGGGCGTCGACGCGGTCTGCACGGACCGCATCGACCTGATCGCGCCCGATGCACTGGACGATATCGACGTCGTCTGACACCCACGGCGGCGGTCGCAGCTGCGGCGGCGTCCGGTAAAACCCTTGCCCGGGACGGGCCCGACGCGAAAAAACGACGCCCCGACGGGATTCCCGCCGGGGCGTTTTGCATCGTGGAGACGTTACGCCACGAAAAATCCGCTACAAATTGCAGCAGAATTAACCATTCCCCAAATATTCGACTACGCTTAGAAACGGTAGCCGACGTTCAGGTACGTGACGATCGGGTTCAGCGAGATGTGGGCCTTCGACGTTTCCGTCAGCGTCCCGACCGGCGTGCGGCGGGCCGTCGTGAAGGTCGCGGTCACGCTGACGGGGATGTACGAGAGCGACAGGCCCGCGAACCAGTGTTTCGTGAAGTTGTACGTGAAGCCGGCGTTGAAGACGGGCGCCCACTGATTGCTCGTCGTGGCGCTGGTCGGGCCGCCGAGCACGCCGTTCTCGAACGCGCCGTTGGTGATCTTGGCGCCGGTGAACCAGACGTACGTCGCGCCGACGCCGACATACGGACGGAACTTCGCATTGGCGTCGTTGAAGTGGTAGCGAAGCAATACGGCAGGACTCCACTGGTACGCGCGGCCGAGTACGCCGAATCTTTCGAACTGACCCTTGCCGGTAATGTCGAACTTCGGCGGTATCCCCATCACGAGCTCGGTGGAGATATGGTCGGTGATGAAGTAGCCCGTTGCGAGCCCGAGCGTGTCGGCGTCGTTGATACCGGCGCCGGTGTTGGGAATCGACTGGTTGATGGGCGTGCCGCCTACGCCGTAGACGAACAGCGGGTCGCTGCTGTCCTGCGGCGAAAGGTGGAACCAGCCGGTGCTGACGTAGAAATCGCCTGCGGATTGTGCATGTGCCGTACCGCCCGCGAATGCGAGCGCTACGGCCCCCGTAATGGCCAGTTTTCGTTTCATTGTGTCTCCTCCGATCAAAGGCGTGCTCATTATGACGACTGCGTTTAAAACCAAACAAGCTCGTAAGTTAGAGTTTTCTCCCTAGGATTCGCACGACCGTACGCTTACGCGCGCCGCAGGGACGGGCATTCTACGCAGGTGCGCAATTTCGGACCTCCGGGTATTTCCTAACGCGTTCAAACGGACATTCAGCATGGCACGGTTAGCACGACTCTACGTTCCCGACCAGCCGCAGCACGTGATACTGCGCGGCCTGGATCAGCAACCCGCGTTCGTCGACGACCAGGACTACGAACTCTTCATCGATTGCCTGAAGGCCGCCGCACGCGATCATCACCTGTCGGTGCATGCCTACGTGCTGCTGCCGCGCCAGGTGCAACTTCTCGTGACGCCGAGCGACGAGGCGAGTCTGCCGAAGGCGATGCAAGCCGTCGGCCGTCGCTACGTCGCGCATTTCAACCGGCGCTATTCGCGGCGCGGCACCCTGTGGGAAGGCCGCTATCGCGCGACGGTGATCGAAGGCGAGCGCTATTTCCTGCTCGCGAGCCGCGTGGTCGAGATGAGCCCGGTGCGCTCGCAGCTCGTCGCGACGCCCGAGGCCTATCGGTGGTCGAGCTACCGGCATCACGTCGGGCTCACCGTCGACAGCCTGATCACCGACCATCCGCTCTACTGGGCGCTCGGCAATACGCCGTTCGACCGCCAGCGCGCGTACAAGGAGCTGTGCGAGCAACCGCTCGACGAGCGGCAGGCCGACCAGCTGCAGCAGGCGACGCTGAAAGGCTGGGTGCTCGGCGGCGAGAATTACCGCGAGTGGGCGGCGCGTACCGCGAACCGGCGCGTGTCGCCGTTGCCGCGCGGGCGCCCCAGAAAGGTGCGCGAGAACACGCCGCCGATCCAGCAATAAGGCCGGAAAGGCGGGCCAGAAGCGGCGCTGCGGGCGCCGCTTCTTTTTGCACCAAAACGATACGGCACCAATAAAACGGCACCATATCAAGGCATTCATTTAATTGGGGTTCGATCAAGCGGTTTTTGTTGCTATTCCCTTGATTCGTCGCGTATATTCCGAATTCCGGTGGCCCGGGCGCAGCCTGCCCAACCACTGTCGGCCGCGCCGTCTCCCGTCGGGAGCGGGATCGATGGCAACAAGAAAACGGTTCAACGGCCTCCAGGCCCCCTTTACGACGGTGTCCCCATGAACGACCACCAGCAGCCGCTCGCCGCGGTGCCCGCCGCACAAGGTCTGTACGACCCGCAAAACGAACACGACGCCTGCGGCGTCGGCTTCGTCGCTCACATCAAGGGCAAGAAGAGCCACGAGATCATTCAGCAGGGTCTGAAGATCCTCGAGAACCTCGATCACCGCGGCGCGGTCGGCGCCGATCCGCTGATGGGCGACGGCGCGGGCATCCTGATCCAGATTCCGGACGCGTTCTATCGCGAGGAAATGGCGAAGCAGGGCGTGAATCTCCCGCCGGCCGGCGAATACGGGGTCGGGATGATCTTCCTGCCGAAGGAGAACGCATCGCGTCTCGCGTGCGAGCAGGAGCTCGAGCGTACGGTGAAGGCCGAAGGCCAGGTCGTGCTCGGCTGGCGCGACGTGCCGGTCGACCATGCGATGCCGATCTCGCCGACGGTGAAGGCGAGCGAGCCGCTGATCCGCCAGATCTTCATCGGCCGCGGCAAGGACATCATGGTGACGGACGCGCTCGAGCGGAAGCTGTACGTGATCCGCAAGACGGCGAGCCACCGCATCCAGGCGCTGAAGCTCAAGCACGGCAAGGAATACTTCGTGCCGTCGATGTCGGCGCGCACGGTCGTCTACAAGGGGCTGCTGCTCGCGGGCCAGGTCGGCGTGTATTACCGCGACCTGCAGGATCCGCGCGTCGTGTCGGCGCTCGCGCTCGTGCACCAGCGCTTCTCGACCAACACGTTCCCGGCGTGGGAGCTGGCTCACCCGTACCGGATGATCGCGCACAACGGCGAGATCAACACCGTGAAGGGCAACGTGAACTGGCTGAACGCGCGTACCGGCGCGATCGCGTCGCACGTGCTCGCCGACGATCTGCCGAAGCTGTGGCCGCTGATCTACCCGGGCCAGTCGGATACCGCCTCGTTCGACAACTGTCTCGAACTGCTGGTGATGGCCGGCTACCCGCTCGTGCACGCGGTGATGATGATGATCCCGGAAGCGTGGGAACAGCACACGCTGATGGACGAGAACCGCCGCGCGTTCTACGAGTACCACGCCGCGATGATGGAGCCGTGGGACGGCCCGGCCGCGATCGCGTTCACCGACGGCCGCCAGATCGGCGCGACGCTCGACCGTAACGGCCTGCGCCCCGCGCGCTACATCGTGACCGACGACGACCTCGTCATCATGGCGTCGGAAGCCGGCACGCTGCCGATCCCCGAATCGAAGATCGTCAAGAAGTGGCGCCTGCAGCCGGGCAAGATGTTCCTGATCGACATGGAACACGGCCGCATCATCGACGACAAGGAGCTCAAGGACAACCTCGCGAACGCGAAGCCGTACAAGAGCTGGATCGACGCGGTGCGCATCAAGCTCGACGAGATCGAGCCGAAGGCCGAGGAAGTCGCGGCCGGCCGCACGCAGGGCGCCGCGCTGCTCGATCGCCAGCAGGCGTTCGGCTATACGCAGGAAGACCTGAAGTTCCTGATGGCGCCGATGGCGCAGCAGGGCGAAGAGGCCGTCGGCTCGATGGGCAACGACTCGCCGCTCGCGGTGATGTCGAACAAGAACAAGACGCTCTATCACTACTTCAAGCAGTTGTTCGCGCAGGTCACGAACCCGCCGATCGACCCGATCCGCGAGAACATGGTGATGTCGCTCGTGTCGTTCATCGGCCCGAAGCCGAACCTGCTCGACACGAACAACATCAACCCGCCGATGCGTCTCGAAGTGTCGCAGCCGGTGCTCGACTTCAAGGACATCGCGAAGATCCGCGCGATCGACCAGTACACGGGCGGCAAGTTCAGCGCGTACGAACTGAACATCTGCTACCCGGTGGCGTGGGGCAAGGAAGGCATCGAGGCGCGCCTCGCGTCGCTGTGCGCCGAAGCCGTCGACGCGGTGAAGTCGGGCTACAACATCCTGATCGTGTCGGACCGCAAGACCGACGCCGAGCACGTCGCGATTCCGGCGCTGCTCGCCACGTCGGCGATCCACACGCACCTCGTCCAGCAAGGGCTGCGCACGAGCACGGGCCTCGTCGTCGAGACGGGCTCCGCGCGCGAAACGCACCACTTCGCGCTGCTCGCGGGCTACGGCGCGGAAGCCGTGCACCCGTACCTCGCGATGGAAACGCTCGCGAAGATGGCGGAAGGCCTGCCGGGCGACCTGTCGCCGGAGAAGGCCATCTACAACTTCACGAAGGCGGTCGGCAAGGGCCTGCAGAAGGTGATGTCGAAGATGGGCATCTCGACGTACATGTCGTACACCGGCGCACAGATCTTCGAAGCGCTCGGCCTGTCGAGCGACCTCGTCGAGAAGTACTTCAAGGGCACGGCGTCGAAGGTCGGCGGCATCGGCCTGTTCGAAGTCGCGGAAGAAGCGATCCGCCTGCACCGCGACGCGTTCGGCGACAGTCCGGTCCTGCGCGACATGCTCGACGCGGGCGGCGAGTACGCGTATCGCGTGCGCGGCGAAGACCACATGTGGACGCCGGATTCGATCGCGAAGCTGCAGCACGCGACGCGCAGCAACTCGTACCAGACGTACAAGGAATACGCGCACCTGATCAACGACCAGACCAAGCGTCACATGACGTTCCGCGGCCTGTTCGAGTTCAAGGTCGAGCCGACCAAGGCGATCCCGATCGACGACGTCGAGCCGGCGAAGGAGATCGTCAAGCGCTTCGCGACGGGCGCGATGTCGCTCGGTTCGATCAGCACCGAAGCGCACGCGACGCTCGCGGTCGCGATGAACCGGATCGGCGGCAAGTCGAACACCGGCGAAGGCGGCGAGGACCAGAAGCGCTACCGCAACGAACTGCGCGGCATTCCGATCAAGTCGGGCGAGACGCTGAAGTCGGTGATCGGCGACGAGATCGTCAGCGACATTCCGCTGAAGGACGGCGACTCGCTGCGCTCGAAGATCAAGCAGGTCGCGTCGGGCCGCTTCGGCGTCACCGCCGAGTACCTCGCATCGGCCGACCAGATCCAGATCAAGATGGCGCAGGGCGCGAAGCCGGGCGAAGGCGGCCAGCTGCCGGGCCACAAGGTGTCCGACTACATCGGCAAGCTGCGTTACTCGGTGCCGGGCGTCGGCCTGATCTCGCCGCCGCCGCACCACGACATCTACTCGATCGAGGATCTGGCGCAGCTGATCCACGACCTGAAGAACGTGAACCCGGTGGCGAGCATCTCGGTGAAGCTCGTGTCGGAAGTGGGCGTGGGCACGGTCGCGGCCGGTGTCGCGAAGGCGAAGGCCGACCACGTCGTGATCGCCGGCCATGACGGCGGCACGGGCGCGTCGCCGCTGTCGTCGGTGAAGCATGCGGGCACGCCGTGGGAACTCGGCCTCGCCGAAACGCAGCAGACGCTGGTGCTGAACCGCCTGCGCGGCCGCATCCGCGTGCAGGCCGACGGCCAGATGAAGACCGGCCGCGACGTCGTGATCGGCGCGCTGCTCGGCGCGGACGAATTCGGCTTCGCGACGGCGCCGCTCGTCGTCGAAGGCTGCATCATGATGCGCAAGTGCCACCTGAACACGTGCCCGGTCGGCGTCGCGACGCAGGATCCAGTGCTGCGTGCGAAGTTCAAGGGGCAGCCCGAGCACGTCGTGAACTACTTCTTCTTCGTCGCCGAGGAAGTGCGCGAGATCATGGCGCAGCTCGGCATCGCGAAGTTCGACGACCTGATCGGCCGCGCCGACCTGCTCGATACGCGCAAGGGCATCGAGCACTGGAAGGCGAAGGGCCTCGACTTCTCGCGCGTGTTCTACCAGCCGGAAGAATGCGAGGACGTCGCACGGCGTCACGTCGACGTGCAGGATCACGGCCTCGAGCGCGCGCTCGACCACGTGCTGATCGAAAAGGCGAAGGCCGCGATCGAGAACGGCGAGCATGTGTCGTTCATCCAGCCGGTGCGCAACGTGAACCGGACGGTCGGCGCGATGCTGTCGGGCGTGATCGCGAAGAAGCACGGCCACGACGGTCTGGCCGACGACGCGGTGCACATCCAGCTGAAGGGCACGGCCGGCCAGAGCTTCGGCGCGTTCCTCGCGAAGGGCGTGACGCTCGACCTCGTCGGCGACGGCAACGACTACGTCGGCAAGGGCCTGTCGGGCGGCCGGATCATCATCCGTCCGACCAACGACTTCCGCGGCAAGTCCGAAGAAAACATCATCTGCGGCAACACGGTGATGTACGGCGCGATCGAAGGCGAAGCCTTCTTCCGCGGCGTCGCGGGCGAGCGCTTCTGCGTGCGTAACTCGGGCGCGACGGCGGTCGTCGAAGGCACGGGCGACCACGGTTGCGAATACATGACGGGCGGCACGGTCGTCGTGCTCGGCGAGACCGGGCGCAACTTCGCGGCCGGCATGTCGGGCGGCATCGCGTACATCTACGATCCGGAAGGCACGTTCGCGGCGAAGTGCAACAAGTCGATGGTCGCGCTCGATCCGGTGCTGCAGCAGGCCGAGCAGGAGCGCACGGTCGACCGCGCGCTCTGGCACGAAGGCACGACCGACGAAGCGCTGCTCAAGGGGCTCGTCGAGCGTCATTTCCAGTTCACGGGTTCGCCGCGGGCGAAGTCGCTGCTGGAAAACTGGGACGCGGCGCGCCGCCAGTTCGTGAAGGTGTTCCCGCACGAATACAAGCGCGCGCTGGGCGAGATCGGTGCGAAGAAGGCGGCGAAGGAAGTGCTGGCCGCCTGAGCGACGAACGACATAGCGAATGCCGCGCGCGCCTGACGGCCGCGCGCGGCTCCCCCACCCGATACACCGAACAGAAGAGCACCTTATGGGCAAGGCAACCGGTTTTCTGGAGTTCGAACGCCGCCACGAGGCGTACGAAGCACCGCTCACGCGCGTGAAGCACTACAAGGAATTCGTCGCGGCGCTGACCGACGCGGACGCGAAGATCCAGGGCGCGCGCTGCATGGATTGCGGCATCCCGTTCTGCAACAACGGCTGCCCGGTCAACAACATCATTCCCGACTTCAACGATCTCGTTTACCGCCAGGACTGGCAGCAGGCGATCGAAGTCCTGCATTCGACCAACAACTTCCCCGAGTTCACGGGCCGCATCTGCCCGGCGCCGTGCGAGGCGGCCTGCACGCTCGGGATCAACGACGACCCGGTCGGCATCAAGTCGATCGAGCACGCGATCATCGACAAGGCCTGGGCGGAAGGCTGGGTGAAGCCGCTGCCGGCCGAGCACAAGACCGGCAAGAAGGTCGCGATCGTCGGTTCGGGCCCCGCGGGCCTCGCCGCCGCGCAGCAGCTCGCGCGGGCCGGCCACGACGTGACGGTGTTCGAGAAGAACGACCGCATCGGCGGCCTGCTGCGTTACGGGATTCCCGATTTCAAGCTCGAGAAGTGGCTGATCGACCGACGCATGCGCCAGATGGAAGCGGAAGGCGTGACGTTCCGCACGAGCGTGTTCATCGGCAAGGATCCGCTGCCCGAGTCGATCGGCAGCCTCGCGAAGGAAACCATTTCGCCGGACACGCTGAAGGAAGAATTCGACGCGGTCGTGATCGCCGGCGGTTCGGAAACGCCGCGCGACCTGCCGGTGCCGGGCCGCGAGCTCGCGGGCGTTCATTTCGCGATGGACTTCCTGCCGCAGCAGAACCGCGTGAACGCCGGCGACAAGCTGGTCGACCAACTGCTCGCGAAGGGCAAGCACGTGATCGTGATCGGCGGCGGCGATACGGGTTCGGACTGCGTCGGCACGTCGAACCGTCACGGCGCGAAGCAGGTCACGCAGTTCGAACTGCTGCCGCAGCCGCCGGAAGAGGAGAACAAGCCGCTCGTGTGGCCGTACTGGCCGATCAAGCTGCGCACGTCGTCGTCGCACGAGGAAGGCTGCGAGCGCGACTGGGCGGTCGCGACGAAGCGTCTCGAAGGCAAGAACGGCAAGGTCGAGAAGCTGATCGCGGTGCGCGTCGAGTGGAAGGACGGCAAGATGCAGGAAGTGCCGGGTTCCGAGTTCGAAATGAAGGCCGATCTCGTGCTGCTGGCGATGGGCTTCACGCAGCCAGCCGCGCCGGTGCTCGACGCATTCGGCGTCGCGAAGGATGCGCGCGGCAACGCGCGTGCGGCGACCGAAGGCGATCGTTCGTACTACACGTCGGTCGACAAGGTGTTCGCGGCAGGCGACATGCGGCGCGGCCAGTCGCTCGTGGTGTGGGCGATCCGCGAAGGCCGCCAGTGCGCGCGCTCGGTCGATGCGTACCTGATGGGGCATTCGGAACTGCCGCGCTGAGCTGAATCGCGCAAGCGGGTTTCGACCAAAACCGGGCGCCCGAGAGGGTGCCCGGTTTTTTTATTTCCGAAGCGGTGGGCGATCGTGGGCTTGTCCGGTCGGGGCGCCCAGCGGATCGACGGTTCGTCCGTAGCTTGCAAGCTGCTCGTTGCAGTCGATCATCGCGGTATATCGGATTTCGTCCACGCGCAGCGGCCATTCCCACACACCCAGCTTCCACGCGTGATACTGCGGCGCGCCGTCGAACCGAATGCTGTCCGGCCGTATCCCATGCTCCTTGAGGAGGCGGATCTCGACCGTTTTTCGGAGCGTATCGACAGCCATGTCGGGGCAACTGCCTTCGGTCCGCTCATATCGGGAAGTCGCGACGACGAAAAATAGGAGCGCGTAGATGCAGATCGTTACGGTCACCACCCGGAGAACCAGCCGGAACCATCCGCGTACGATTCTGGAAATCATGGCGCTCTCAATGCGGGATGAACAACGGGAGGGGTAACCCCGGCAGCAGAATGCCCGGCGCCGGCAGAGGCCTGCCAGCGCACCTGTCCCAAATCGCGTGTCGGGCCCGCGTGCCCGCAAGACATTGCGACGTCCGGATTTTCACGTCAGGCGCACGCGCCAGCCAACAGCCTGGACCGGAAGGGTCATCGCCTCGCTACCGCCGCATTTTCACGAAGCGTCGTCTAACCTGACGACATCCGGCCTTGATTTTTCATCATCTCAATTTCTTTCGTTTTGTAATAATCCTTGAAAACTGTCATATCATGTCGCCCCTCGGGCCGCGTTCGCGGTCGTCGCACATGACTGACGCTATTTACAAGGACTCTGGATGGAAGCATTCGTGCAAGGGCTGGTCGACGCCGTCAACGGCGTGTTGTGGAATTACGTGCTGATCGCACTGCTGCTCGGCGTGGGCATGTGGTTCACGCTGCGATTCCGGATGATCCAGCTGAAGGCGCTGTTCCTCAGCATCAAGCTGGTCGGCAGCAAGGGCGAACCGGGCAGCATTTCGTCGTTCCAGGCGTTCGCGACCGGGCTTGCGAGCCGCGTCGGCACCGGCAACATCGCCGGCGTCGCGGTCGCGCTGACGGTCGGCGGGCCGGGCGCGATCTTCTGGATGTGGATGACGGCGCTCGTCGGGATGTCGTCCGCGTTCGTCGAGGCCACGCTCGCGCAGATCTTCAAGGTGTCGCACGCGGACGGCAGCTATCGCGGCGGCCCCGCGTACTACATCCAGACGGGCCTGCGCTCGCGCGGCTTCGGCGTGCTGTTCTCGCTGTCGCTGATCCTCGCGTTCGGCTTCGTGTTCAACGCGGTGCAGGCCAATGCGATCGCCGATGCGTTCGACACGTCGTTCGGCTGGAGCCGCGCGAGCGTCGGTCTCGGTCTCGTGCTGCTGACCGCGCCGATCATCTTCGGCGGCATCCGCCGGATCGCGGCGGTCGCGCAGGTGATCGTGCCCGTGATGGCGATCGGTTATCTCGCGCTCGCGGTCTATGCGGTCGCGACGCACATCGCGCTGGTGCCGGGCGTGATCGCGCTGATCGTGAAAAGCGCGTTCGGCCTCGAGCAGGCGGCGGGCGGGCTGACGGGCTATGCCGTCAGCCAGGCGGTCGCGATGGGCGTGAAGCGCGGGCTGTTCTCGAACGAGGCCGGCATGGGCAGCGCGCCCAATGCGGCGGCGACCGCCAGCACGCGCCATCCGGTGGTGCAGGGGTTGATCCAGATGCTCGGCGTGTTCGTCGACACGATCGTGATCTGCAGTGCGACGGCCTTCGTGATCCTGCTGTCGGGCCAGTACGAGCTCGGTACCGGCATGGAAGGCGCGGCGCTCACGCAGCGCTCGATCGCGAGCCACGTCGGCGACTGGGGGGGCATCTACATGGCGTTCGCGATCTTCTTCTTCGCGTATTCGTCGGTGATCGGCAACTACGCGTATGCGGAAGGCAACGTCGAATTCATCACGAAGCGGCGCGGCGTGCTGCCGCTGTTCCGCGTCGCGGTGCTCGGCATGGTGATGTTCGGCAGCGTCGGGCAACTGCCGCTCGTGTGGGCGATGGCCGATACGAGCATGGGGCTGATGGCGATCATCAACCTGATCGCGATCCTCGCGCTCGGCAAGTACGCGCACGCCGCGTGGGCCGACTATCGCCGCCAGCGCGCGGCGGGTGTTACCGATCCGGTGTTCACGCGCAACACGATCCCCGAACTCGCGCGCGTGCTGCCGGGCGATGTGTGGGGCGAACACGGCCCGCTGCCGCAGCGTCCGGCGTCGGCCGATGCATCGAACGCGCCGCGGGCGGCCGTGAGCGAGTCATGAATGGAGACCGGCTCCGTGCGTTCGTCGCGCTGATGCCCGATACGGCGTCGCGCGACGCGCTGCGCGCGTTGCCGGTCACCCGTGGCGCGCGGCGCACGCTGCCCGCGCAACTGCACATGACGCTCGCGTTCGTCGGCGCGATCGAGCGGGAACGGTGCGACGCGCTGGCCGCGCACCTGCCCGCGCTCGCGGCCGCGCATGCGTTGCCGTCGTTGCCTGTCGAGCGGATCGCGTGGTGGCCCAGCCTGCCGCGCGCGAGGCTGATCGTTGCGGAACTTGCGGCCGACGCCGCTTGCGTCGCGCTGAATGCGGGGCTCGCGGCGCTGCTGCGCGAACTCGGGGTGCCGGCCGATCGGCGGCCGTTCCGGCCGCACGTGACGCTCGCGCGGCTGCCGCACGACGCGGTCGGCCAGCCGGCGCACGGCGGTGCGGTGGGGCGTGCCGTCGCGCTGCGGTTCGACGCGCTCACGCTGTTCGAAAGCCGGTTGTCGCACGAAGGCGTGTCGCACCGGCCGATCGTGTCGGCGCCGATTGCCCGGGCGGACGACGCGGCGACGGGTTGAGCCGCCCCGGCGCGTCCGGCGAATCGTTGAGACCGGTCGCCCTCCCGATCGTTTCGGATGCCGACGTGCCGCTCTGCATCGTGCCGCGCACGTCGCCCGGCGTCCTGCCTAGCGCTCGTAGCGCGCGAGCGTCAGCCCCGACAAATCGATCTCCGGCTCCCGCCCCGTGACGAGATCCGCGAGCACCTTCCCCGATCCCATCGACATCGCCCAGCCGGTCGACCCGTGACCGACGTTCAGCCACAGTCCGTCGATGCGGCTCGCCCCCAGCAACGGCGGCCCGTCGGGCGTCATCGGGCGGCGGCCGACCCAGAAGCGGGCGGACGCGCGCTCGGCCGCGTGCGGGAACCAGTCGTCGAGCACCTTCATCAGCGTATCGAGCGCCTGCTGCCGCAGCGCCGCGTGCCGGTTGCCGAGTTCCGCGGTGCCCGCGACGCGCAGCGTCGGGCCGAAGCGCGTAATCGCCGTCTTCAGCGATTCGTCCATCAGCGCGGCGCGCGGCGCCTTTTCGTCGTCGACGACCGTGAGCGTCGCCGAGTAGCCTTTCACCGGATACAGCGGCACGTCGATGCCATGCGGCCGCAGCAGGGCGGCACTGTCGACGCCGAGCGCGACCACGATCGCGTCGGCCGCAAGCAGCCCGTCGCGCGGCAGGGTTCCGGCCGACGCGGCGCGGTCCGGCGCCGGGCGGCTGGGCTGCCCCCCGTCACGCAAGCCGGTGCCCGCGCCTTCATCGCACGGCGCGCGGCCATCCGTTCCGGCCGCGCCTACTCGCACGCCGCGCACCTTGCCGCCCGCGACGTCGAGCGCATGAATCGCGGTGCGGAATCGGAACGTCACGCCGTTCGCTTCGCACAGCGCCCTCAGTTCGCGCGTGAAGCGCGCGCAATCGCCGGCTTCGTCGTCGGGCAGGTAGATGCCGCCGACGGGGGCCTGTCGCGCCCAGCGCAAGCCGGGCTCGATCGCGGTGCAGCCGGCGGCGTCGAGTTCGCGAAACGCGATGCCGGCGTCGCGCAGCACCTTCAGCGCCGGTTGCACCATCTCGACGTCGAATGCGCCGCGCAGCAACTGCAGGTAGCCGCGGCTCGCACCATAGTCGAACGGATGACGGTCGCGAAACGCATGCAGGCACGCGCGGCTGTAATACGCGATGCGCTGCATCCGCTGCTTGTTCACGCGGAATCGCTCGAACTCGCATTCGCGTAGCCAGCGCGCGATCCAGCGCCACTGCGCGGCATCGAGCGTCGGCCGGAAGATCAGCGGCGACGCAGGCTTGAACAGGTATTTGAGGATCTTGCCGGGCATCCCCGGCGCGGCCCACGGCGTCACGTAGCCGGGCGCGATCACGCCCGCGTTGCCGAGGCTCGTCGCTTGCGCGACATCGGCCTCGCGTTCGATCACGGTGACGTCGCAGCCTGCTTCGCGCAGGTGCCAGGCAGTGGTGACGCCGATCACGCCGGCGCCGAGAACGATCACGTGCATGCGGGTTCCCGAACGGGCAAGGTGCTTACGATGCGACGGCCGGATCGTCGGCGAGCGACTTGCCGCGCGTTTCCGGCAGCACGAGCGCGGCGACGATCACGAGCAGGTAGCCGCCGCCGGCGACGAGCCCGATCGCCTTCACGAGCGACATCGACTGCGACAACGATCCGACCAGGATCGGGAAGAACGAGCCGAGCCCACGGCCGAGGTTGTAGCAGAAGCCCTGGCCCGAGCCGCGGATCGCGCCTGGATACAGCTCCGACAGATACGCGCCGACGCCCGCGAAGATGCCCTGCACGACGATGCCGAGCGGGAAGCCGAGCAGCAGCATCGCGGTATCGGTGATCGGCAGCATCGTGTAGGCCATGCCGAGCGAGAACGAGCCGACCGCGAACAGGATGAACGACGCGCGTCGGCCGAGCCGGTCGGACAGGATCGCGCCGACCACGTAGCCGACGAACGAGCCGACGATCAGCACGACGAGATAGCCGCTCGTGTTGAACACCGACAGGTGGCGCACGGTTTTCAGGTAGGTGGGCAGCCACGTCGTGATCGCGTAGTAGCCGCCGAGCATGCCGGTGCACAGCGCGCTGCCGAACAGCGTCGCGCGCAGGTGCGGCGGCGAGAAGATCTCGAGGAAGTGGCCCGACACGCGGCCTTCGTCGCGGGCGCGGCGCGTGGCCGTGTAGATGTCGGGATCGCTGACGTTGCGGCGGATGTACAGGATCCACAGCGCGGGCGCGAGACCGATCCAGAAGCACGCGCGCCACGCGAGCTGCTCGGGCAGCAGCGCGAAGAACGCCCAGTACAGGATCGCGGCCGCGCCCCAGCCGAACGACCAGCTGCTCTGCACGGTGCCGACTGCCTTCGCGCGATGCTCGGGCGAGCGGATCGTCTCGGCCATCATGATCGTCACGACCGACCATTCGCCGCCGAAGCCGAAGCCCTGCAGCGTGCGCGTCGCAAGGAGCTGCCAGAACGAATGCGTGAAACCGGACAGGCACGTGAACAGCGCGAACGTCGCGATCGTCCACTGCAGCACGCGCACGCGGCCGAAGCGGTCTGCGAGGATGCCGGCGACCCAGCCGCCGATCGCCGACGAGATCAGCGAACTCGTCGCGATCATCCCGGCCTCGCTCTTCGTCATGCCCCAGGTGGCGATCAGCGTCGGAATGAGGAACGAATAGATCATGAAGTCGAACGCATCGACCGCATAGCCGCCGAATCCGGCGTACAGCGTTCGTCGCTCGCGCGTCGACAATTCGTTGAACCACTGGAATGCCTGCATGCCTGCCGCCCCCTCTTGTGTCGTCTCTCGTATCGCGCTGCCGTACGGCGGCTATTTTACGGGCGGGATGAAGGGCGCCAAAAAGGTGCGTGCGGGGGCAGGCGCGGCAGCGCGGCGGGTGGACGGTCGGGCCAGGAGCGACGCTCGATCGTGCGTGAGCGCTATGTGGACGCCGGCGGCTACCTGCGCGCCGGCACGGCTGGCACGCGCTCGCGTCAGAGCGTCAGGCCGCCGTCCACGTGGATGACCTGGCCGGTGATCTGCCGTGCCGCGTCCGACAGCAGGAACGCAATCAGCGCGGCGACGTCGTCGGGTTCGGCGATCCGGCCGAGCGGCGTCGCCTGTTCGGCGCGGACCCAAGCGGCCGCATTGTCCGCGCTCGGGCCGTGGTCCTTGCGCGTGAAGCCGGGCGCGACCGCATTGACGGTGATGCCGCACGCGGCGAACTCGGCTGCCGCCGAGCGCACCAGCGATTCGAGCGCGGCTTTCGCGGCGGCGGTCGCCGCGAACGGGGCGTCCGCCCGATAGCGGTGCGCGACGAACGAGCTGACCGCGACGATGCGCGGCGCCGTCGACGCTTCGAGCAGCGGCCGTGCGCGGGCCGCGAGCGCGGAGAACGCGCCGGGCATCGCGGCGAAGGCGGATGCGAGCGCGTCCGCGCAGAGGTCGGAAAAGGATTGCCGCGCGGCGAAGCCGGCGTTCGCGACGAGCTGGTCGAGCCCGCCGAAGCGGGCAGCGGTGGCGTCGACGAGCGCGGCGGCGACGCCCGCTTCGGCGAGATCGCCGGTGAGCGTCACGCATTGCGCGCCCGCTGCCGTACATCGGTCGGCGACGTCGGCGACGCGTGCGCGGGCTGCCGGGTCCGCGCCGCGCGCATGCAGCGCCAGCGCGACGCCGGGCGCCGCGAGTCGCCGCGCGAGCGCCGCGCCGATCCCCGAACCTGCGCCGGTGATCAGCGCGATCCGCGCGATGTGCGCGGCGCGTGCGTTCACGCGGCGACCTTGTCGTCGCTGTTCACGCGCTCGACGTTGATCGTGCCGCCGTGGAACGCGGCCAGCGATTCGCGGTGCGCGATGCTGACGATCGCCGCCTTCGGCAGCCGTTCGGCGAACAGGTGATAGAGGCGGGCTTCGTTGTCGGCGTCGAGCGCGCTGGTCGCTTCGTCGAGGAACAGGAAGTCGGGCTTGTGCAGCAGCACGCGGGCGCCGGCCAGGCGCTGTTGCTCGCCGGGCGACAGCACGCGGGTCCAGTGCGCGGTTTCGTCGAGGCGCTCGACGTAATCCTCGAGGCGGCACGCGCGCAGCGCGTCGCGGCACGCTTCGTCGCTGAACGTGTCGGGCGTCGCCGGGTAGGTGAGCGCGGCCTTCAGCGTGCCGATCGGCAAATAGCTCGTCTGCGGCACGAACATCATCCGCGCGCCGACCGGCGCATCGATCGCGCCGTCGCCGAACGGCCACAGGCCCGCGAGCGCACGCATGAACGTGCTCTTGCCGGATCCCGACTTGCCGACCACGAGCCAGCGCGAGCCGGGCTCGATCGTGACGTCGCCGATGTTCGCGAGCGCGTTGCCGTTCGGCAGCGCGAGCTTGAGCGACGACGTGGACAGCTTCGCCGCGTCGATGTAGTGCAGGTTGATGCCGCCGTGCTCGGTCGCAGGCGACAGGCTTTCCTTCAGGTGCGACGTGCCCATCACGCGCTTGAATTCGCGCAGACGGTTGACGGTGGCGCGCCATTCGACGAGGGTCGAGTAGCTGTTGACGAACCACGAGAACGAATCGCTGACGGTGCCGAACGCGGACGAGATCTGCATCAGCACGCCGAACGAGAACGCGCCTGCGAAGTAGCGCGGTGCGGCGACGACGAGCGGGAAGATGATCGCGATCTGCCCATAGAAGCTCAGCACGAACGTGAGCCGCTTCGTGTACTTCATCACGCGCCACCAGTTGTCGCGGATGCGCATGAAGAGGGTCTGCGCGTTGCCGGTCTCGGTCTTTTCGCCGTCGTAGAACGCGATCTGCTCGGCGTTCTCGCGCACGCGGATCAGCCCGAAGCGGAAATCGGCCTCGACGCGCTGCTGCTGGTAGTTGATCGACACGAGCGGATGGCCGACCTTCTGGATGATCAGCGAGCCGACCACCGCGTACAGCGCGGCCGCCCACACCATGTAGCCGGGAATCGCGATCGGCGTCGCGCCGAGCGTAAACGTCAGCGCGCCGGCGAGCGACCACAGGATCGTGATGAACGACACGAGCGTGACGACCGTCGACAGCAGGTCGAGCGACAGTGCGAGCGTCGTGGTCGCGAACGACTGGAGGTCGTCGGTGATCCGCTGATCGGGGTTGTCCGCGAGGCGGTCGCGCTCGATCCGGTAGAACGCGCGATCGCCGAGCCACTGGCCGAGAAAGCGCTCGGTGAGCCACTGGCGCCAGCGGAAGCCGAGCATCTGCCGCAGGTAGCGGCCGTACACGGCGAGGATGATGAACGCGAAGGCGAGCGCGGAGAACTGCATCAGCAGGTTCGGGAAGTCGTGGACGTCCTTCGACTGCAGCGCGTTGTAGAACTGCGCGTTCCACTTGTTCAGCCGGACGTTGATCCAGACCACGCAGAGGTTGATCGCGATGATCGTGACCAGCAACCCCCACGCGATTTTCCATTCGGACGATACCCAGTAGGGCTTGATGAGGCTCCATGCGGATACCGGGCGCTCGTCCTGCGGCGCGTCGGAGACGGAGCGGACGGGGTCGATCGATTGGGTCATGTGCTTCCTGATGAGTAGCCGGCGCGCGGGCCGGGCGAAGCCGGGCGCGCGCCGCGATACGGCATGCCGGGGCGCGGCGCCGACTGACGGCGGGCGTCCGGATGGTCGCCCGTGCGTCTTAAATGGCACTTAAAAACCGGCGGTGACGCGGCAACCGGCCACTCGCGCGGCCGGCCTGCGGGCATTGTGCCAGAGCGGCGCAGCGCGCCGGCGAATTTGCCGCAAGGGGGACAGTTTGCGGCGCTTTCCGCTTTTATGGTCTAATGGCCGACGACGAAACAGGGGTGCTTCGTGGCGTGGCCGGCAGATGTTCCGGGCAGCGCGGCGAGGCTGAGAAAGACCCTTCGCACCCGATCCGGGTAATACCGGCGAGGGAAGTTTCTGATCCCGCCGGGCCGCGCTGGCCGCCATCCCACATGGTCAGCGCCCGAGTCCCGCCCGGCCGGCCTTTGCTGCCGGTTTCGTCCTTTTGGGTACGCGCATTGCGCGTTACGGAAGGAATGATGACCGCACAATCCTCAGTCTTTTGCATGATTCCCGGCCCGGTGTCGCGTGCGTTCGCATGCGGCGGCGCGTGCGCGTCGACGTTCGTCGCGCGTGGCCGCGCGGAGGGTGCGCGATGAACGTCCGCGATACACGGCCCGATTTCGCGGTGCTCGGCGGCGGGCTCGTCGGCCGCCTGATCGCGTGGCGGCTCGCGGGCGACGGGCATCGCGTCGCACTCTACGAGCGCGGCGGCCCAGACGGCGAGCAGTCGGCCGCGTGGATCGCGGCCGCGATGCTCGCGCCGCTCGCGGAAGCGGCGAGCGCGGAACGGCTGATCACCGAGCTCGGCGCCGCATCGCTCGCGCGCTGGCCGCAGTGGCTCGCCGAACTGCCCGAACCCGTCTTTTTCCAGCATCGCGGCACGCTCGTCGTCTGGCATCACGCGGACCGCGCAGAGGCGCCGCTGTTCGAGCGGCGCCTGCGCGCGAACGCGCCGGCGGAGCTGTTCGACGGCGGCTTCGTGACGCTCGCCGGCGCGCAGGTCGACGCGGCCGAACCCGCGCTCGCGGGCCGCTTCGCGCGCGGGCTGATGCTGCCGCGCGAAGGGCAGCTCGACAACCGCCAGGCGCTGCGCGCGCTCGCGGCGGGCCTCGCGGAACGCGGCGTCGCGCTGCACTGGCACGCGTCGGTCGACGACGCGAACCGGCCTGCCGCCCATTTCACGATCGATTGCCGCGGGCTCGGCGCGAAATCCGCGCTGCCCGGGCTGCGCGGGATCCGCGGCGAAGTCGCGCGCGTGCATGCGCCGGGCATCGGGCTCACCCGGCCCGTGCGGTTGCTGCATCCGCGTTACCCGCTGTACATCGCGCCGAAGCAGGACGATCTCTATGTGATCGGCGCGACCGAGGTGGAGGGCGAGGACATGTCGCCCGTCAGCGTGCGCTCCGCGCTCGAACTGCTGAGCGCGGCGTTTTCCGTGCATCCGGCGTTCGGCGAGGCGCGCATTCTCGAACTCAACGCGCAGTGCCGGCCGACGCTGCCCGATCATCGCCCGGCGGTGATCTGGGACGGCGCATCGACGCTCGCCGTCAACGGCCTTTACCGGCACGGCTTCATGATCGCGCCGGAAGTCGCGCAGGCGGCCGTCGCGTTCGCGCAGGCCGCGCTCGGCGGCTCGCTCGGCGATGCCGACGCGTTCGCCGCATGGCGCGACGCCGCACGCTGGCCGACGCTGCTTCATCACCGCAACGACGCGCGCCAGCCGGCCTGACGCGCGCCGCCGACCGAATCCGACCCAGCCTCATGGATATCCAGATCAATCAACAGACCCTGACGTTGCCCGACGGCGCGACGGTGGCCGACGCGCTTGCCGCGTACGGCGCGCGTCCGCCGTACGCGGTGGCGCTGAACGGCAACTTCGTCGCGCGCACGCAGCATGCGGCGCGTGCGCTCGCGGCGGGCGACAGGCTCGACGTCGTGCACCCCGTCGCAGGCGGCTGAGCGCCGCCGTTTCGCCCCGCTCTTCCAGGAAAACGACATGACGTCCCACACCTCCGCCGACGCGCTCACGCTATACGGCGCCACTTTCGCAAGCCGCGTGCTGCTCGGCACGTCGCGCTATCCGTCGCTGCAGTCGCTGTCCGATTCGATCGCCGCGTCGCGCCCCGGGATGGTGACGGTCGCGCTGCGCCGCCAGATGACGGGCGGCACGGCCGAAGCCGGCTTCTTCGATCTGCTCAAGCGCCACGCGGTGCCGCTGCTGCCGAACACGGCCGGCTGCCAGACCGTCGCCGAAGCCGTGACGACCGCGCACATGGCGCGCGAGGTATTCGACACCGACTGGATCAAGCTCGAACTGATCGGCGACGACTACACGCTGCAACCCGACCCGGTCGGGCTGATCGAAGCCGCCGCGCAACTGATCAAGGACGGCTTCAAGGTGCTGCCGTACTGCACCGAGGATCTCGTGATCGGCCGGCGCCTGCTCGACGTCGGCTGCGAGGCGCTGATGCCGTGGGGCGCGCCGATCGGCACCGGCAAGGGCGTCGTGAATCCGTACGGCCTGCGCGTGCTGCGCGAGCGGCTGCCGGACGTGCCGCTGATCGTCGACGCGGGGCTCGGCGTGCCGTCGCACGCGTGCCAGGTGATGGAGTGGGGCTTCGACGGCGTGCTGCTGAATACGGCCGTCTCGCAGGCCACGCACCCGGAGATCATGGCGCGCGCGTTTGCGCAGGGCGTCGAGGCCGGCCGCGCCGCGTATCTCGCCGGCCCGATGGACGCGCGCGAAACCGCGCACGCGAGTACGCCGGTCGTCGGGATGCCGTTCTGGCACCAGGACGGGGGCGGCGCATGAGCGCGCGCTTCGCCGATGCGTTCTGGCCGCCGGCCGACGAACTGGCCGAAGCGGCCGAGCGGATTCGCGCGCGGCTCGGCGACTGGCCGGACGGCGCGGCGCCGTGGCGGCTCTGCGTGGCGGCGCCCGACGTGCCGGCCGACGGCGACGTGCTGATCGTGTCGGCCGGCGATCGTGCCGCGCAGGCGCGTGCGTCGGCCGTGTCGCGGCCGGCGTCGCCGGCGGCGGTGGCGATCGAATTCGACGAGCAGGGCGCCGTGCTGCATGCGGCCGGCGTGCGCTACGCGCTCGACGCCGCGCATCCGCTCGCGGACGACTGGATCGCGGCGCTCGCTGCGTTCCTCGATTGCGGCTTCGCGCCGGTCGACGCGCTGGTGCTCGCGCTGGCGTGGCGCGACGGCGACGAGACGCGCGCCGCCGACGCGTGGCCGGTCGATGCCGCGCAATTCCCGCGCGTCGCCGGGTTGCCGCCCGCGCCGGAGCCCGCGTTCGCCCCGTGCCCCGCGCAGCTCGGCCTCTATCCGGTCGTGCCGAGCGCCGAATGGGTCGAGCGCGTGCTCGACGGCGGCGCGCGAACCGTGCAATTGCGCGTGAAAGACGCGACGCCGGACGCGCTGCGCCGCGAAATCGCGCGCGCGGTCGCGGCAGGGCGCCGTTATCCCGATGCGCGCGTGTTCATCAACGATCACTGGCAGATCGCCGTGGAAGAGGGGGCGTACGGCGTACATCTCGGCCAGGAGGACCTCGAAACGGCCGATCTGGCGGCGATTGCGCGCGCGGGCCTGCGGCTCGGACTGTCGAGCCACGGCTATTACGAGATATTGCGGGCACTGCACGAGCGGCCGAGCTACCTCGCGCTCGGCCCCGTGTACGCGACCGCCACCAAGGCGGTCGCCGCGCCGCCGCAGGGCCTCGCGCGGATCGCCCGCTATGCGCGCCTGGCCGGCGCGCGGGCGCCGCTCGTCGCGATCGGCGGGGTGGGGATCGACGCGCTGCCGGCCGTGCTGGCGACGGGCGTCGGCAGCGTCGCGGTGGTCAGCGCGGTCACGGGCGCGGCCGACTATCGGACGGCGCTTATTGCACTGCAGCAGTGCTTTGCCGGACAATTTGACAATCATTGACCGCGGGGTCCGGAACGGCGTCACGACATCATTCCAATGCAGGCCCTATAATTCGGCGTTCTGCGTAAAAGGACTGTCAGCTCCGTGAGCCCCACTCCTACCGAGACCCTGCTGGAACTTCGCGACGTCGACTTCGGCTACGGCGATCGCCTCGTCCTGTCCAACCTGAACCTGCGCTTCGGGCGTGGGCAGGTCGTCGCGGTCATGGGCGGCTCGGGTTGCGGCAAGACCACCGTGCTGCGCCTGATCGGCGGCCTCGTGCGCGCGCGCCGCGGCCAGGTGCTGTTCGACGGCGCCGACGTCGGCGCGCAAACGCGCGACGGTCTGTATGCGCTGCGCCGCAAGATGGGCATGCTGTTCCAGTTCGGCGCGCTGTTCACCGACATGTCGGTGTTCGAGAACGTCGCGTTCGCGCTGCGCGAGCATACCGACCTGCCCGAAGACCTGATCCGCGACCTGGTGCTGATGAAGCTGAACGCGGTCGGGCTGCGCGGCGCGCGCGACCTGATGCCGTCCGAGGTGTCGGGCGGGATGGCGCGCCGCATCGCGCTGGCGCGCGCGATCGCGCTCGATCCGCAGCTCATCATGTACGACGAGCCGTTCGCGGGCCTCGATCCGATCTCGCTCGGCATCACCGCCAACCTGATCCGCACGCTGAACCAGGCGCTCGGCGCGACGTCGATCCTCGTCACGCACGACGTGCCGGAATCGTTCGCGATCGCCGACTACGTGTATTTTCTGGCTAACGGCGGCGTGCTCGCGCAGGGCACGCCCGACGAGCTGCGCGCGTCGACCGATCCGAGCGTGCGGCAATTCATCGACGGCGCGCCGGACGGCCCGTTCAAATTTCACTACACGAGCCCGCCGCTGGCGGCGGATTTCGGGCTCGGCGGAGGGCGCGCATGATCAGCGCGATCGGACGTTACGTCATCGGCGGCCTCGAGCGGGCGGGCTACGGCACGCGCCTGTTCGTGCGCCTCGTGCTGGAATTCTTCCCGCTGCTGCGTCGGCCGCGGCTGGTCACGAAGCAGATCCACTTCCTCGGCAACTATTCGTTCGTGATCATCGCCGTGTCGGGGCTGTTCGTCGGCTTCGTGCTCGGCCTGCAGGGGTATTACACGCTGAACCGCTATGGTTCCGAGCAGGCGCTCGGCCTGCTGGTCGCGCTGTCGCTCGTGCGCGAGCTCGGGCCCGTCGTCACCGCGCTGCTGTTCGCGGGCCGCGCGGGCACGTCGCTCACGGCCGAGATCGGCCTGATGAAGGCCGGCGAGCAGCTCACCGCGCTCGAGATGATGGCGGTCGACCCGATCAAGAACGTGATCGCGCCGCGCATGTGGGCGGGCATCATCGCGATGCCGCTGCTGGCCGCGATCTTCAACGCGGTCGGCGTGCTCGGCGGGTACTTCGTCGGCGTCGTGCTGATCGGCGTCGATCCGGGCGCGTTCTGGTCGCAGATGCAGGGCGGCGTCCAGGTCTGGGCCGACGTCGGCAACGGCGTGCTGAAGAGCATCGTGTTCGGCTTCGCCGTGACCTTCATTGCACTGTTTCAGGGGTATGAAGCGAAGCCCACGCCCGAAGGCGTGTCGCGCGCGACCACCAAGACGGTCGTGTTCGCGTCGCTCGCCGTACTCGGCCTCGATTTCCTGCTGACCGCGCTGATGTTCAGCTAAGCCTCAGCCAAGCCAAATTTTGGGATGACGATGAAAAAGACTGCTCTCGACTTCTGGGTCGGCCTGTTCGTGGTGGTGGGCTTCCTTGCGGTGCTGTTCCTGGCGCTGAAGGTCGGCAACATGAGCTCGCTGTCGTTTCAGCCGACCTACTCGGTGAGGATGAAATTCGACAATATCGGCGGGCTGAAGCCGCGCGCGGCCGTGAAGAGCGCCGGCGTCGTGGTCGGCCGCGTGAAGTCGATCGGCTTCGACACGAACACCTACCAGGCGCTCGTCACGATCGACATCGACGGCCAATACCCGTTCCCGAAGGATTCGTCGGCGAAGATCCTGACGTCGGGCCTGCTCGGCGAGCAATATATCGGCCTCGATCCGGGCGGCGACACCGAAATGCTGAAATCGGGCGATACGATCGCGATGACGCAGTCGGCGATCGTGCTCGAGAACCTGATCGGCCAGTTCCTGTACAGCAAGGCCGCCGATGCGGGCGGTGCGAAGCCGGCAGCCGGCGCATCGGCTGCTCCCGCCGCTCCCGCCGCTCCGGCGCCGGTGGCGATACCGGCGTCGGCGGTGTCCGGTTCGGCCGGCCAATAACCACACGAGAGAAAACAAGAGGGTAATGACATGCACACGATCCGCATCAGGCACGCCGCGCTGGCGGTAGCGGCAGTCGCCGCGTTGAGCGGCTGCGCGACCGTGCAGACGCCGACCAAGGGCGATCCGCTCGAAGGCTTCAACCGGACGATGTACAAGTTCAACGACACGGTCGATACGTACGCGCTGAAGCCGGTCGCGAAGGGCTACCAGTACGTGGTGCCGCAGCCGGTGCGCGACAGCGTGACGAACTTCTTCTCGAACATCGGCGACGTCTACATCGCGGCGAACAACATCGTGCAGCTGCGGATCGCGGACGGCGTCGGCGACATCATGCGCGTCGTGATCAACACGGTGTTCGGCGTCGGCGGCCTGTTCGACGTCGCGACGATCGCGAAGCTGCCGAAGCACACGGCCGACTTCGGGATCACGATGGGCCGCTACGGCATGCCGTCGGGTCCGTACCTCGTGCTGCCGCTGCTCGGCCCGAGCACGCTGCGCGACACGGCCGGCCTGGGCGTCGACTACGTCGGCAATCCGCTCACCTACGTGAAGCCGGACGGCCTGAGCTGGGGCCTGTTCGGCGTGAACCTGGTCAACACGCGTGCGAACCTGCTGGGCGCGGGCGACGTGCTCGATGCCGCGGCGCTCGACAAGTATTCGTTCGTACGCAATGCGTACCTGCAGCGTCGCCAGATGCTGATCAACAACGCGCGCGGCGAGGCCGCCACGACGTCGAGCAACGACGCGCTGCCGAAGTACGACCTGCCGGAAGACGGTGCGGCACCGGCGGCAGCCGGCGCGGCCGGTACGGCGGGCGCGGCCGCGGTGGGCGGCGCCGCGCCGGCGGGCGCATCGGGCGCGGCGGTTGCTGCGCCTGCGTCGGGCGCGGCCGAAGCGCCCAACCCGGCGAGCGAAACGAACGTGCCGGCCATGCAGGTGGCGCCGCCGTCGCCGGGCGGGTTCCGGTTCCCGAGCATCCGGCTGCACTGACGGATTTACATTCGTTACAGCCGGAAACGATTCAGTCGGTAGCGTATGCGAACTTGCGCGTAAGCTACCTGCTCCAACCTTCGCATCGACTCATTCATGCAGGCCACTATGATGAAAAAACTGTTCCTGATCTCCGTTTTCGCGGCGCTGTTCTCGTTCGGCAGCGCAGCTCACGCGCAAGTCGACCAGTCGAACCCGCAGGCGCTGATCAAGACGGCGACGCAGCAGGTGCTCGACGAAGTCAAGCAGCAGACGATCAAGCAGGGCGACACCAACCGCATCATCACGATCGTCAACAAGGACATCCTGCCGTACACCGATTTCCGCCGCACCACGCAGCTGGCCATGGGCCGCAACTGGCGCACGGCGACGGTCGAGCAGCAGCAGCAGGTTCAGGAGCAGTTCAAGCTGCTGCTGATCCGCACGTATTCGGGCGCGCTCGCCCAACTGAAGCCAGACCAGCAGATTCAGTACCCGCCGTTCCGCGCCGATCCGGCCGATACCGACGTCGTGGTCAAGACGATCGCGATGAACAACGGTCAGCCGGTCCAGATCGACTACCGCCTGTACAAGACGGCGAACGGCTGGAAGGTGTATGACCTGAACGTGCTCGGCGCGTGGCTGATCCAGACGTACCAGCAACAGTTCAACGAGAAGATCCAGCAAAGCGGCGTGGACGGCCTGATCAAGTTCCTGTCGCAGCGCAACCAGGAACTTGCCGCGGGCAAGCAAGCGTCGTGAGCGGCTTCGCAGCCGCTTCCTCGCTGACCGTCGCGAGCGCGAAGTCCGCGCTCGCGGACGGTCTTGCGCGCATCGGCGCCGGCGCGACCGCCGTCGATTGCGCGGCGCTGACGCAGTTCGACTCGTCGGCGCTCGCCGTGCTGCTCGCATGGCAACGTGCCGCCAAAGCGCGCGGCGCGACCCTCGACATCCTCAATCTCCCTCCGAAGCTCGCCAGCCTCGCGCGCGCCTACGGCGTCGACACGCTCATCGACGGCACCGGGCGACATTGACCCTGTCCGACCGAAGCCTGCCGCGCCAGCCGGCGCGCGCACGCTTCAGGCCGCGCGCCGCCGGCGCCGGCTCCACCAGCCGGTTTGCCCTATAATCAAGCGTTTTGCGGGGCAGCCAATCGGCGTCCGGCCCCCATTTTCTTTCGCAGCAAGCACAGAATAGGCGTCGCGGCCCTTGCGTCGCGCACAGTCATGTCAGCCATAGAAATCCGTCACGTCAAGAAGCGCTACAAGTCGCTTCAGGCGCTCAAGGGCGTCAGCCTGTCGGTCGAGGAAGGCGAGTTTTTCGGTCTGCTCGGCCCCAACGGCGCAGGCAAGACCACGCTCATCAGCATCCTCGCCGGGCTCGCCCGGGCCGACGAAGGCAGTATCTCGGTGCTCGGTCACGACGTCGTCCAGGACTTCCGCAGCGCGCGCCGCGCACTCGGCGTCGTTCCGCAGGAGCTCGTTTTCGACCCGTTCTTCACCGTTCGCGAAACGCTGCGGATCCAGTCCGGCTATTTCGGGCTGCGCCGCAACGACGACTGGATCGACGAAGTGATGGCCAATCTCGATCTCACCGAGAAAGCCGACGCGAACATGCGCGCGCTGTCGGGCGGGATGAAGCGTCGCGTGCTCGTCGCGCAGGCGCTCGTGCACCGGCCGCCCGTGATCGTGCTCGACGAGCCGACCGCCGGCGTCGACGTCGAATTGCGCCAGACGCTGTGGAAATTCATCTCGCGCCTGAATCGCGAGGGTCACACGATCGTGCTGACCACCCATTACCTCGAGGAAGCCGAGTCGCTGTGCGACCGCATCGCGATGCTGCGCCGTGGCGAAGTCGTCGCGCTCGACCGCACCGACGCGCTGCTGCGCCGCTTCGCGGGCCTGCAGCTGTACCTGCGGTTCGCGACGGGCGCGCTGCCGGCCGAGCTGCGCGGGCTGGAAACCGATCCGGCCGCGCGCGCGCCGGGCGAGCACCTGCTGCGCCTCACGAGTTACGACGAGGTCGAACGCATCCTTGCGCAATGCCGCGCGGCGGGCTGCACGTTCGACGAGATCGAGGTCCGCAAGGCCGACCTCGAGGACGTGTTCGTCCAGGTGATGAACGGGGCCGAGGTGATCGAGGGTCTGGCATGAATCAACACTCCCCACGCGAACTGCGTTCGCTGTCGTCCGAGGGGACGGCCCGGCGCGTGCCGGGAAGCGGGTTCCGCACGCTGTTCTACAAGGAACTGCTGCGTTTCTGGAAGGTGTCGTTCCAGACGGTGCTCGCGCCGATCGTCACCGCGCTGCTGTATCTGACGATCTTCGGCCATGCACTGTCGGGCCGCGTCGAGGTCTATCCCGGTGTCGAATACGTGAGCTTTCTCGTGCCGGGCCTCGTGATGATGAGCGTGCTGCAGAACGCGTTCGCGAACAGCTCGTCGTCGCTGATCCAGTCGAAGATCACCGGCAACCTCGTGTTCATGCTGCTGCCGCCGCTGTCGTACCGCGATATCTTCGGCGCGTACGTGCTCGCGTCCGTCGTGCGCGGGCTCGCGGTCGGCGCGGGCGTGTTCGTCGTGACGATCTGGTTTATCCCGATGCACTTCGCGGCGCCGCTGTTCATCATTGCGTTCGCGCTGCTCGGCTCGGCGATTCTCGGCACGCTCGGGCTGATCGCCGGGATCTGGGCCGAGAAGTTCGACCAGCTCGCCGCGTTCCAGAACTTCCTGATCATGCCGCTGACGTTTCTGTCCGGCGTGTTCTATTCGACGCACTCGCTGCCGCCCGTGTGGCGCGAAGTGTCGCGTCTCAACCCGTTTTTCTACATGATCGACGGCTTCCGTTTCGGGTTCTTCGGCGCGTCCGACATTAACCCGTTCGCGAGCCTCGCGATCGTCACCGGTTTCTTCGTGCTGCTCGCGCTGATCGCGATGCGGCTGCTCGCGACCGGCTACAAACTGCGTCATTGATATCGACAGGCCGCGGCCGCCCCGGGGCGGCGCGCGCCGACAGGAGCCCTACACCATGTTGCCGACTCCCGAACAGGTCAAGCAATACATCGCCAGCGGTCTCGCCTGCACACATCTGGAAGTCGAAGGCGACGGCCAGCATTTCTTCGCGACGATCGTGTCGGCGGCCTTCGAAGGCAAGCGGCCGATCCAGCGGCACCAGCTCGTCTATGCGGCGCTCGGCGATCGCATGAAGCAGGAAATTCACGCGCTCAGCATGAAGACGCTGACGCCCGCCGAATGGCAGAACGCATAAACGGAAATCACTGAGTGCAAGTCACCGCCAACGAGCGCGACGCCGTCCAGAGCGTCGCCACGGCACACCCGGCCGCCAACGGGGAATCGCAGGGACAGGGGATGGACAAGCTGGTGATCGAAGGCGGTCGCCGGCTGTCCGGCGAGATCGTCGTGTCGGGCGCGAAGAACGCCGCGCTCCCGATCCTGTGCGCGGGGCTGCTCAGCGCCGAGCCGGTCGAGCTCGACAACGTGCCGAACCTGAAGGACGTGCGCACCACGCTGAAGGTGCTGAACCAGATGGGCGTGAAGAGCGAGACCGACGGCTGCCGCGTGCAGCTCGACGCGTCGCGCGTCGACAACCTCGTCGCACCGTACGAGCTCGTGAAGACGATGCGCGCGTCGATCCTCGTGCTCGGGCCGCTGCTCGCGCGCTTCGGCGAGGCGAAGGTGTCGCTGCCGGGCGGCTGCGCGATCGGCGCGCGGCCGGTCGACCAGCACATCAAGGGCCTGCAGGCGATGGGCGCCGAGATCAGCATCGAGCACGGCTTCATCGAAGCGCGCGCGAAACGCCTGAAGGGCGCGCGCATCGTGACTGACATGATCACGGTGACGGGGACCGAAAATCTGCTGATGGCCGCGACGCTCGCCGACGGCGAGACGGTGATCGAAAACGCCGCGCGCGAGCCGGAAGTGAGCGATCTCGCACACTTGCTGGTCGCGATGGGCGCGAAAATCGACGGCATCGGCACCGACCGCCTCGTGATCCAGGGCGTCGAGCGGCTGCACGGCGCGCGCCATTCGGTGATCCCCGACCGCATCGAGGCCGGCACGTTCCTGTGCGCGGTCGCGGCGGCCGGCGGCGACGTGAGGTTGACGGGCGTGCGCCCGCACATCCTCGACGCGGTGATCGACAAGCTGCGCGAAGCGGGCGTGTCGATCGAGGAAGGCGACAGCTGGCTGCGCGTGAAGATGGACCGCCGCCCGTCGGCGGTGACGATCCGCACGTCGGAATACCCGGCGTTCCCGACCGACATGCAGGCGCAGTTCATGGCCCTCAATACGGTCGCGACGGGCACCGCGCAGGTCGTCGAAACCATTTTCGAGAACCGCTTCATGCATGTGCAGGAGCTGAACCGGCTCGGCGCGAACATCACGATCGACGGCAACACGGCGCTCGTGACGGGTGTCGAGAAGCTGTCGGGCGCGAACGTGATGGCGACCGACCTGCGTGCGTCGGCGAGCCTCGTGATCGCCGGGCTGCGCGCCGACGGCGAAACGCTCGTCGACCGCATCTATCATCTGGACCGCGGCTACGACCGCATGGAAACCAAACTGACCGCCGTCGGCGCGAACGTGCGCCGCCTTTCCGGGAGCCAAGCATGACCGCGCCGCTGACCCTCGCCCTGTCGAAGGGCCGGATCTTCGAGGAAACCCTGCCGCTGCTGGCGGCTGCCGGCGTGCAGGTGGCCGAGGATCCGGAAACGTCGCGCAAGCTGATCCTGCCGACGACCGATCCGAACCTGCGCGTGATCATCGTGCGCGCGAGCGACGTGCCGACCTACGTCGAATACGGCGCGGCCGATTTCGGCGTGGCCGGCAAGGACGTGCTTGTCGAGCACGGCGGCTCGGGCCTGTACCAGCCGATCGATCTGAACATTGCGCGCTGCCGGATGTCGGTGGCCGTGCCGGCCGGTTTCGACTACGCGAGCGCGGTGCGCCAGGGCGCGCGCCTGCGGGTCGCGACCAAATACGTCGAAACGGCGCGCGAACACTTTGCCGCGAAGGGCGTGCACGTCGACCTGATCAAGCTGTACGGCTCGATGGAGCTGGCGCCGCTGGTCGGGCTGGCCGACGCGATCGTCGACCTCGTCAGCTCGGGCGGCACGCTGAAGGCGAACAATCTGGTCGAGGTCGAGGAGATCATGGCGATCTCGTCGCGCCTCGTCGTGAACCAGGCCGCGCTCAAGCTGAAGCGCGCGGCGCTCAAGCCGATCCTCGACGCGTTCGAACGCGCGTCGCAGAATGGCGGTTGAGCGCATCACCGTAACGGAACTCCCATGTCCATCACCATCCGCAAGCTCGACTCGACGAACGAAGGCTTCGGCGCCGCCCTGCGCGCCGTGCTCGCGTTCGAGGCGAGCGAAGACGAGGCGATCGAGCAATCGGTCGCGCAGATCCTCGCCGACGTGAAGTCGCGCGGCGACGCCGCGGTGCTCGAGTACACGAACCGCTTCGACCGGCTGAGCGCGGACAGCGTCGCCGCGCTCGAACTGCCGCAGGACGCGCTGCAGACGGCGCTCGACGGCCTCGCGCCGAAGGCGCGCGCGGCGCTGGAAGCCGCCGCGGCGCGGGTGCGCGCGTACCACGAGAAGCAGAAGATCGAGTGCGGCACGCATAGCTGGCAGTACACGGAAAGCGACGGCACGGTGCTCGGCCAGAAGGTCACGCCGCTCGACCGCGTCGGCCTGTACGTGCCGGGCGGCAAGGCCGCGTATCCGTCGTCGGTGCTGATGAACGCGATTCCCGCGCGTGTCGCGGGGGTCGGCGAGATCGTGATGGTCGTGCCGACGCCGGACGGCGTGAAGAACGACCTCGTGCTCGCCGCGGCGCTGCTCGGCGGCGTCGATCGCGTGTTCACGATCGGCGGCGCGCAGGCGGTCGGCGCGCTCGCGTACGGCACGGCGACGGTGCCGGCCGTCGACAAGATCTGCGGCCCCGGCAACGCGTATGTCGCGTCGGCGAAGCGCCGCGTATTCGGCACGGTCGGCATCGACATGATCGCCGGGCCGTCGGAAATCCTCGTGCTGTGCGACGGCACGACCGATCCGAATTGGGTCGCGATGGACCTGTTCTCGCAGGCCGAGCACGACGAACTCGCGCAGTCGATCCTGCTGTGTCCGGACGGTGCGTTCCTCGATCGCGTCGAGAAGGCGATCGACGAGCTGCTGCCGACGATGCCGCGCCAGGACGTGATCCGTGCGTCGCTCGAGGGGCGCGGCGCGCTGATCAAGGTGCGCGACATGGCCGAGGCGTGCCGGATCGCGAATGACATCGCACCGGAACACCTCGAAATCTCGGCGCTGGAGCCGCAGCAATGGGGTCAGCAGATCCGCCATGCGGGCGCGATCTTCCTCGGCCGCTATACGAGCGAAAGCCTCGGCGACTACTGCGCGGGGCCGAACCACGTGCTGCCGACGTCGCGCACCGCGCGCTTCTCGTCGCCGCTCGGCGTGTACGACTTCATCAAGCGCTCGAGCCTGATCGAGGTCAGCGCGGAAGGCGCGCAGACGCTCGGCGAGATCGCGTCCGAGCTCGCATACGGCGAAGGGCTGCAGGCGCATGCGAGGAGCGCCGAGTTCCGGATGAAGGGCTGAGCGCGCCGTGCGCGGGGCCGGGCGCGCGCCGACGCGCCGGCACCGGCGGCCCCCGGATCGACGCAGGAGACGAGCGCAAGGCGGCAGCCGCCGCCTTGCCAACCATTTGACGCCGGCGCGACGCACGCCGGCTTGAGACCATGACGACGCCACAAGACATCATCCGCCGCGACGTGCTCGCGATGACGAGCTATCCGGTTCCCGACGCGAGCGGGTTCGTGAAGCTCGACGCGATGGAGAACCCGTATCCGCTGCCGGCGCCGCTCGCCGCGGCGCTCGGCGAGCGGCTCGCGCAGGTCGCGCTGAACCGCTACCCGGCGCCGCGCCCGGCCGCGCTGCTCGACAAGCTGCGCCACGCGATGCGCGTGCCGGCCGGTTGCGACGTGCTGCTCGGCAACGGTTCCGACGAAATCATCAGCATGATCGCGGTCGCGTGCGCCCGGCCGGGCGCGAAGGTGCTCGCGCCGGTGCCGGGCTTCGTGATGTACGAGCTCTCGGCGAAGCTCGCGCAGCTCGAATTCGTCGGCGTGCCGCTGAAGGCCGACCTGACGCTCGACATCGATGCGATGCTCGCGGCGATCGCCGAGCACCGGCCGGCGATCGTCTATCTCGCGTATCCGAACAACCCCACCGGCACGCTGTACGACGATGCCGACGTCGAGCGGATCGTCGCGGCCGCGCGGCACAGCCTGATCGTGATCGACGAGGCGTACCAGCCGTTCGCGGAGCGCTCGTGGCTGCCGCGTGCCGCCGAGTTCGACAACGTCGTCGTGATGCGCACGGTGTCGAAGCTCGGCCTCGCGGGTATCCGCCTCGGCTATCTCGTCGGCTCGCCCGCGTGGCTGAACGAATTCGACAAGGTGCGCCCGCCGTACAACATCAACGTGCTGACCCAGGCGACCGCCGATTTCCTGCTCGACCACCTCGACGTGCTCGATGCGCAGGCGGCCGAATTGCGCGCGGAGCGCGCGCGCCTCGCGCAGGCGGTGGCCGCGCTGCCGGGCGCGACGGTGTTTCCGAGCGCCGGCAATTTCCTGCTGGTGCGCGTGCCGGACGCGGCTGCCGTGTTCGATGCGCTGCTCACCGAGCGGGTGCTGGTCAAAAACGTGAGTAAAATGCATCCGTTACTGGCCGAATGCGTGCGGCTGACCGTCGGTTCTCCCGACGAAAACGCCCGCCTGCTGGCCGCCTTGAAACTCGCGCTGCCCGGTTGAGCCCAGGGCGCGGCGGCGCGCGACGATCAATCCCCATTTACATCAGACTCAATCAAGGAATTGCCATGCGTGTGGCGGAAGTCGTTCGCAATACCAGCGAAACGCAGATCCGTGTGAAGCTCGATCTCGACGGCACCGGCCGGCAGAAGCTGGCCACCGGCGTGCCGTTTCTCGACCATATGCTCGACCAGATCGCGCGACACGGTCTGGTCGATCTCGAGGTCGAAGCGCATGGCGACACGCATATCGACGATCACCACACGGTCGAGGACGTCGGCATCACGCTTGGCCAGGCCGTCGCGAAGGCGATCGGCGATCGCAAGGGCATCCGCCGCTACGGCCATTCGTACGTGCCGCTCGACGAGGCGCTGTCGCGCGTCGTGATCGACTTCTCGGGCCGGCCCGGCCTCGAATTCCACGTGCCGTTCACGCGCGCGCGGATCGGCACGTTCGACGTCGACCTGTCGATCGAGTTCTTCCGCGGCTTCGTGAACCATGCGGGCGTGACGCTGCACATCGACAACCTGCGCGGGATCAACGCGCACCATCAGCTCGAGACGGTGTTCAAGGCCTTCGGCCGCGCGCTGCGCGCGGCGGTGGAGCTCGACGAGCGCGCGGCGGGGCAGATTCCGTCGACGAAAGGAAGCCTCTGAACGTCCGAACGGACTGCGCTCGGGACAACCTCACGGCTTCGGCGCGCGGCGCCGGCTTGCGATGGATCTGCTCAAATCGTTCATTTCGCTGCTCGCGCTGATCAATCCGGTCGGTGCGGTGCCGTTCTTCCTGAGCCTGACGGCGCAGCAGACGGAGGCCGAGCGGCGGCGCACGATCCGGATCGCATCGGTGTCGGTGTTCTGCGTGATGACGGTGACCGCGCTGCTCGGGCAGCAGATCATCAACTTCTTCGGCATTTCGGTCGGGTCGCTCGAAGTCGGCGGCGGGATCATCATGCTGCTGATGGCGATCAACATGCTCAACGCGCAGATCGGCAACACGCGATCGACGCCCGAGGAGCGTGACGAAGCCGAGCTGAAGGACAACATCGCGGTCGTGCCGCTGGCGATTCCACTGCTCACGGGCCCCGGCTCGATCAGCACGGTGATCGTCTATGCGGCGAGCGCGCATCACTGGTATGAACGGGCCGGGCTGGTCGCGATCGGCGCGGTCCTGGCTTTTCTGTGTTTCGTCGCGATGCGGCTCGCCGAGCCGATCGCGAACTGGATCGGCCGCACCGGCATCAACATCGCCACGCGGCTGATGGGTCTGATGCTGTCGGCGCTGGCGGTGGAATTCATCGTCAATGGACTGAGGGCGCTACTGCCTGCACTGAGATGAAAACTTCGATTGCGATTGTGGATTATGGGATGGGCAACCTGCGCTCGGTCGCGCAGGCGCTCAAGAAAGCCGAACCGGCCGCCGACGTGGCGATCGTCGACACGCCGGCCGCGATTCGCGCGGCCGACCGCGTTGTGTTGCCCGGCCAGGGTGCGATGCCCGACTGCATGCGTTGCCTCGGCGAATCCGGCCTGCAGGAGGCCGTGATCGACGCGTCGCGCACGAAGCCGCTGCTCGGCGTGTGCGTTGGCGAGCAGATGCTGTTCGACTGGAGCGCGGAAGGCGACACGAAGGGCCTCGGCCTGTTGCCCGGCAAGGTTGTGCGCTTCGAGCTCGACGGCCGGCTGCAGGACGACGGCTCGCGCTTCAAGGTGCCGCAGATGGGCTGGAACCGCGTGCGCCAGGCGCAGCCGCACCCGCTGTGGGACGGCGTGCCCGACGACGCGTATTTTTACTTCGTGCACAGCTATTACGTCGTGCCGGACAACCCGGCGCACACGGTTGGCGAAACGGCCTACGGTGCGCCGTTTACGTCAGCGGTCGCGCGGGACAATCTCTTCGCGACCCAATTCCACCCCGAGAAAAGCGCGGAGGTCGGGTTGCGTCTGTATCGCAACTTCGTACACTGGAAACCGTAAACGTGGTGCGCGAGCCACAGTCGAACTGGCCGAACGGCCTGTCGCGCGGGGCTTGCCCGCTTAAGCGCCGAAAGAGTTGTACTAAACTAGCGAGACGGCGCGGCACCGGTTTGGCCGGTACGCGCCGGATTCTTTTCATTTTCCACGACGACACCCGATTGCTATGTTGCTGATTCCGGCCATCGACCTCAAAGACGGTCAGTGTGTGCGCCTCAAACAGGGCGATATGGACCAGGCCACGATTTTCTCCGAGGACCCGGCGGCGATGGCCCGCAAGTGGGTCGATCTCGGCGCCCGGCGGCTCCATCTCGTCGACCTGAACGGCGCATTCGCCGGCAAGCCGAAGAATCTCGAGGCGATCGAAGCGATCCTCGACGAAGTCGGCGACGAAATCCCGGTACAGCTCGGCGGCGGCATCCGCAGCCTCGAGACGATCGAGAAGTATCTCGACGCCGGCCTGTCCTATGTGATCATCGGCACTGCCGCCGTGAAGAATCCGGGCTTTCTGCAGGACGCATGCACCGCGTTCGCGGGCAACATCATCGTCGGGCTGGACGCGAAGGACGGCAAGGTCGCGACCGACGGCTGGAGCAAGCTGACCGGCCACGAAGTGATCGATCTCGCGAAGAAGTTCGAGGACTATGGCGTCGAATCGATCGTCTACACGGACATCGGCCGCGACGGGATGCTGCAGGGCATCAACATCGACGCGACCGTGAAGCTCGCGCAGGCCGTCGGCATTCCGGTGATCGCGAGCGGCGGCCTGTCGAATCTCGCGGACATCGACAAGCTCTGCGAAGTCGAGGAACACGGCGTCGAAGGCGTGATCTGCGGCCGCGCAATCTATTCCGGCGATCTCGATTTCGCGGCCGCGCAAAAGCGCGCGGACGAACTGAACGGCGAACTCGACAACGCGTAACCGCGGTTGTCCCGTTCGCCGGGGCTGCCCGCGAGCAGCCCCGACCGGACGCCTCGTGCGAGGCCTCCGCAACCGGCCGTCCCAGCGCGGCATTTGGCGCAACATCATGGCTCTAGCTAAACGCATCATCCCCTGCCTGGACGTGACTGCCGGGCGTGTCGTCAAGGGCGTCAATTTCGTCGAGCTGCGCGACGCCGGCGACCCCGTCGAAATCGCCCGCCGCTACGACGAACAAGGTGCCGACGAACTCACGTTCCTCGACATCACCGCGACGTCCGACCAGCGCGACCTGATCCTGCCGATCATCGAAGCCGTCGCGTCGCAGGTGTTCATTCCGCTGACCGTCGGCGGCGGCGTGCGTGCCGTCGAGGACGTACGGCGCCTGCTGAACGCGGGCGCGGACAAGGTCAGCATGAATTCGTCGGCGGTCGCGAATCCGCAGCTCGTGCGCGACGCGGCCGACAAGTACGGCTCGCAGTGCATCGTCGTCGCGATCGACGCGAAGCGCGTGTCGGCCGACGGCGAGACGCCGCGCTGGGAAGTGTTCACGCACGGCGGCCGCAAGAACACGGGCCTCGACGCGATCGAATGGGCACGCAAGATGGCCGAGCTCGGCGCGGGCGAGATCCTGCTCACGAGCATGGACCGCGACGGCACGAAGTCGGGCTTCGACCTTGCACTCACGCGCGGCGTGTCTGACGCGGTGCCGGTGCCGGTGATCGCGTCGGGCGGCGTCGGCTGCCTGCAGGATCTCGCGGACGGCATCAAGGACGGTCGCGCCGACGCGGTGCTGGCCGCGAGCATCTTCCACTACGGCGAGCACACGGTCGGCGAGGCGAAGCGCTTCATGTCCGACCAGGGCATCCCGGTGAGGCTGTGATGAATACCGAAACGAAATCCCTGCCCGCGTGGCTCGACAAGGTCCGCTGGGACGACAACGGCCTCGTGCCGGTGATCGCGCAGGAAGCGTCGACGAACGACGTGCTGATGTTCGCGTGGATGAATCGCGAGGCGCTCGCGAAGACGATCGAGACGCAGCGCGCGGTCTATTATTCGCGCTCGCGCAAGCGCCTGTGGTTCAAGGGCGAGGAGTCGGGCCACGTGCAGCACGTGCACGAGGTGCGGCTCGACTGCGACGAGGACGTCGTGCTGCTGAAGGTCGAGCAGGTGTCGGGCATCGCGTGCCACACCGGCCGGCATTCGTGCTTCTTCCAGAAATTCGAAGGCACCGTGGACGGCGGCGACTGGGTCGCGGTCGAGCCGGTGCTGAAAGACCCCGAACACATCTACAAATGACGCAATCGACCGAAGACACGCTGCTGCGCCTCGCGGCCGTGATCGATAGCCGCAAGGGCGGCGATCCCGATCAATCGTACGTGTCGCGCCTGTTCCACAAGGGCGACGACGCGGTGCTGAAGAAGATCGGCGAAGAGGCGACGGAAGTCGTGCTGGCCGCGAAGGACGTGCGCCAGGGCGGCGCGCCGGCCGCGCTCGTCGGCGAGGTGGCCGACCTGTGGTTTCACTGCCTCGTGATGCTGTCGCATTTCGACCTGAGCCCTGCCGACGTGATCGCCGAACTCGAGCGCCGCGAGGGCTTGTCGGGCATCGAGGAAAAAGCGCTGCGCAAGCGCCGCGAGCGCGAGGAAAACGGCGGGTGACGGACAGACCCCGCCGCGGTGGCAACAGTGCGGTAAGCTGTAAGAATTGTCATCTGACGGGGGTAGCATCATGAACGAAACGTCGAACCAGTTTCCGACGCCGGCGGTGCCGGGAGCAGCGGATGCCGAACGCCTGAACGGGCTGCGCACGCTGACCCACGTGCTGTACGGCCTCTATGCGATTCACTGGCTGACGGGCGGCGTCACCGGCATCATCGCGATCATCATCAACTACGTGAAGCGCGGCGACGTGGCCGGCACGCCGTACGCCGATCACTTCGAGTGGCAGATCCGCACGTTCTGGCGCGCGCTGATCGCTTACGTGATCGGGATCGCGCTGCTGTTCGTCGCGGTCGGATTCGTCGTGATGTTTGTCACATGGATTTGGACGCTGTACCGTATCATCAAGGGTTGGCTGTACCTGAACGACAACAAGACGCTCGATTCGCAGGCGTGGTTCTGACCGGCCGCGTGCGGGCGTTTGCAGGAGCAACATGAGTCACGATCCGAATTGCCTGTTCTGCAAGATCGCGGCAGGCGAGATCCCGAGCACGAAGGTGCACGAGGACGACGAATTCGTCGCGTTCCGCGACATCCGCCCGGCCGCCGAGACGCACGTGCTCGTGATTCCGCGCCGGCACGTGCCGACGCTGTCGGCGGTGGGCGACGCCGATGCGCCGATGCTCGGCCGGCTGATGCTGCTCGTCGCGCGTCTGGCCGACCAGCTCGGGGTCGCGTATACGGGCGGCGAAACCGGTTTTCGCACGGTGATCAACACGGGCCCGGGCGGCGGGCAGGAGGTCTACCACCTGCACGCGCATATCCTGGCCGGCCCGCGCCCGTGGCAACGGATGGGTTGACGAAGCGGGGCGTTTCCCCGCATCCGATAGTCGAAGCCGGCGCGTCGCCGGCGATTTGCGCCGCATCGCGGCGTGGTTGAGGAGAGGTTTCATCATGGGTGGATTGAGCATTTGGCACTGGCTGATCGTGCTGCTGATCGTCGCGCTGGTTTTCGGTACGAAGAAGCTGCGCAACATCGGCAACGACCTCGGCAGCGCCGTGAAGGGTTTCAAGGACGGCATGAAGGAAGGCGAAACGCCGGCGGACGCGCAGCAATTGCCGCGTTCGGGCACGGTCGACGTCAACGCGAAGGAAACGACGCGTTCCGATTCGAACAAGGCGTAACGCCGGCACGCTGACAGGCATTCGCGATGCTGGATCTCGGTCTTTCGAAGATGGCGCTGATCGGCGTCGTCGCGCTCGTGGTGCTCGGCCCCGAGCGCCTGCCGCGCGTCGCGCGTACGGCCGGCGCGCTGTTCGGCCGCGCGCAGCGGTACATCAACGACGTGAAGGCCGAGGTCTCGCGCGAAATCGAACTCGACGCGCTGCGGACGATGAAGACCGATTTCGAATCGGCCGCGCGCAATGTCGAGACGACGATTCACGACAACCTGCGCGAGCACGAGAAGGCGCTGAACGACACGTGGCATTCCGCGGTCGGCGGTGTCAACGAAGGCTCGGTCGATGCCGGCACGTACGGTGGCGACACGCCCGCAGCGCCGTCGTGGCGTGGCGGCAGTTCGGCCGCGCTTGCGCCGAAGCGTCGCAACTGGCGCATCAAGCAGGCGGCGACGCCTGTCTGGTACAAGCGCGCGACGACCCGCCGCACGCACGTGCAGTCGGGCGCCGCACGTGTCGCGCGCCACCAGCCGGCCAGCCTGCGCCGGCCGACGCGCTTCTTCTGAGTCGAGCGCATGCTCGCTCGTCAATCCTACCGAGGGCCGGTGTGAGCGACCCCCAGCAGAACCCGGGCGACGCCCCGGAAGAAACCTTCATTTCCCATCTCGTCGAGCTTCGCGATCGCATCATTCGCGCGGGGCTGGCCGTGATCGTCGTTTTCGTCGGGCTCGTCTACTGGGCGCCCGACATCTTCAGGCTGCTCGCGCGGCCGTTGATGGAGAACCTGCCGAAAGACGGCAAGATGATCGTCACCGACGTCACCGGCTCGTTCTTCGTGCCGATGAAGGTCACGATGCTCGTCGCGCTCGTGATCGCGCTGCCGATCGTGCTGTACCAGATCTGGGCGTTCGTCGCGCCGGGGCTGTACCAGCACGAGAAGAAGCTCGTCACGCCGCTCGTCGGCAGCAGCTACGTGCTGTTTCTGTGCGGGATGGCGTTCGCGTACTTCCTCGTGTTTCCGACGATCTTCCGCGTGATGGCGCACTACAACGCGCCGCTCGGGGCCGAGATGACGACCGACATCGACAACTACCTGAGCTTCGTGCTCGGGATGTTCATCGCGTTCGGCGTCACGTTCGAGGTGCCGATCGTCGTCGTGCTGCTCGTCCGGATGGGCGTGCTGTCCCTGCAGAAGCTGAAGGAGATGCGACCGTACGTGATCGTCGGCGCATTCGTGGTCGCGGCGGTCGTCACCCCGCCGGACGTGTTCTCGCAATTGATGCTGGCGCTGCCGCTCGTCGTGCTGTTCGAGATCGGGCTGCTGGCCGCGCGGTTCTTCGTGCCGAAGAAGCCGGTAGAAGAGGGCGAGGCGGGGAACGGCGAAGCCGCGGGTTGACGGCGCGGCGCCGGGCGGCTTTCCGGGCCAAGCCGGAGGGGCCGGTACCTGTGGTTGGCCGCCAGCCAGCGCATGCCAACGCGGCCTTCCCGGCACCAGACATCGTTGGAAGCAAAGCAAAAGGGCAGCCAGCCGGCTGCCCTTTTTCATTTCTGCGCCGCATCAAATCGCATCGCGAACGGCAAGCGGCGTGCCGCCCGCCGAGCCTCATTCGCTATCGTTGTCCTGCTCGTCGAGCGTCTGCTTCGGCGGCGGCGGACGCTTGCCGATCACGACGTTCACGTCGAACTGCTTGCCCTTGCGGACGACGTGCACCTTGGTCGGCGTGCCCGGCTTGATTTGCGCGACGACGTTCAGCAGCTTCGTCGTGTCGGTGATGTCCTCGCCGTTGACGCTCACCAGGATGTCGCCCGGCTTGATGCCGGCCTTGTCGGCAGGGCCGCCCTGCAGCACGCCCGCGACGATCGCACCCGATTTCTGCTGGAGCCCGAACGACTCGGCGATTTCCGGCGTGACGTCCTGCGGCTCGACGCCGATCCAGCCGCGCGTGACCGAGCCCGTCGTGATGATGCTTTCGAGCACCGTGCGCGCGGTCGAGACCGGAATCGCGAAACCGATGCCGAGCGAGCCGCCCGAGCGCGAGTAGATCGCCGTGTTGATGCCGAGCAGATTGCCGTTCACGTCGACCAGCGCGCCGCCGGAGTTGCCGGGGTTGATCGGCGCGTCGGTCTGGATGAAGTTCTCGAACGTGTTGATGCCGAGGTGGTTGCGGCCGAGCGCGCTGATGATCCCCATCGTCACCGTCTGGCCGACGCCGAACGGGTTGCCGATCGCGAGTACGACGTCGCCGACGCGCGACTGGTCGGAGCGGCCGAGCGTGATCGTCGGCAGGTTCGTCATGTTGATCTTCAGTACCGCGAGATCGGTTTCGGGATCGCTGCCGATCACTTTCGCGGTGGCCGTGCGGCCGTCGGCGAGCGCGACTTCGATCTGGTCGGCGCCGTCCACGACGTGCTGGTTCGTTAGAATGTAACCTTCAGGGCTCACGATGACGCCGGAGCCGAGGTTGGCGGCCGGCTCGTCCTGCTGCTTGCGGGCGTTGCGGTCCCCGAAGAAGTAACGGAACAGCGGATCCTTTGCGCGCGGGTCGGGCGGTAGCGAGCCGTCCTTGCTGGAGAACACGTTGACGACGGCCGGCATCGCCTTCTGCGCGGCTTCGGCATACGACGTGGTCGCCGGTGCGCCGCCGATGCCCGGCGCGACTTCGCGCAGCGCGACGATCGGCGTGGCGAGCTGCTTGCCGAGCTGTCCTTGCCGTTGCAGCCATTGCGGCTTGAGCGTCACGACGATGAACATCAGCGCGAGCAGTACGGTCACCGCTTGCGCGAAGAACAGCCAGAAGCGTCTAAGCATCTGAATGGATTAGAGGTTTATATGGATCGGATCGAACTTGAATTGTACTTGAACAATACCCTTGAAACCGCGCGCTTCAAGGACTATTGCCCGAACGGCCTTCAGGTCGAAGGGCGCCGCAAGATCGAGAAGATCGCCACCGGCGTGACGGCGTCGGTCGCGCTCCTCGAAGCCGCGCTCGAATGGGGGGCGGATGCCGTGCTCGTCCATCACGGCTATTTCTGGCGCAACGAGGCGCCGCAGATCACCGGCCGCAAGTATCGGCGCCTGAAGCTGCTGCTCGCGAACGACCTGAACCTGTTCGCGTTTCACCTGCCGCTGGATGCGCATCCCGAGTTCGGCAACAACGCGCAGCTCGGCGAAAAGCTCGGCCTGATCGGCGAGCAGCGCTTCGGCGAAGGCGACCTGGGCTGGATGGCGACGCTGCCGATGCCCGTCACGCTCGAGCACTTCGTCGCGAAGGTCGAGCGCACGCTCGGCCGCGCGCCGCTTGTGCTGGGCGACCCGGACACGCAGTTGCGCCGCATCGCGTGGTGCACGGGCGCCGCGCAGAGCTATTTCGACGCGGCGATCGATGCCGGCGCGGACGTGTTCCTGACCGGCGAGGTGTCCGAATCGACCACGCACGCGGCGGCGGAGAGCGGTGTCGCGTTCGTTGCGGCGGGGCACCATGCGACCGAGCGCTACGGAATCCAGGCGCTGGGGCGCCACTTGTCCGAAGAATTCGATCTCGAACACCTTTTTATCGATATTCATAATCCGGTCTGAGCGACGGATTTGCGGCAGCGCATCGAAATTTCACAATGTAGCATTTGCTTAAAAGTGAAATGATTTAATCGCTCCGATAGTGGGGGATAACCCTTAACTATCAATCACTTCGAAGGGATTTTCATCGCCGGGCCTTGTAAATGGCGACTCCATTCGCGCAAACTAGCGGCGGAATGAAAAGTCGTGACGGAAAATCCAACTCAGAAGTGGGGCGTGTGATGCGAGACAAGGAAGAGAAACGCGTCGACAGCGGCCGCCGTACCTGGCTGATTGCGACATCCGTAGCAGGTGGCGTAGGAGGCGTAGCCACCGTCATACCTTTCGCGGCGTCGCTCGCGCCGTCCGCGAAAGCGAAAGCGGCCGGTGCACCGGTCGAGGTCGATATCAGCGGCCTGAAGCCCGGCGAAATGGTCACCGTGCCGTGGCGCGGCAAACCCGTCTGGATCCTGAATCGCACCGATTCGATGCTGGCCGACGTGGTCAAGGCCGACAAGGAAGTGGCCGATCCGACCACGAAATCCCCGTATTCGATGCCGTTGCCCGCGTATTGCGCCAACGAATATCGCGCGCGGACCGATCGCAAGAACATTCTCGTCGTGATGGCCGTGTGTACGCACCTCGGCTGCACGCCTAGCCAACGCTTCACGCCGGGTCCGCAGCCGAACCTGCCGGACGACTGGCCGGGCGGTTTCCTGTGCCCGTGTCACGGTTCGACCTACGACCTCGCCGGCCGCGTGTTCAAGAACAAGCCGGCGCCTCAGAATCTCGACATCCCGCCCTACATGTTCACGTCGGCGACGACCCTCGTGATCGGCAAGGACGAGAAAGGAGAAGCGTGATGGCCGCCGACAACAAGGAAGTCTCCACGACAGGTTTCACCGGCTGGATCGATCAGCGCTTCCCGCTCACGTCCACCTGGAAGAAGCACGTATCCGAGTACTACGCGCCGAAGAACTTCAACTTCTGGTACTTCTTCGGCTCCCTCGCGCTGCTGGTGCTCGTCAACCAGATCGTCACGGGCATCTTCCTGACGATGAACTACAAGCCCGACTCGACGCTCGCGTTCGCGTCGGTCGAGTACATCATGCGCGAGGTGCCGTGGGGCTGGCTGATCCGCTACATGCACTCGACCGGTGCATCGATGTTCTTCGTGGTCGTCTACCTGCACATGTTCCGCGGGCTGCTGTACGGGTCGTATCGCAAGCCGCGCGAGCTCGTGTGGATCTTCGGCTGCGCGATCTTCCTGTGCCTGATGGCCGAGGCGTTCTTCGGCTATCTGCTGCCGTGGGGCCAGATGTCGTTCTGGGGCGCGCAGGTGATCGTGAACCTGTTCTCGGCGATCCCGTTCGTCGGCCCTGACCTGTCGCTGTGGATTCGCGGCGACTACGTCGTGTCCGACGTCACGCTGAACCGCTTCTTCGCGTTCCACGTGATCGCGATTCCGCTCGTGCTGGTCGGGCTCGTCGTCGCGCACCTCGTTGCGTTGCACGAAGTCGGGTCGAACAACCCGGACGGCATCGAGATCAAGGCGAAGAAGGACGAGAACGGCATCCCGCTCGACGGCATCCCCTTCCACCCGTACTACTCGGTGCACGATTTCCTCGGCGTGTGCGTGTTCCTGATGGTGTTCGCGCTGATCGTGTTCTTCTCTCCGGAGATGGGCGGCTACTTCCTCGAGGCGAACAACTTCGTCCCGGCGAACCCGCTGCAGACGCCGCCCGAGATCGCGCCGGTCTGGTACTTCACCGCGTTCTACGCGATGCTGCGCGCGACCACCGACCCGTTCAAGATCGTGCTGATGATCGTGATCGCGCTGCTCGGCGTGCTCGCGCTGATCCGCGCGCGCGGCAAATGGAAGGTGGGGTTGCCGGTGCTGGCCGCCGCGATCGTCGTGTTCATGTACCTGACGGAGTCGAAGTTCTGGGGCGTCGTCGTGATGGGCTCGGCGGTGATCACGCTGTTCTTCCTGCCCTGGCTCGACCGCAGCCCGGTGAAGTCGATCCGCTACCGGCCGCTGTTCCACAAGGTGTTCCTCGGGATCTTCGTCGCGGCGTTCCTGACCCTCGCGTTCCTCGGCACGCGCCCGCCATCGCCGGCGGCGACACTGATCGCGCAGGCCTGTGCGTTGATCTACTTCGCGTTCTTCCTCGGCATGCCCGTCTGGACGCCGCTTGGCACGTTCAAGCAGCCGCCGGAACGGGTGCGCTTCAAGCCCCATTAACGTGAGCGAGGAGAGAACGACATGAAGAAACTGCTTTCGACACTCGCGCTGATCGGGGCGACCGCCTGTGCGCTGCTGGCGGCGCCGGCCGTGCGGGCGGAGGGTAATTTTCCGCTCGACCGGGCGCCCGATAACACGGAAAATCTCGTTTCGCTTCAGCACGGCGCGCAATTGTTTGTAAACTATTGCCTGAACTGCCACAGCGCGAACCTGATGCGCTACAACCGTCTGACGGATCTGGGCATATCCCAGAAGGAGATCGAGAAGAATCTCCTGTTTACGACCGACAAGGTCGGGAACACGATGTCCGTCGCGATGCGGCCCGACGACGCGAAGAACTGGCTCGGCACCACGCCGCCCGACCTGTCGGTCGAGGAGCGCGCGCGCGGCCGCGACTGGCTGTACACGTATCTGCGCAGCTTCTACCGCGACGATACGCGGCCGACCGGCTGGAACAACGCGGTGTTCGAGAACGTCGGCATGCCCCATGTGTTGTGGCAACTGCAGGGGCAACGCGTAGCCAAATTCGAAGACAAGACGGACGAGGAGACGGGCGAGAAGGTCCACACGCTCGTCGGCTTCCAGCAGGTCACGCCGGGGACGCTCTCGTCGCCCGACTACGATGCTGCGGTGGCCGACCTGGTGGCCTATATGACATGGATGTCCGAGCCGGCCCAGCAGACCCGCAAGCGCCTCGGCGTGTGGGTGCTGATCTTTCTCGGTGTCCTGACTTTCCTGGCCTGGCGGCTGAATGCCGCGTACTGGAAAGATATCAAGTAAACACGCCTGACCGGCGTGGGGCCGGCGCAAGGCGGAACCCGTGAAAGGGGTTTCGCCGCGTGCCGGCCCTCGGCTTTTTTGAGGAAACGCAAATATGATGGTTCTGTATTCCGGCACAACTTGCCCGTTCTCCCAGCGTTGCCGGCTGGTGCTGTTCGAGAAGGGCATGGACTTCGAAATCCGTGACGTCGACCTGTTCAACAAGCCGGAAGACATTTCGGTGATGAACCCGTACGGTCAGGTGCCGATCCTGGTCGAGCGCGACCTGATCCTGTACGAATCGAACATCATCAACGAGTACATCGACGAGCGCTTCCCGCATCCGCAACTGATGCCGGCCGACCCGGTGCAGCGCGCGCGTGCGCGCCTGTTCCTGCTCAACTTCGAGAAGGAACTGTTCGTCCACGTCAGCACGCTCGAGAACGAGAAGGGCAAGGCGGCGGAGAAGAATCACGAGAAGGCCCGCCTCGCGATCCGCGATCGCCTGACGCAGCTCGCGCCGATCTTCGTGAAGAACAAGTACATGCTTGGCGAGGAGTTCTCGATGCTCGACGTCGCGATCGCACCGCTGCTGTGGCGCCTGGATCACTACGGCATCGAGCTGTCGAAGAACGCCGCGCCGCTGATGAAGTATGCCGAACGGATCTTCAGCCGTCCGGCCTACATCGAAGCACTGACGCCGTCCGAAAAGGTCATGCGTCGTTAATGTTGCAATGAAGGCATGACGGAGCGGGTGGCGCGGCGTGCCGCGTGCCCGCTCCGGGTTCGAGGATTGTGATGCAAGAGATTTCAACGAAGCCTTATCTGCTGCGCGCGTTGTACGAGTGGTGCACCGATAACGGTTACACGCCGCATATCGCGGTGAGGGTCGACAACTCGACGCGCGTGCCGCGTCAGTTCGTGCGTGACGGCGAGATCGTGCTCAACATCAGCTTCGAGGCGACGAGCCAGTTGCAGATGGGCAACGAGTGGATCGAGTTCACGGCCCGGTTCTCCGGGAAGGCGCACAAGATCGAGATTCCGGTTGCCAACGTGCTCGCGATCTATGCACGCGAGAACGGGCAGGGCATGGCGTTCCAGGTCGATGCGGTCGCGGGCGAAGGCGAGGATTCGGGCGCGTTCGACGATGATGCCGTGCCGGCCGATGACGCGCAGCGCGACGAATCGCCAGCTGTGCTGACGCCGGTGGCGGACAGCGGCGCGAACGAGGAGCCGTCCGAAGGGGCCGACGAACCGCCGAAAACCGACGGCGACGGCTCGAAAGGCGGCAGCAGACCTCGCCTCAAGATCGTGAAATGAGGTAGAATCTCGCGCTACGCCGGCTTAGCTCATCTGGTAGAGCAGTTGATTTGTAATCATCAGGTGGCGGGTTCGAGTCCTGCAGCCGGCACCAAACACCCTTCCAAGGCCATCCTTGGAAATCCAGAAACCCGTGATAGCACAAGGCTTCACGGGTTTTTTTTATTCCTGATTTGTCCAGCCTGACCCGTGTGAATCCGGGGGCATGCGGGGGCACCTCTGGGGGAACTTTGGTTGATGGTTGATGCCCCTGACAAAAAATGCCCCTGGGGCTGTAAGGTGCACTATGCCGCTGACCGACATCGCTATCGGAAAGGCCTCTCCGCGTGAAAAGCCGTACCGCCTCGCTGATGGCGGCGGGATGTATCAACATGCGGTTTGTGCCCATCAAGAACGTCGATCAACAGGCGGTTCTTGCATTGCACCGAGCCCGCCAAGGGTTCGTTCGGCCGCGTACCGCGCAGGCCAATCAGATGCGCGGGCTGCTGGGGGAATTCGGTTTGGTGATGCCGCGGGGGATCACCAGCATTGCCCAGCACGTACCTCAGCTCATCGAAGACGCAAGCAATGAACTGCCGGGGTCATTCCGTCTGTTGATACAGCGCTTGACGGACCACTTGAAGGAACTTGACCGGCAGGTCGCAGAGATCGAGACGCAGATCAACGCGTGGCATCACGCGAGCGACGCCAGTCGCCGACTGGCAGAGATTCCCTGCCTCGGCCCGATTACGGTCCGCGCTCTGGTTGCCTCGATCGGCGACGGCAAGTGCTTCAGCAATGCCCGGCAACTGGCGGCCTGGTTAGGTCTGATACCCAGACAGCATTCGAGCGGAGGCAAGCCGACGCTGCTGGGTATCAGCAAGCACGGCGATACCTACCTGCGGACACTGATGGTGCACGGCGCGCGGGCTGTCGTTCGCTATTGCGCCAACAAGGACGATGCGTTCTCGGGCTGGCTTCATCGCTTGCTCACGCGCCGGCACAAGAACGTTGCCGTGGTAGCAGTGGCGAACAGGAACGCCCGGATTGCCTGGGCGCTGCTCACACAAGGCACTGCGTTCCGATCGGATTACGCGCCGTCCGCGGCCGCTGCGTAATCCGATCGGGTTCGGTCAAGGCTCTCCCAGGAGGTTGCTTGGGCAATCGTGACGTGATGGCAAGACAGGTTGGACCGGGATCGGAATACTCTGCCCTCCCACAGGCGCTTCGAGCGCGAGGTGGTGAATAGAGTCCGATCAGCTGATTCCATCAGGGACAGAGGCGTCTCGCTAGCCTCCTGAACAGTCCGGATGTATGGCCGCAATCTCAATCTATCTGCCGATCGTGCTGCCGGCCTTGCGGGCGCGATTGCGCGTGTCGATACGCGAGGACAGACAATGCGGGCAGCGGATTGATGACCCGGACGATGTCGGCGCGGCGGCCTTGGTTGGCGCCGGATCAGGCTTGCTCGGTTCGCCCATCAACGATTCGATCGCGTCGTGCAGGTCGTGGCGAGCTTCGGTTGCAGAGGACGCGTAGGCAGGTTCTTCGCGCCGGCCGAGCGGCGGATAGCTATCGCTCGATTCGACGCTGGCTTCATGTGCCGTGTGGACGACGTGATCGGGATACGGGGCGAACGCTTCCCATTCTTCGAATTCGTCGACAGCGACGGCACGCGGGATGGCAGCGTCGGGAGCCAGCGGTGGAGCGGCGGGGGGAATGTGGGCGTGTCGGCCGGTCCTTGGTGGCGAGCCAATAGAAACCCACCGCGAACATGGCGACGAGCGCGAGGCCCAGCCCGATCAGCACAAAGGTAGGGGGATCAGAGATCACGGAAACTCCTGAGCGAAGTGCGCCGATGCGGAAATGCCGGCCGTAGCCGGCCGTGCTCGGGAAAGTGATATGTGTCCGAAAAAACTGGAATGCGGTTTCGAACTCGGCTTTGCCTTCGCAGAGACCGTTGTAGATACGCGACACGTTGACGTGTGCGATTATCGTGAACGAACCGGCATTTCAATGCATAAAAAAACGATGAAAAAGTTAATTCTGTCAATATTTTTGCTTGACGAGATTGTTTAAGTGATCGAGTTTGCTGGCAAGAAACAGTTCGCGACTGTCTTGAAATTAATTTGCGAAATGGGAGTTCGGTAACGGCGAGAATTGATTTTGCAGAAAAAACAAAGAGAGAGCCGTGTGTTCGATGCTCTGAGGTGTCGAAAGAGGCGGAAGGAAGAGTGCTTCTGGTATCTCTAAATGCGTGAATGGCTAACTTGTTTAAATGTTTATAATTGTTAAATTATAATGGGTGATTGTAGTCGCTTTAATAGAAGTTATCGGGCCAAGAGAGTCGCTACAGCATCGGACCTGGGCGGTCAATCGATTAACCGTCTTTGCAATCCCTGACAATGCACGGGCGAATACTTCGATAGATTACAGCGCGAGAGACCAACCATTACGCCGCTAACAAGTGAAGAAACGAGAAACTTCGGCAGCGTTGATTTCGGCGTTGGCGAGCGTTTCTGCGCTGGCCCAAGGTATTCCGCCATCCGAAACTACGTCCGGCCCACAAATCCAGCGTTTGCAGCAGCAGCAACTTGAGGCTACCAAGGAGCTGAATCCGCGCCCCAACGTATTGACGCCGACAGGAGAGAAGACTTCGATCCCCAGCGTCACGAACCTGCCGCTCGATAATCCGTGTTTTCCGATCAAGGAAATCGCGCTGGAAGACAATGCGTTCGGCTGGCTCGCGCGTTTCCTTCAGCCGGTCGTGGGCCAGTGTGTCGGCAAGACCGCACTCAAGCAGATCCAGGATGCAGCCAATAATGCGCTGATCGAGCGCGGTTACGTGACGTCTCGCGTGCTCGTGCCGACGCAAACGTTGCAATCGGGCACGTTGACGCTGCGCGTTGTGCCGGGGCGCATTAGCGAGGTCCGAGCAGACAAGCCCACAATCGGCTGGTTGCGCGCGGCGTTGCCGACGTCGGGCGGGGTGCTGTTGAACCAGCGCGACATCGATCAAGGGCTGGAGAACCTGCGTCGTCTTCAATCCCAATCCGATGCCACGTTCGACATCGCGCCGGGCCTGAATCCGGGAGACTCCGAACTCGTCTTTCACCCCGGAACCGGCAAGCGCTGGCATGCCGTTATCGGTACGGACAACGCGGGCCTCGATTCCACAGGCAAGTACGAACTGTCGGGCTCGTTCACGTTCGACTCGCCGTTCCACCTCTACGACCAGCTGCAAATCGCCGGCACGACGAATGCGAATTTCGGCGCGTCCGACAAGGGCAACCAGTCGGTGTCTGCGAACTATAGCGTGCCGATTGGCTATGCGATGCTGACGTTGAATGCGAGCCGCTCACGCTATAAGCAGACGGTGGCCGGCTTCGATGCGCCGATCGAATATAGCGGCGTGCAATCACAGCTTCAGGCTGGCCTTTCGGGCGTGATCTATCGGAACGCTCACGCGCGTACGGAGCTTCACGGCAACCTGTTTCACAAAATCAGTCGCAACTCGCTGGATGGTGTCGATCTTCCCGTGCAGCATCGCGACATCATCGGTTACGAGCTCGGCATCGCGCATCGCCAGTACATCGGCGATGTTGTCCTCGACGGCTCGTTCGCTTGGCGCGCATCGCTGCCGGGCCTGTCCAGTAATTCGGGCACGGTGGTTGGCACGCCCGACTTCAACGGCAAGACACAGATCGAGTTGGCGAGCCTCAGTGCACAGGTCCCTTTCAAGATAGGCGGTCAAACGTTCTCGTACCAGTTCGGCTGGAACATGCAGAACGCACGTACGCCACTGACCCCTTCCGACTATTTCACGATCGGCACGCGTTACGCCGTGCGCGGCTTCGATCAGCAACTGACGCTGGCTGCCGAGAGCGGCTGGGTCGTTTCCAACGAACTTGACTGGTACGTGCCGACGCCGGTTGGCACGCAGGCCCTGTATTCCGGCGTCGATGCCGGGCGCGTGCGCGGGCCGGCAGCACAGTACCTGCTTGGCGAAACGTTGGTCGGCGCCGTAGTTGGCGTGCGGGGCAATCTCGCGCCGAAGAACGTGCTCGGCGCGGCGCTGAACTACGACGTGTCACTGGGATTCCCGCTGTCAAAGCCGCAGGGTTTCAAGACAAGTTCGCCGACGCTGCTGTTCCAGGTCAGCACGTTGTTCTAAGCAGTAGGGGCGGTCCGAGCGGAACGACATGTTGCGACTCGGGGTGTTTTTGTCGATCGAGAAAGAGAAGAAGGAAAGACTATGCAGAGCGTGTACGAGAAGCGCCGTGTTTTTCAAGCTGTAACGGCAACGTTTGCGGTGGTGGCTGCGCTGGGCCTGAGCGCATGTGGCGGTGGTGACGATGGTGGCAGCGGTAGCAATGCCGCATCGAGTGGCGCGTCGTCGAACGGAGCACAGTCGGGCAGCGCGTCGTCTTCGTCGGGGATTCGTGTGGAAGGGCAATCGCAATCGATCTCGAGCCAGGTTTCGACGGTTCGTGTTCTGATGCCGCCCGCGTCGTGGAACGGCGGGCAGATGCCGAACGGGAATTACACACTGGTGGCGCTCTCTCAGCCTGTATCGACGCTCAAGGAACACGCGCCGGGTGCGTATGTCGCGATTCCGTATGGTTCGTCGGGCACGATCAAAACGCTGACGAAGGGCGTCGTGACGGACCTCGCTGGAAATGGTGACATCGCGATCGGCCGCTGGACAGACGGCGCCGATTCATCGGGCGCTACGTATAACGCCAATCAAGGCCAGGTCTGGGCAGTCGGCGTACCGGTTGCAATCGATGTGACCTCGGCTGTGCAGATGCAATGTTCGCTCGCTTTTGCAACGCGTCCGACGTCGGCAGACGGCAATACGGCGCCGGGTTCGCTGACTGGCGCTACGGCGACGCTGACGAGCGGAACGGACACGTTCGGCAATACGGCCATCAACTACACGTTGAATCTGCAGTACTCGATCGGGAACGACCAGAACCAGTCGTTCGTCGGGACTTCCTCGGTCGGCCTCACCGAACTCAGCGCCAAAACGAAGTCGACTCTGATGAGCACGGTCATGGGCTCGGATGCGAAGCAACCGTATCTGATCGTGTCGTACGGCATACCGGCTACGACGACGGGCAACATCAACGGCTTGGTGGCACTGAGCTGCAAGTAACGTGAGTGGGGCCGGTCGTTTGCGCGATGTGCGCAATGCCGGCCTGACATGCATTCAAGAATAAAACGATCATGAATTCCGGAATCTTTCGCTTGGTATTCAGTGCCGTGCGCGGCATGCTGGTGGCAGTTGACGAAAACGCATCGGCGCATGGGGGCGGCGAGCGCTCTCGTGTACAACGTGTCGTTCGTCCGGCCGAGGATTCCGGGGTCTCGATCTGGTTCGCGGCACGGGCGACAGTCTTTGCCGCGCTCTGCACATTTGGCATGCAGCCCCTCGTTGCGGAAGCGCAGGCTTCGCTACCGATCACGCCTGATCGAAGCGGTCCGACCCATCCGGTCGTTGGCGTGTCGGCATCAGGCGTGCCGCTCGTCAATATCACCGCACCGAAAAACGGCGTCTCGCTGAACAACTTCGCGCAGTACAACGTGGGTACGAAGGGCGCGGTGCTGGTCAACAGTGGCCAGAATTCGCAAACGCAGCTCGCCGGCTGGGTCCAAGGCAATCCATTTCTCGGCAACAGCTCGGCCCGCGTGATCGTCAACCAGGTCACGTCGGGTAACCCCAGTCAGTTGCTCGGACCGACCGAGATCGCGGGCAATCGCGCAAACCTCGTGATCGCGAACCCGGCAGGCATCACCTGTTCGGGTTGCGGTTTTCTGAATGTGCCGCGTGTCACGCTGACGACCGGCGTGCCGACGTTCAATCCGGACGGCACGTTGGCGGGTTTCAATGTGACGCAAGGACAGATCGGCATCGCCGGGGCAGGACTCGACGCGCACGGCAGTGCGATCGACCTGATTTCGCGTGCGATGACGATCAACGGTCAGGTGTGGGCGGACTCGATCAATGCGGTAGCGGGCGCGAACCGGGTCGACTATGCGAGCAATGCCGCGCAGGCCCAGGCCGGCACTGGCGCGGTGCCGGGCGTCGCAATCGACGTGCAGGCATTGGGTAGCATGTTCGCCAATAGCGTCCGGATGATCGGGACCGAGGCCGGCGTGGGCGTGCGAGACGCGGGTGCTGTCACGTCACTGACCGGCGATATTGAAGTCTCGAACAACGGCGATGTGACGATTGCGCCGACCGCGCGTCTGCAGTCGGCCGCGAACACCCGGATCGATGGCGCCAACGTTTCTCAGCAAGGCACGATTGTCAGTACGCAGGCCACCGATCTGAACGCGTCGCAGGCATTGTCGAACGCCGGAACGATTTCGTCAGGCGGCAACACGAACCTGACAGCCGCCACGTCGTTCAGCAACAGCGGGCAGGCATACGCGGGGGCAGATTCCGCCGGTAATCTCGTCGGCGGTGGCTCCGTCGCGGCACGCGCTGCGAACGTCACGAGCAGCGGCACGCTGGCAGCGGGTGACAACGTTAATCTGTTCGCAAACGACGTCACGCTGGACCACGGGACCGTGAATGCGGCCAGCGCAGTCAACGTCACGGCGAATGGCACGTTGTCGAACGTCGCCGGCATGATGAGCGGCCAGAACGTGACGCTGAATGCGGGGCAACTGGTCAACGACTCGGGCATCATCAGCTCGCAGAACCTCGCGAACGTGACCGCGCAATCGGTATCGAACCGGTCCGGCACGCTGGCGGCCGATGCGTTGTCGCTGAACTCGTCCGGTGCGCTCGACAATACCCAAGGGCACATCACGGCGCGCACGGCGCAGATCGCTGCAACCGACCTGACGAACGTGGCCGGTGAGATCGGCACGTCGACGGGCGTGTTGGTACTGACGGCGACCGGGCGCGTCGCGAACGATAACGGGAAGATTGCAGGCGGCAATGGCCTCACGCTGACGGCGAATACGGTTTCCAACGCACAAGGCCAGATCGGCTCCGTGGCGGGTGACACCTCGCTCGATGTCACGCAATCACTGAACAACGCAAACGGCAAAGTTGCGTCCGGTAATGACCTGTCGATTCACACGGCCCATCTCGACAACTCGGCCGGATCGATCAGCGCACATGCGGCACAGATCACAGCGGCCGATGTCGTGAATACGGGCGGCAAGATCGGCACTACTGACGCACTGACCGTGGCGGCGACGGGCGACGTCTCGAATCAGTCGGGCTCCATGGTCGGCGGCAATGGCCTGTCGGTGACGGCAAACAGCATTGGCAACGCGGCGGGTACGATCGGATCGGCCGCTGGCGACACGACGCTGCGTGCGACGCAGTCGCTGACGAGTACTGGCGGGACGGTGAGCTCGGCCAATGCACTTACCGTCGCAAGCGACACGATCGACAACACGAACGGCAGTATGACGGCCGTGCACGGTGCGCAAATCCAGACGGGGGACCTGGTCAATGCGGGCGGCCAGATCGGATCAACGTCGGATGCATTGTCGCTGACTGCCACGCGCACGCTGTCGAACGATAGCGGCAAGATGGTGGGGTCGACCGGGTTGATCGCAACCGCTGGCACGCTGAGCAACCGTGCGGGCCAGATCGGCACGTCCACCGGCGACATGGCGCTGACTGTCTCTCAGGCACTCGACAATACGCAGGGCAAGATTACCGCAGCTGGCGCGCTGAACACGCAGGCCGGTACGTTCGACAATTCGCAAGGCACGGTGTCGGCGGATGCGGCGAAGCTCACTGTAGCAGGCGCACTGACGAATGCAGGCGGTACGATCGCGGCGACACACGACACGACCGTGGCGGCGCAGACCGTGTCGAACCACGGTGGCACCATCGGTTCGGTTTCCGGTGCGTTGTCAGTGACGACATCCGGCACGACGGACAACGCAGGCGGCAAGCTGCTCGCGTCGGGCGACACGACCCTGACCAATGCGGGATTGCTGAACTCGGGCGGCACGATCACGGGGGCGAACGTCACGCTTGCATCCGGACACGGTGCGATCGACAACACGCTCGGCAAAGTGGCGGCAAGTCAATCGCTGACGAGTCGGGCGGGGGCGGTGGATAACCGGTCGGGTTTGGTGCAGGCAACGGGAGCGGTCGACATCGATACGCGCGGCCAGACGTTCGACAACGGCATACTGGCAGGGCAGTCCACAGGTGGTCAGGTTCTCGGCAATGGTGTCACGCTGACAACCGGAGCACTGAGCAACGTGGGTGGTGCAATCTCGTCGAGCGGTGCGGCGACCGTCAATACCGCATTCGTGACCAACGATGCGGGTTCGCTCGTGGCGGACGGCGCATTGACCGTACGGAGCGCCGGCACGGTGTCGAACGTGGCCGGCCAGATCGGCGGCAACAGGGATGTCACGGTGTCCGGTACGACGGTCGACAACACGCGCGGGGCCATGCACGCGAGCGGCGCGCTGTCGGTGACGGGCGATACGATTCGCAATGCGCAGACAGCCAATTCGACGCTGCCGACGACCGCAGGTGTGCCGGGGCTGACGGCCGGAATGGAGGGCGCAAGCGTTATGTTGAACGCCAACCAGGCGCTCGACAATACGTCCGGCTCGATTCGTGCGGACAAGGATGCCAAGCTGATCGCACCGACCATCGACAACACGTCGGGTAGCATTCAGTCGAAAGGCACCGCAACATTGGGAGCGTCGAATGCGCTGGTCAACAGCCGGGGCGACATCAACGGAGGCCAGCAACTGACGGTCTCGACCGGGACGCTGAACAACGACGGCAAGCTCCAATCGGCGGGCGACGTCAATGTGACGACGCAAGGCGATCTGACCAACACCGGACAGATTGTGGCGGGCCATGATCTGACGACCACGGTCGGCGGCGCGCTCGACAACAGCGGCACACTGTCGGCGGGCAATGTTGCCAACGTGAATGCCAATTCGATCCAGAACCGTGCGGCAGGCGAGATTTTTGGTGGGAATGCTACGAACGTCCACGCGAATCAGTCGATTACGAACGAAGGTCTGATCGATGGTGGCACAACGACGGTGACCGCCGGAGACACCATCACGAATGCCGGTGGCCGGATTTATGGCGATACGGTCGCAGTCGGGGCGAACACAGTCATCAACGACCAGAACGCCCAAGGCGTGGGGGGCGTGATCGCATCGCGTGGCGATCTCGACATCGGCGCGCAGACTTTCAAGAACCAGAACAATGCACTGATCTACGCGAGCAACGACATTCGCGTTGGCGGCGCGCTGGATGCGAATCGTCAGGCAACCGGCAGCGCCCAACTCGTGACGAACAATGGCGCGCAGATCGATGCGGGCCGCGACATCACGATCAGCGCGAACCGGTTCGAGAATCTGAACTCGAACTTCCAGACTTCGAAGGTTACGACCGACAGTGGCAACCAGTTGTGGTATCAGGTGCCGGGCTCGACGGAGAAGATCGATCCGTCGACCGTTTATCTGTACCAGAAGAACAGTCAGGAAATTCATCCGGGCACGGACTATCAGTGGGCGCTGGACGACGACCAGAAATTCATTCTGCTGCCGTCGACCAAGTATCCGTTCGCCGAGTACGCGAAGTACACGATGAACGGCGTGGCCGGCAAAATCGACAACACGGCGTACGCCGCCGATTACTTTGGCTCGGGGGCGGCGGCGGCCCAGACTGGCGCGTATCGTACGGTGCCAGCTGACATCTGGGCGACGTTCGGCGTGACGCCGCCGCCCGAGGCAAACCCGGCGTGGGTCACGCAGGGGCCGTTCGCCATGACGGCGCCCGCCGCGCTAATTTTCGGACGAAGGGGCGTCGGCAGCGACTGGTTTTCCATCAAGGCTCCCACTGAAGCGGACGTAACGGGTGCAAAACCGAATCCCTTCGATCCGGCGAGCCCGTCGTGCCTGACCTCGACCAACGCGGCATGTGCGCCTTTCCAGCAGTGGTACAAGGCGACCGTTGCCGCCTATCAGAGCCTGAATCAGGCGCTGGTCGGGTATAACGCGGACGTGGCGAGCCGCCTCGTCCAGACGTACACCGTTTATACGGCCAACGTGACATCGACCAAGGATGTTGTCACGGCTTCGCAACCGGGCACGATCACGTCTGGTCGTAGTATCACGATCAATACCGTCTCGGGCGTCAACGACAAGAGTCAGATCGTGGCCGGTGACGGTAACAATCCGAAAAACGTACAGAACATCGGTGCGCAAGGCACGGAAACGTTCACGGGTTCAGGCCAGGCGATCTATACGTGGGTTCAGTCTGGCGGTGCGTTCAGCGGTGACGAGCGAGCGACCAGTTCGACTCCCTTCATGCCGGCCATTCCGGCGCAGACCATCGATCTGCCGGTGGTGCTGACCGATCCGAGCAAGCCGTCAAATCCGATCAAGAGCGTGGCGGCAGCGACGTCCGTTGCGCAGGGCGCAAGCGGTACGGGCGTGACGCCGGTGGCGGGCAAGGATATTGGCGGGCAATTGGTGGTCGACTCGGGCGTGTCTGGTGTCGGTGCGGGTAACGTATCGGCCGTAAAGGCCAATGTCGGTGATGTCGTCGTGCGCACGGTGACGCCGAACACGCGTTTGCCCAACAACGCGCTGTATCAGGTCACGAGCGACCCCGGCAGCCACTTCCTGATCGAGACGGACCCGCGCTTTACCGATTACCGGAAATGGCTGTCGAGCGACACGATGCTGGACGCACTCAAGGTCGATCCGAACACGGTTCTCAAGCGCATCGGCGACGGCTTCTACGAGCAGCAGCTGATTCAGCAGCAGATCATCCAGACCACCGGCCAGCGTTTCATTGGCGACTATACGGACAACCAGAGCGAATATCAGGCGCTGATGGCGAATGGCGTGAAGGCATCGCAGCAGTTCGGATTGAACGTCGGTACGGCGCTGACCGATGCGCAGATGGCCGCGCTGACGAGCGACATCGTCTGGCTCGTGAGTCAGACGGTGACGTTACCGAATGGTAGCCAGCAGACGGTGCTGGTGCCGCAGGTCTATCTGCACGCGAACGCGGCGGATGTGACGGGCGAAGGTACGATCATCTCCGGCAAGAACGTCACGATGAATGCCGACGGTGCGTACAAGAACTCGGGCATGATCGCGAGCCGCAACGTCACGATCATCCATGCGGATTCGATCGACAACAGCGGTACCGTGTCGGGCGGAACCGTGCTCGCGAGCGCGAACCAGGATCTCAATAATATTGGCGGGTTGATTCAGGGCAATACCGTAGCGCTGTCGGCCGGGCGGGACCTCAACCTGACGACTACGACGAGTTCGGCCACCACGAAGACCGGTAGTGCAACCGGTCTCGACCGTATTTCGACGATCAATGCTGGCAGCTTACAGGCGGTCGCCGGTCACGATCTGAACGCCAATGCGGCCGTAATCGCGACGACTGGCAATGCAGTACTGGCAGCCAACAATGACGTGAATCTGAATTCGGTTCGCCAAAGTAGCCAGGACGCGGTGAAGTGGGATGCTCGCAACCACGCGGAACATACGGCGTCGAGCGACACGGGCACGCAGATCGCGACGGGCGGCAACTTGGCGATAGTGGCCGGCCATGACGTGAATGCGACGGCTGCATATGCCAACGCGCAGGGCGCAATCGGCGTGAGCGCCGGCCATGATGTCAACCTGAAGGCCGGTGAACAGAGCGCGAGCGCGAACGACGAGCACTACCGCAAGGAAAACGGCTTCCTGTCGTCGAAATCGACGCATACGATCGATTCGAGCAGCTACACCAATGCGGTCGGCACGACGTTGTCGGGCAGCACGGTTGCGGTGCAGGCTGGCAACGATCTGACGGCGAAGGCGGCGACGATCGCGGCGACCAACGACGTGAGCCTTTCTGCCGGCCACGACCTGACGGTCACGACGGCGGATACGGCTTCGAGCGAGTATCACTACAAGGATGTGAAGAAGTCCGGCCTCGGTAGCGCGGGCGCAGGGATCTCGTATGGCACGAACCAGACGATCGATACCAGCCGCGATACGGTGAAGGGTTCGCAGGGCAGCCTGATCGGCAGCACGGACGGCAGCGTGTCGATGGTGGCTGGTAACAAGCTCCATGTGACCGGTTCGGACATCGTCGCCGGTCAGGATGTGACCGGCATCGCGAAGGAAGTCACGATCGATGCATCGCAGACGGATCGTCATCACGAAGAAACGCACGAGGTGAAGAGTTCGGGCTTCACGCTCGCGGTGAAGTCGCCGGTGATCGACGCGATCCAGAACGTGAATCAGCAGGCGCAGGGCGCGGGCGGCAGCAAGGACGGCCGGGCGGCAGCGCTGCACGCGATCGCGGCGGCGGGCGGGATGGCGGATCTTGTCGGTGCAACGGGCAACATGACGAATGCGCTGAACGATCCGAAGGGCAAGGTCGAAGCGAAGATGGAGCTGAGCTTCGGCTCGTCGTACAGCAAGTCGACGTTCACCGAGAACAGCACGCAGAACAACGGCAGCAGCGTGAAGGCGGGCGGTACGGCCGCGTTCGTCGCGACGGGTGACAAGAACGCCGGGCAGGGCAACGTGACGATCCAGGGATCGGACGTGAGCGCGAAGGATGTTCTGTTGCAGGCGACCAACAAGGTCAATCTGGTCAACAGCACGGATACCGACAGCACGCGCAGCACGAACGAGTCGAAGAGTGCGAGCGTGGGTGTCTCGTATGGCACGGGCGGGTTTGGCGTGTCGGCGGCAATGTCGCGCGCGCACGGTGATGCGAATTCGGATGCGGCGACGCAGAACAATACGCACATCAACGCGAGCAATACGGCGACGATCATCAGTGGCGGTGACACCAATATCGTCGGGGCGAACGTCAACGCGAACAAGGTGATTACGGATGTCGGCGGCAACCTGAATCTCGCGTCGGTGCAGGATACGAGCCGCAGCGAGGCTCACCAGAGCAGTTCGGGCGGCGGATTCAGTGTTAGCCAGGGCGGCGGCAGCGCGAGTTTCAGCGCGCAGAGCGGTCATGCGAGCGGCAACTACGCTGGCGTGAACGAGCAATCGGGTATTCAGGCCGGAGACGGTGGTTTTGACATCACCGTGAAGGGCAACACCGACCTGAAGGGCGCGTACATCGCGAGCACGGCGACGCCTGACAAGAATCAGCTGACGACTGGGACGTTATCGTTCTCGAACATCCAGAACAGCTCAAGCTATAACGCGAGCAGCTTCGGGATTAGTGCGGGCGGGGGCGTGGGTGATGGTGGCAACAATTACGCTACGCATGGGCCGACGAGCGGTAAGAATACGGGTGGTGCGTTGCCGCTGTACGTGAGCGAGAGTGATAGCAGCAATGCAACCACGAAGAGTGCAATCAGTGCCGGCAACATCACGATCACAGACAAGGCGAACCAGAAGCAGGATGTGGCGACGCTGACTCGTGATACGTCGGACCTGAATGGCACGGTTAGCAAGACGCCGGATCTGCAGCAGGTGCTGAGCAATCAATCGGATCTCATCAACGCGGCGCAGGCGGCATCGGAGGCGATTGCAAAGCAGATTGGCAGCTATGCGGACAAGAAGCAGCGTGAAGCATTGACGGCGGCGGCAAACGAGACCGATCCGAAGCTTCAGGCGCAATATTTGCAAGATGCGAAGGACTGGGCCGAAGGCGGCGACAACCGCGTCGCGTTGCATATCGCTGGTGGTGCATTGACGGGCGGGTTGACGGGTGGGGGATTGGGAGCAGCTGGTGGAGCTGCGGGCGCCGGTGTGTCGGCGAAGCTCGCGCCGCAGCTGAATGAGCTCGCTAAATCGATTAAGGACGCGGGGCCGACTGGTAACGCGAGCGTAGACGAACTGCTGGGGAATCTTGCGTCGAACGTGCTGGCAGGCGGAGCGGGGGCGTTGGCCGGAGGCGGAGCGGGAGCGTTGACTGGAGCGAGCGCGGATCGCTTCAATCGGCAATTGAGCCCCATGGAAATTGACAAGATCAAGGCTTTGGCAGGGAACAATGTCGATCTCTACAACCGCTTGATTGCAGCTGCTTGCTCGCAAGTCGATTGTTCTGCGGAGTTCGTGAAGGGTACCGCGGACTTCCGGCATTATGACGACATGCAGAAGCTTGGAGCGCAAGACGCTCAAGCACAGAAGATCTTGCGTGATGCGCAAGCGAGCGATCCGACGTTCCTGCAATACACTTGGACACAGAAGGCATGGGATGCTGCAAAGCTCGCGAACAGCAAGGCCACGCAAGTTGCGTCGTGGGTGGGAACGGCCGCTTCATCAGGCATTAAGACAGTAGCCAATGCTGGCGCGCAGGGCGTATTGCAAACGCTGGACGGGTTGTCTGCTGTTGGTGGCGGCGTCGGCGATCCGGTCAGTGAGATCGGCCAATCGATCCGGCAGAACGGTGTGAAGCAAACGGCCGTCAATTCGGTTGCTGGCCTGGCCGATACGATGAAAGCGGTGGGCCAAGGTGATCCAAATGCTGTCGGTACTGTTGTTGGCACCGTTGGGGGCATCGTTGCGGGGGCGAAGATCGGCGGCAAGATTGGCACACCGGACGTGACGGTTGGCGACACCTCAACCGTTTACCGGGTGCAAGGTGGCGAGATGCCTAACGCGAGCAAGACACTTATTACGCTGGATTCTAACGGAAACCCGATTATTCAGAATGGGACGTTGAACATTAGTATTGGTGATTCCGCGCATGCGGAATATTTCAAAACATTGCGCCCTAATAGCTCTGTGACTTCATTCGAAATACCTGCGTGGTTAGATGATTTCATCCAAGAGAATGCGATTCCGCAGTATCGTTATAATCGGAACCCGTTGAACCAGGGTGGATTGGCTCCTAAGATAGTCGATCCGACCACGCCAGGCCGCTCTTACGAGCTGCCATCACCTTGGGGGCAATGGTTGCAGGAGAACGCAGTTCCAGGATCAGGTAAGGTGAAGCAATGACAGATCTCGAAAAAATTCTAGGGCCAGCATCCCCCGACTTGCTTGACCGGCAATATGCCGTTGCGGTGGCGCGTCACAAGGGGGAGGTTTATTGGCTATTGTCCGACCACGATAATTTGGTACTCGATTGGGAAAAGTGGAGGGGCGAGTTTGTCGCTGCAGGCTACGAAGTGCCTGATCAGGGTGCAACGGCAACGGAGAGGGCCGGTATTGTAGTTGTCGACCAGAATGCAGCTGAAGAATTCTTGGCAGAGCCGATAACTCATCGATTAAGTATTGGCTTTTTGAGGAATGCTCTACTGGAGAGATTCCCAAGTGCGAAATCTTGGTGGGACGTTGGTTTTTTGTTCCCAATTGCGTTCATTGATTTTGATAGCAGGCGATTCTTCGCTTTTTATCATGATGGTCCACGGTTGGAGCGCTATGTTCCTGATGGTTGGACCGGGGAATTTGTCGACTTTGCGAATACCTTGCCCGATCATGTGTTCCCGGCCGTCGATAAATTTTGGATCGTTGACGGCCGGGATCTGTTGCATGAACTAAATGAGCGCGGCCGGGCACAGCAGTCGAGTGGTGCCGTAAGCGATCGCTCAAACTGAATTAAGCGCTGGGTTCGTAAGCGGTCTCTATGGGCAGCAAGGCGCGGGCTGACTCGAGATCGCCTTGGAGGACGAGAGAATGCACGCTATGTGCCAGCGGAGTTACGTCGGTGATGCGCTGTATCCACTCATGCACATACAGGTCGACGGCTTGCTTGCTGAGGCCAATCTGTATCGCACGGTGTGTGAGCGGTTGTAGCGATAGATCGCGCTCTGGGTCCCATTGAACGCGTACGGGAGCGCTCTCCTTAATGCGCAACCATTCCTCTCGATTCATTGCTTCCTCAGGGTGACTCGGACAGCTATGAGCCAATGCCCACTCAAAGCCTTGGCGCGATATGTCGATGGCGAGAATGCGTCTTTGTCCGGAATCTTTCAGTCCCCAACCTGAACGGTACATCATCCACATGAACGATGGCTTAATCCAGGTCATTCGTTCCATCTTGAACGGTGGTGAAACGAATGTTCCATTCGTCAGAGCAGAATCGGCGATCGCGTCTGAGTACGCTTGGTAGACTCGGATTGTGTGGTCGTCGTACATCGCGCGGATTTGACGGATTGGGATCTCTCCGTGGTGCGGTTTCAGCTGATTTTCCATGACTGCATTCTAGCTCGGGACTCGTCTTCTAGATGGCTTCGGAGCAAGTTGTTCCGATTGGGTGGGATGTTCGGTGTTCGTGATGAAACAATGCGGTTGTTTAGGATATGGCGCGTACAGCTGAAGAGGCGTTTAAACATACAGTAGAGCTTGCGGAGGCGGGAGGGCTCACGCTTCTGACGACGGCATGGGCTGGAGCACAGGCGAACTACCTTTTCCGGTGTTCGAATGGGCATGAATTCGAGCGGCTTGCGACGTCTATCCTGTACAAAAATGTGACCGCATGTCCCGAATGCAAGCGGGAAGCGCTGCGTGACCGATGGATGGAAATTGTCAGGGAGCGCGGAGGAGAGTTTGTAGGGAGCGAATTCACGACCGTAGCGAGGCGATACCGTCTCCGCTGTGCGAAGGAGCATGAGTGGGAGGCGCTGGGACAGCATACGTTGCCGGCCACTGGTGTCGGCGTTGCGTGGCGGAAGCCAATTCTGCGCGCCGATTGGACCATGACGGACTTGCACGCCTGCAGGCGGCAGCGGCGTTACGGGGTGGGGCTTGTTTGAGCGAAAGCTATACGGGCCTGATGTCACGATACCGGTTTCGTTGTGCAGCAGGCCATGAGTGGCAAAGCTTTGCCGGTTCGATCTTGGATGGGGCATGGTGTACGGCATGTCGATTCGACGAAGCGGGAGCGGTAGCGTTTGAGCGATTGCACGCCACTGTTACGGCGCTGAACTGGCGTTGTCTCTCTGGCACCTGGGCCGGCTACAACGAGCGGTATGAATTCGAATGCGAGAAGGGCCACCGATTTACTCGCAATGCAATGGCGCTACTGTACCGAGGCGAGCAAGCTCGTTGTGAAGCATGCGAAGCGTATGAGATTGAAGCGCGCTGGCTGAATGCTATCGCTAGCCGGAGCGGAGATCTTCTCAATGGACCGTTCCGGGGGCTACCCGTTGTACTTGATTCACCAGAACGTTGGTTACATGGTGTTCAATCAAGCCGGCCCGGTCGTTGACCAGCGCGTGCTGTTTTGGGGTGTCGTCGCTGCGGCGATAGGCACAGCGCTGTTGGTGCATGTGATCGTTGAGAAACCGGCCGCCGGCCTGCTGAAGCGCGCGCTGTTGCGTTCGCTCGACGCACTACAACACCGCGCGCGGGCTCTGGCGTGGCGCCGGCAGGGGCAGCACGGCGATCAGCGTGATCGTCTTACGGGATGAGCGCCGCGGACGTAGCGCGTCGTCATACCCAGCCCGCTGTGGCCGGCCAGGCGCGGCCCTGCTTTCAATCCGCTACTTCCCCATTTCACTGTCACGTCCGCGTCATGATATGTCCATAAGGTGGGAAGCCCCCGTGCCGCGGCGGCATCGCCGGCTGCGGGGCGCGCGCAACCTGCTCGCGACGACGTGCCCGCGTCGCAGGCAGACCACCGGGATCTCGCTCCCGGCGCCGCAGCGATCATGCATCGCACCCTTTCCTTCGAAAATACGATCGACGCCGGTTCGGACCGGATCGCGGACGATCAGGAGACGTGAACCATGCTGAGCCCGCATGAATTCTCGATGCTGCTGCGCATTGCACGTGCGCCGGACAGCGTCGATCAATCGAATCCCGCTTTCGCCGTGCTGGTCGAGAAGCGGTTGGTGGACCCGACGCAGGTGCGCGTGAATGCGGTGGCCGTGCGTCCGGCGCTGACGCCGATCGGCCAGATGCTGCTCGCGCGCTTCGACGAAGCGGCTTGAGGAGACGCGTCACGCCTTCATCGACATGACCGGCGTGACGCGTTGAAGCGCTGGATCGCTGGATCGTTTACTGCGCGACCGGCACCGTCACGTCGCTGCCGAACCAGTGCGTCGAGATCTTCTTCAGCGTGCCGTCCTTGCGCAGCGACTCGAGCGCGTCGTTGATCGCCTTCTCGAACTTCGGGTTGCCCTTGCGGAACGGGATCGCCATTTCCTGCTTGCCGCCGTTCAGCACCGCCCCCGCGCGCAGCGGCAGGTTCGACGTCTTGATCATGTACGGCAGCATCAGGCGGTCGTCGAGCGTCGCCTCGATGCGGCCCGCGGCGAGATCGCGCAACTTCTCCGGCGCGCCCGGATACGTCTGCACCTCGATGCCCGGCACGGTGCGCGCCATCTGGTCGTAGTTGGTGCCGAGCGTCACGCCGAGTTTCTTGCCCTTGAAATCGTCGAGCGACTTGAAGTTGCGCGTGTCGTCCTTGCGCTGGATCAGCTGCGCGGCCGAGTACGTGTACGGTTCGCTGAAGTCGAGCGCTTCCTTGCGCTGCGGCGTGATCGTGACCTGGTTGACGATCACGTCGAACTTGCCGGCCTGCAGGCCGGCGATGATGCCGCTCCATTCGGTCGGGATGAACTGCGTCTTCACGCCGAGCTTGCCGGCGACCGCGTTCGCGACGTCGACGTCGAAGCCCTCGAGCTGGCCGGACGTGCCGCGCGAATTGAACGGCGGATACGTGCCCTCGAGGCCGACGCGCAGCACGCCGGCTTTCTTCACGGAATCGAGCAGGTCGTCCGCGTGCGCGGCGGCTGCCGTGAAGCCGAGGGCGGACGCGAGCAGCAGGCCCGACAACAGGAACTTCGAACGTTTCATCGCAGATCTCCAGTGTGCAGCGTTGTGTAAATGAGTGCAGGGCGCCGGTCGGGCCCGGCTGGGCCGGAATACGGGCACGTAGACACTACTCGCAACCGAGCCTTACCGGAAGTCGAAGTGGCCCTGATTGCAATCGATTTCACGGAAAACCGGTGACGTGCTCGCGCGGGCGGAATAATCTGACGAACACAGTCCGTCGGCGGGTGTCGAAACCACCGGGCCAGGAGCAGATCGACAGGGATTGAGCGGGTGGCCGGCTATGGCGATGCCGAGCCCGTCTCGTTGCGTGGAGAAATGCCGAATATCCCAACTGACGCCGGATGCGCGATGGGCGCAAGGACGGGCGCCGGTCACGATCGTGGTGCGCACGACAGACGGACTGGAACACGTGAAGCAGGGGGGCGGCGGCTTTTGCGGGAACACCGGTCACGGTGCGTATCGACTGACGTGCACCGGAAGGCGGGCGCGCAAGGAATTGGCATAATCACGGCCTGTCGCAGGTCGCGCGCGGCCGATGCAACGCAATCAACCCGGATACCACCGCAATACCCATGTCGCTCGATTCACCGACCGCAGTGTCGCTGCACCATATTCTCGAACGTCCCGGCGATTTCTCCGGGCGGCTTTACCTGCCGCCGATGCCGTGGACGCTCGACACCGAGGGGGCGTTTTTCGAAGACGCCGATGACGTGCAAGCCGACGTTGCGCCTGCCATCGCGGCCCAACCGGACTGGAAAGTCACGCTGGACAGCGCGACGATCGAGGACATCGTGATCAACGCACACGATCAGGTCGACGAACCGAGCGTCGCGCAATTGCTCGATGCGTTCGTCTTCTACGTCGAGAACGACGCATTCATCCTGTTGTGACGACGAGCAGGCGAATGCGAACGGTGCCCGAAGCGCCGGCAGGCGACACGATCGAACTCGTGGCAGGCGGCCAGCGAGGCAGCTGTCCGGCGCGGCAGTGCGTCGATCGGGCAACGGCGACGCAGGCTGCTACATATTTCGTATCGACCGGCGGCGCAGACGACCCGCGGTTGTGCTGGCAACCCGGCTGACTCGCCGAAAGACAGGAAGAAAACGAACATGGCCGACGATCCGGCAGTGCTGCGCGCGCAACAGGATGCCGTTTGCGCACGTTACGGGCTGCATGCCGTCGAACCGGAAGACATGGTTGCCGTCGCGTTGTCGACGCTCGGGCGCATGCCCGTCTACGGCACGCGCATCGCGCTGTCCGAAGGCGACAACGTCGGCTGGTTCTTCCATTGCGGCGAATACAGCGACGCCGCCGACTTCTATCAGCCCGTGCATGCCGCGCACCTGTCGGCGTGCCTGCCATGGGTCCTGCCTTATCTGCGGTTGCCGGCCGGCGCACGCTTCATCATCGACGATGCCGGCTACGAAGACGTCTGGATGGCGTGACGCATCGGTACGCCGTCGATCTTCTTCAGTTGTCCCGATAAAGCGGATAGAAGCGAAAAAGGACCGCCAGGCGGTCCTTTTTCCATGAAGTGGCGTTCGAAAAACGCACGCCTGTTACGGCAGCGAAATCGTCAAATTAGCCGACTCCGGCCCGACCTTGATCACCTGCGAATAGGGGGCGAGCGTCTGCAGCGTCTTGTCCTTCAGATACGTGTTGAGCCCGATGAACGCGAGCAGCGCGACGAGCGCAAAAACCGCGCCGATCGCCCACACCGGCACCTCGCGCTTCAGCCGATGCGCGATCTGATCGGGCAGCGGCCAATGCGGCGCGAACGGCGCACGCTTGCCCTTCATGTGTGCGATCTCGTCGCCGAGCCGCGCGGTCAGATACGCGAGCTTTTCCGGCCCCTCGAGCAGATACTTGCCCTGGAACCCGAGCAGCAGGCACATATGGAATACCTCGAGCGACTGCAGTCGGGCCGCACCCTGCGCACGACCTTCCTCGAGATACTGAAAGAACTTCTCGCCCGCGAGTTGCTCGCCGAACAGCACGAGCTGCAGCGGCCGGCGTTCCCAGTCGGTCCGGATCTTGAACTGCGACGACAGCACCATCTCGTCGATGGCCGCGCAGAACGCGAACTTCGCGCCGTACACGTCCTCGGCGGCGATGTTCAGCTTCTTCGCGCCGCGCTCGAAATCCGACAGGAATTCCTGGATCCGCGTGCTGAACTCGCTGGCGCTGTCCGGTTCCCGCCCGTTCTTGAGCAGGAACAGCATGAAGAACCCGTCGTACAGCAAATCGAGCAGCGAGCGGGCCTGGAACGCGGAGTCCGTCGACGCCGGGCTATGCTGGGGCGGCGGCACGTTGTCGCCGAACAGGGAAGGCGCGTAGCTCATGATGTGACCGCGATCAGTTCGAATTTCAGGTCATTGATGCCAGTCGGCGCGTAGATCATCGCGGACTGGGCCTGCAGCATGCGCTCGTACAGCGGGCTGCGCGAATCGAGCGCGAAGTAGCACGCGCCGGGGCGCACCGGAATCGCGGGCGGCACTTGCGGCGTGTACGACAGCCGCACGCCGGGCATGGCCGACAGCACGAGCTTGTCGACGTCGTCGGGCGCGCCGACCTTGAAGCGGGCCGGCACCGCATCGACGAGCTCGACGCTCGGCATGTCCGCCGACACCGCGAGGTAGAACTCGGTCTTGTCGTCGATCTTGCCGGAATCGAGGCGGCCGAGGTGGAACGACGGGCGCACCTCGTCGAGCGTGATCGCGAAATAGCGCGTCGAGATCACGGTGTCGAGCAATTCGCGCAGCATCAGGTCGAGACGCGCGAAGCTCGGCCCGGGATCGTCGTGGCGGTACACGGGCAGGTCGGCGAGCGTATAGCCCTTCGAGAACGTCATCAATTGACCTGCGAGGCGCAGCAGTTCGTGGAACAGCCGCTCCGGATGCAGCGCCGCGTGCTGGTGCAGGTGCGCGAGCGTCGCGAACGCGGCGTTCGCAGTGTGCAGCAGCCAGAACGACGCGATGTCGCCGGAGCGGAATTCGATGATGTTCTTCGACGGCTCGCGGTGAAAGCCGTACAGCGCGTTCACCTTCGCCTGCAGCGCGTCGACCAGTTGGCGCAGCCGCTGGTGCAGGATCGGCGACGCTTCGATCGCGAGGCATGGCGGCACGAAGTTGTCGTCGATCTCGAAACCGGACGTCGCGGTGCGGCGCACGCGCACGAGCGGCACGGACAGCAACTGGTCGCGCGGCTCGCTGTGCGCGATCAGCTTGACCTGGGTCTTCAGGAACGTGATGTCGGCTTCGGCGGCGTCGGTGAAGTTGTCGGCGACGCTCGTCTGCTCGCTGACGAACCGCGTCATGAAGCCGGCGGCCGGATCGTCGCTGTAGTTGGTGCCGTTCTCGCGCAGCGGGTGCAGCGCGAGATAGAACACGAATTCGTTGATGCCGTCGGGCAACGTGTCCAGCGCGATCGGCGGCGGCAGGTCGTCGGCCTGCGGCGCGGCATACAGCGCGCCGTCCGGGAACACGAGCGCGAGCTCGGCCACCCGCAGCACGTTGCTGCCGAGCGCGTCGCGGTCGATGCGCACCGAGCGCACGCCCCAGTTGTACGGCTGGATCGCCTGGATGGACTCGAACAGGCGCGCCTCGTGGTACGCGTCCTGCCGCTGAAAATGTTGAGGCCGGAGGAACAGCCCTTCCCCCCACAGCACCTTGGCCGAATAACTCATGTCAAATCCGGTTAATGTGGCGTTGCGATGTAATCGATTTGTTCGTGCCCGAATTAAATCGCCAAGTGTTAACTCTTGTTAATTGACATTCGTGCGTCATGTTTAACCGCAGGAGACCGAAGAAAGCATATTCAGCGGTTGCGACGGCGCACCCTGCTGCGGAGCGATGACCGTACCGTCGGTGACCGTCATCGCGCAATTATGCAGGCCGACGATTATGCCGGATTTCTCCGACTTCACCGGATCGAACGTCAGTTTCCATCGTTGTATTGCGGGATCGCGGAACAGCGCGACGATGCCGAATGCCTGCGCTTCACGCGACACCTTCTCGGTTGCCGTATAGCGCTGGCCCGGAATCAGCGTGATTTCGCGCACATTCAGCAGATCGGCGCCGAGTGCGGCTTTTTCCTTGGTCGGATCGGTAAATGCGTCGAACGGCGCTTGCTGGAACGAGGTCGGGTCCTTCAGCGCATAGAGCCGGACGACGAGCGCGAGCGGCTTGTGGTCGGTCGCGGCATTCAGGTTCGGCGCGGCGGCCAGCGTGAGGCCGATATTGCGCGGCGGTTTCTGCGCGTCGGGCACCTCGGGCTTGCCGATGCCGGCCGCGGACATCACGGCGCTGGCGGCCGAGCCGAGCAGCGGGGCGGCCGCGCATCCGGCCAGAAGGGCGCACGCAACCAGCGGCAGCGCGTAGCGAATCATGGACGATCTCATCGTTTTTCCGGCGTGCCGCCTTTATCCCTGTCAAAACTGCCGGGATATTGCCGCGTTCGCTGCGTATCCCCGACATTGCACCGTTCAACTATTAAGCACGCCCGCGCCAGGCAAGCGTTCGGAAATTTTTTCCGCCATCCGGGCGGCGGGTCGTGCGGCCAGTAAAACTTGCGCATTCCGGCCGAAAGAAAAACCGCCGCGAGCCCGCGGCGAGAGGCCATTCGAGGGGGTAGCGCCCGGTTTTAAAAGGAATTACTCTTCACACGACGATTGAATTATGAAAAATTGATCGGTACTATACCCGCGCGCTTCTTGCAAAGCAAAAGAACCAGATTCTCAACGATTTAAAACTCACGCGCCGGTGGATATAACGATGAAAGACCGTCTGTTCGCAAAACTGTCTGGGGTAGTGGTGGCTTGCGGCGTGATCGCCGGCTGTGCGAGCCAGCCTCCCGCGCCGCCGACTGCGGAAGTGTTCAACAAGTCGCTGGCCGATGCAGACGCCGTCGCGAAGGCGGGGGACCAGGACAAGGCGCTCGGCCTGTACCAGCAGCTCGCGAAGTCGGATCCGACGCGCGAGGAACCGTGGTCGCGCATCGCGCAAATCCAGTTCGCACAAAACCATTACGGGCAGGCGATCGTCGCCGCCCAGGAAGCGCTGCAGCGCGACGCGACCGATCGTCAGGCGAAGAGCGTGCTGGCCGTCGCCGGCCTGCGGATCGCGACGCAGTCGCTCGGCGAGCTGCGCCAGGACGCGTCGCTCGCGGGCGATGCGAAGTCCGACGCGCAGGCGCTCGCGAAGCAACTGCGCGACACGCTCGGCGAATCGGCGCTGTTCCCGCCGGAAACGAAGGTCGCGAAACCGCGCCCGCCGCGCCGGGTCGTCCATCGTCCGAGGGGCGGCGCCGCACCGGCCGCCGAGGCGGCGGCGTCGACCACGCCGACGCCGCCCACGGCGCAAAAGGGCAGCGCGGATCCGTTCGGCGCACTGCGCAACTGAAACCGCAACTGACGCGATAACCACAACTAACCTGGGAGCCGTCGAGATGGCCAAGAAAGAAAGCATTCAGAAAAGCTTGCAGAAAATACGGCCGCCGCGCGTCCAGCTGACCTACGAGGTCGAGAAGGGCGATGCGATCGAGGTGAAGGAGCTGCCGTTCGTCGTCGGGGTCGTCGGCGATCTGGCGGGCCAGTCCGAAATCGAGCAGCCGAAGCTGCGCGATCGCAAGTTCGTCAATATCGACCGCGACAATTTCGACGACGTGATGAAGGCGATCGAGCCGCGTGCTGCGTTCCAGGTGGAAAACCGCCTGAGCCCGGAAGGCGGCAAGTTCGCGGTCGACCTGAAGTTCCGCTCGCTGTCGGATTTCAGCCCGGACCAAGTCGTCGAACAGGTCGAGCCGCTGCGCCGCCTGCTCGAGGCGCGTTCGAAGCTCGCCGACCTGCGCAACAAGCTCGCCGGCAACGACAAGCTCGAGGATCTGCTGTCCGAGGTGCTGAAGAACACGCAGCAGCTGCAGGCGCTCGCGAAGGGCACCGGCGGCGACAAAGACGGCGAATGACGACGGAGTGTTGAGATGAACCAGCAAACGGCTGCGGCCCAAGCGAGCGGCGCGGAATACGCCGCCGGGACTTCGTTGCTCGACGACATCGTCGAGAAGAGCAAGGTCGCGAAATCCGATTCCGAGCATGCGCGTGCGAAGGACCTGATCGGCGAACTCGTGCACCAGGTGCTCGACGGCACGGTGATCGTGTCGGACAACCTGTCGGCCACGATCGACGCGCGCGTCGCGGAACTCGACCGCCTGATTTCCACGCAGCTTTCCGCCGTGATGCACGCGCCGGAATTCCAGCGCCTCGAAAGCACGTGGCGCGGGATGGACTATCTGGTCAAGGAAAGCAACACGGGCCAGACGATCAAGATCAAGGCGCTGCACGCACCGAAGCGCGATCTCGTGCGCGACTTCAAGGGCGCGAGCGAGTTCGACCAGAGCGCGCTGTTCAAGAAGGTTTACGAAGAAGAATTCGGCACGTTCGGCGGCTCGCCGTTCGGTGCGCTGATCGGCGATTACGAGATCTCGCGCCAGCCGGAAGACATGTACTTCATCGAGCAGATGTCGCACGTCGCGGCGGCCGCGCATGCGCCGTTCATCGCGTCGGCGTCGCCGGAACTGCTCGGTCTCGAGTCGTTCTCCGACCTCGGCAAGCCACGCGACCTCGGCAAGGTGTTCGATACCGTCGAATACGCGAAGTGGAAGTCGTTCCGCGACGCCGAGGACTCGCGCTACGTCGGCCTGACGCTGCCGCGCTTCCTCGGCCGCCTGCCGTTCAATCCGAAGGACGGCCAGACCGCGGAGAACTTCAACTTCGTCGAGGAAGTCGACGGCACCGATCACGACAAGTACCTGTGGTGCAACGCGGCATGGGCCTTCGCGGCACGCCTGACGGCCGCGTTCGACGACTTCGGCTGGTGCGCGGCGATCCGCGGCGTCGAAGGCGGCGGCCTCGTCGAGGATCTGCCGACCCACACGTTCAAGACCGACGACGGTGAAGTCGCGCTGAAGTGCCCGACCGAAATCGCGATTACCGATCGCCGCGAGAAGGAGCTGAGCGACCTCGGCTTCATCCCGCTCGTCCATTGCAAGAACTCGGATTACGCCGCGTTCTTCGCTGCGCAGTCGGTGCAGAAGCCAAAAAAATACAGCACCGACAGCGCGAATGCGAACGCCGTCCTGTCCGCCCAGCTTCAGTACATCTTCTCGGTATCGCGCGTCGCGCACTACCTGAAGGCGATGATGCGGGACAAGATCGGCAGCTTCGCATCGGCGCAGAACGTGGAGACTTTCCTCAACCGGTGGATTTCGCAATACGTCCTGCTCGACGACAACGCCTCGCAGGAACAGAAAGCGCAATTTCCGCTGCGCGAGGCATCCATACAAGTGTCGGAGATTCCGGGCAAGCCGGGCTCGTATCGTTCGGTCGCGTTCCTGCGCCCGCACTTTCAGCTCGACGAACTCTCGATTTCTCTGCGACTTGTCGCTGATCTGCCCAAACCGGCAAATTCATAAGCGAGTAAATCGCCCGGGCGGGCCGCCTGGGTAGGACGTTAAAACCACCTCTTTGGGGAGTCGAAGGGCCATGTTACATATGCACTTGCAGTTTGGTAGTCCCGCGGTGAAGGGCGAGTCCGCGGACAAGGACCACCAGGGCTGGATCGAACTGAAATCGTGGGATCACTCGATCGTTCAGCCGCGTTCGGCAACCGCATCGACCGCTGGCGGTCATACGATGACGCGTTGCGAGCACGGCGACATGATCTTCACGAAGGAAATCGATTCGTCGAGCCCGCTGCTGTATCAGCACGCTTCGGGCGGTACCACGTTCGACGAAGTGACGGTCCATTTCTCGCGCGCGGACGGTGAAGGCAAGCGCGTGCAGTATCTGGAAGTCAAGCTCAAGTACGTGATCATCTCGAGCATCGCGCCGAGCGTTCGCGAGGAAGGTCTGCCGATCGAGACGTTCTCGCTGAAATACGCAGCCGTGCAGTGGAAGCAAACCCAGCAGAAGATCGGCGGCAACCAGGGCGGCAACACGCAAGGCGCCTGGAGCCTGACGAAGAACGACAAGACCTACGCGGTCTAAGGTCGGTTGCGGCAACGGGGCGCGTCGCGTCCCGTTGCCGTTTTCGTCATGAAACGATTCGAACCCAGTTTTCTCGACAAGCTGTTCGACGACGAACCGCATCTGCCCGCAGCGGCGGCGATGCGGCAATTGTCGCTGGACGAGCTCAAGAATACGGTCGCCCGCGACGTCGAGGCGATCCTCAACACCCGTATCGCGCACACCGAGGACGAGCTGGCCGCACTGCCGGAATGCCAGAAATCGGTGCTGACCTACGGACTGAACGATTTCGCGGGGCTGAGCCTCGCGAGCCACTACGATCGCGCGTTCATCTGCAAGTCGATCCAGCAGGCCATCGCGCGCCACGAGCCGCGCCTGCAGCAGGTACAGGTGACGTTCGAGCTGAACGAGCAGGCCACCAACGCGCTCTACTTCGCGATCCAGGCACTGCTCGTCGTGCACCCGGCCGAGGAGCCGGTGAGTTTCGACGCGATGTTGCAACCGTCGACGCTGCAATATTCGGTCACGCGCGCACGCGCGGCACGAATGCAGTAAATCAAGCCGCCGAGCGGGCCGGACCGCCCGGTGGTCGATCAGGTCCGGCATGAAATATTGAGGTTCGGGGTCGTCGATGGAAGAGTTGCTGCCGTATTACGAACGCGAATTATCGTTTTTGCGGCGCTATTCGCGAGATTTCGCCGAACGCTATCCGAAGATCGCCGCGCGCCTCGCGCTGTCCGGCGAGCATTGCGAGGATCCGCACGTCGAGCGGATGATCGAATCGTTCGCGCTGCTCGGCGCGCGCATCAACAAGAAGCTCGACGACGACTACCCCGAATTCACCGAAGCGCTGCTGGAAGTGCTGTATCCGCACTACCTGCGGCCGTTCCCGTCCTGCTCGATCGCGCAGTTCACGCCGGCTTCGCCCGGCCAGCAGACCGAACCGGTCGTGGTCGATCGCGGCACCGAGCTGAAGAGCCGCCCGATCCGCGGCGTGCAATGCCGGTTCCGCACCGCCTACGACGTGACGCTCGCGCCGATCCGCATCTCGGAGGCGCGCTATACGCCGGTCGCGCTCGCGCCGAGCGCGACGGTGCTGCCGTCGAACGCGACGGGCGTGATCTCGATCACGTTCGAATCGCTCGCCGCGCAGCTCGATCTCGGCGCGCTGAAGGTGTCGACGCTGCGTGCGCATCTGCACGGCGAGCAGTCGTTCGTCGCCGCGCTGACCGACTGCCTGTTCGTCAACGTGCTCGGCGCGTACGTCGAGCCCGAACGCAACGGCCGCTGGACCGCGCTGCGCAAGCTGCCGATCGCGCAGGCCGGCTTCGCCGAGGACGACGCGCTGATCGACTATCCGGCGAAATCGCATCCCGCGTACCGGCTGCTCACCGAATACTTCGCGTTCCCCGACAAGTTCGATTTCGTCGACTTCGACCTCGCGGCGATCGCACGCGCGTCGGGCCGCTGCCAGCGCGCGACGCTGCATCTGGTACTGCAGGACGTGCGCAGCGATTCGCACGTCGCGCGCCTGCTCGAGCTGCTGACGGCGAGCCATTTCCGGCTGTTCTGCACGCCGATCGTCAACCTGTTCCGCCAGCACGGCGAGCCGATCCGCATCACGCACCGCGCGGTGTCGTATCCGGTGATCGCCGAGGCGCGGCGTGCGTTTGCGTACGAGGTGTATTCGATCGATTCGGTGAAGCTCGTCCGGCAGCAGGCGCACGAGGAATCGGTGATCGAGTTCCGGCCGTTCTATTCGCTGCATCACGGCGAATCGGCGCGGATCGGTCATTACTGGTTCGCGCGCCGCAACGACTGGGTCGCGCAGAAAAGCCCCGGCTACGAAACCGAGATTTCGATCGTCGACATCGACTTCGAGCCGACGTCGCCGCAGACCGACACGCTGAGCCTCGACCTCACCTGCACGAACCGCGACCTGCCGGCGATGCTGGCGTTCGGCCTCGAAGGCGGCGACCTGTTCCAGGAAGGCGGCGCGCAGACGAGCGGCATCTCGCTGCTGCGCCGCCCGACGCAAAGCGTGCGCTTCGAGCGCGGCCGCGCCGCGCACTGGCGGCTCGTGTCGCACCTCGCGCTCAACCACGTGTCGCTCGTCGCGCACGGCCTCGCGCCGTTGAAGGAAATGCTGACGCTGTACGACCTGCGACGCACCGCCGTGTCGATGCGCCAGATCGACGGCCTCGCCGGCATCGAGCAGCGCGGCGCCGTGCAGTGGCTGCCTGGCAAGCCGTTCGCGACGTTCGTGCGCGGCATCGAGATCCGGCTGACGATCGACGAGGAACACTTCGTCGGCGCGAGCCTCGCGTCGTTCGTGCGCGTGCTCGACAGCTTCTTCGGGCTGTACGTCCACCTCAACAGTTTCGTTCAATTGGTCGTCGTGTCGAAGCGCACCGGCGAGGAGATCATTCGATGCAAGCCCCGAACCGGCGAATCGATCCTGGCGTAGTCGACGCGCTGCTCGACGAGCCGCATCGCTTCGAATTCTTCCAGGCGGTGCGCGTGCTCGAAGGGCTGTTCGCGCGGCAGGCGTCGGATGCGCCCGGCGCGTGGCGGCAGGGCGACGTGGTCGCGCAGCGCATCGCATTCCGCAACACGCTGTCGCTCGGCTTCCCGCCGAGCGAGATCGAGGGCGCGCGTTCGTACGACGACGACGGCACGCCGCTGAACTCGGATGAGCAGCGCGACACCGCACTGGCCGCCGGCGAGCTCGGCCGCGTCGAGCTGACGCCCGCGTTCTTCGGGCTGCTCGGCGGGCAGGGCGCGCTGCCGCTGCACTACACCGAGCAGATCGTCGCGCGCGAGCATCTGAGGCGCGACCACGCGGCGCGCGCGTTCTTCGACGTGTTCTCGAACCGCGCGACCGCGCTGTTCTATGCGGCGTGGAAGAAATACCGGCTGCCGTTCCATTACGAACTCGACCGCGACGAGCGCTACCTGCCGCTGCTGCTCGCGATCGCCGGCGTGCCGAGCGACGAGGTGCGCGACAGTCTCGCCGCCGGCCCGGGCGGCGTGCTCGACGAGGCCGTGGCCGGCTACGCGCTGGCCGCGCGGCACCGGCCGATGTCGGCGGCTTACCTGCAGCGCACGCTGTCCGATTACTTCCGCGTGCCGGTGAAGATCGACCAGTTCGTCGGCAAGTGGTACGACGTGCCGCCCGATCAACTGAGCGTGCTCGGCGAAGTCAACGCGGTGCTCGGCGCGACGGCGCTCGTCGGCGAGCGCGTGTGGCAGCGCGACATGCGTGCACGGATCGTCGTCGGCCCGCTGTCCAAGCGCGATTACGAGGCGTTCCTGCCCGGCGGCGCGCACGCCGTCGCGCTCGAGCGGATGCTGACGCTGCTCGCCGGCGTCACGCTCGAGTACGAGGTGAGGCTCGTGCTGAAGCGCACGGAAGTCGGCGCGAGCATGCTCGGTGTGGGCTCGCGGCTCGGCTGGGATGCGTTCCTCTGCACGCGCGACGCCGCCGAAGACCGCTCCGACGCCCGCTACGAGCTGCACGTGATTCACTGACCCTGACAACAACAAGCAATCGAACCTGAGATCGACGCCATGAGCACGCCTCTGAAGACCCTGATCACGAAACTGAACCCGCTGTGCCGCCACGCGACCGAGCGCGCGGCGAGCGCGTGCCTGGCGCGCGGCCACTACGAGGTCGATCTGGAGCACCTGTTCCTCGCGTTGCTCGACGAAGCAACGGGCGACCTGCCGCTCGCATTGCGCGCGAGCCGCGTCGACCCGCATGCGCTGCATGCCGATCTCGAACGCGAGCTGACGCGCCTGAAGACGGGCAACACGCGCACGCCGGTGTTCTCCGTGCATCTGATCGCGCTGTTCGAGCAGGCGTGGCTGATCGCGTCGCTCGATTCGCAGCTCGGTCGCATTCGCTCGGGGCACCTGCTGCTCGCGCTGCTGACCGCGCCCGATCTCGCGCAGTTCGCGCAACGGATGTCGTCGCGGTTCGCGGAAATGAACGTGACGGACCTGAAGCACAAGTTCGACGAAATCATGGCCGGTTCGAGCGAAGCCGAGCCGCGTCAGGCGGATGAAGACGGCAGCGACGTCGCGCCGGCCGCCGACGGCATGGCGCCCGCGGCCGGCCCGTCGAAGACGCCCGCGCTCGATACGTACACGACCAACCTCACGCAGCGCGCGCGCGACGGCAAGATCGACCCGGTGATCGGCCGCGAAGCGGAGATCCGCCAGGCGATCGACATCCTGATGCGCCGCCGCCAGAACAACCCGATCATGACCGGCGAGGCCGGCGTCGGCAAAACGGCGGTCGTCGAGGGGCTCGCGCTGCGGATCGCGGCCGACGACGTGCCGCCGCCGTTGCGCGGCGTCGCGCTGCACGTGCTCGACATGGGGCTGCTGCAGGCCGGCGCGAGCGTGAAGGGCGAGTTCGAGAACCGCCTGAAGAGCGTGATCGACGAAGTGAAGAAGAGCGCGCATCCGATCATCCTGTTCATCGACGAGGCGCACACGATCATCGGCGCGGGCGGCCAGGCCGGCCAGAACGACGCGGCGAACCTGCTGAAGCCGGCGCTCGCGCGCGGCGAGCTGCGCACGATCGCCGCGACGACGTGGAGCGAATACAAGAAGTACTTCGAGAAGGATGCGGCGCTCGCGCGGCGCTTCCAGGTCGTGAAGGTCGAGGAGCCGAGCGAGCCGCTGGCCGCGGCGATGCTGCGCGGGATGTCGGGCCTGATGGAGAAGCATTTCGACGTGCGGATTCTCGACGACGCGATCACCGAGGCCGTACGCCTGTCGCACCGCTACATCAGCGGCCGCCAGTTGCCGGACAAGGCGATCAGCGTGCTCGACACCGCGTGCGCGAAGGTCGCGCTCGCGCACAGCGCGACGCCGGCGGCGATCGACGATACCAGGAAGCGCATCGAGCGCATCGACGCGGAAATCGCGTCGCTGGAGCGCGAGGCGGCGGGCGGGGCGGTGCACGACGAGCGGCTCGGCGAGCTGCGCGGCGCGCGCGACACGGCGCTCGAACAACTGGCGAAGGACGAAGAACGCTACGAAGCCGAGCGCGCGATCGTCGCCGAGATCGCCGAACTGCGCGACGCGCTCGACCGCGCGCGCGGCCCGTCGGAAGACGGCCAGCCGGTCGACGTGCAGGCCACCCGCGACAAGCTCGCCGAACGCGTCGCGGCGTTGCATGCGCTGCAGGGCGGCGAGCCGATGGTGCCGCTGCAGGTCGACGGCCACGTGGTCGCCGAGATCGTCGCCGCGTGGACGGGCATTCCGCTCGGCCGGATGGTGAAGGACGAGATCGACACCGTGCTGAACCTGCAGCCGCTGCTCGCCGCGCGCGTGATCGGCCAGGATCATGCGCTGGAGGCGATCGCGCAGCGCGTGCGCACCGCGACCGCGAACCTCGAGGATCCGAACAAGCCGCGCGGCGTGTTCATGTTCGTCGGGCCGTCGGGTGTCGGCAAGACCGAGACGGCGCTGGCGCTGGCCGACATCCTGTATGGCGGCGAGCGCAAGATGGTCACGATCAACATGAGCGAGTACCAGGAAGCGCACAGCGTGTCCGGCCTGAAGGGTTCGCCGCCGGGCTACGTCGGTTACGGCGAAGGCGGCGTGCTGACCGAGGCCGTGCGCCGCAATCCGTATTCCGTCGTGCTGCTCGACGAGGTCGAGAAGGCGCACCCGGATGTGCTCGAAATGTTCTTCCAGGTGTTCGACAAGGGCACGATGGACGATGCCGAAGGCCGCGAGATCGACTTCCGCAACACGCTGATCATCCTGACGTCGAACGTCGGCTCGGCCGCGGTGATGCAGGCCTGCCTGAACAAGCCGGCCGACGAATTGCCCGATCCGGACGCGCTCGCCGAGACGTTGCGTCCGCAACTGTACAAGACCTTCAAGCCGGCGTTCCTCGGCCGGATGAAGGTCGTGCCGTACTATCCGATTTCCGACGACGTGCTGGCCGAGATCATCGAGCTGAAGCTCGAGCGCATCCGCCGCCGGATCGAGACGAACCACAAGGCCGCGTTCGAATGGGACGAGTCGCTCGTCGAGGCGGTGCTCGCGCGCTGCACCGAGGTCGACTCGGGTGCCCGCAACGTCGACCACATCCTGAACGGCACGCTGCTGCCGGAGATCGCGGGCCACGTGCTCGGCCGGATCGCCGACGGCGCGGCCATCGCGCGCATCGCGGTGCGCGCGGACGAGGCCGGCGAATTCGCGTACACCGTCGAATGAGCGCGGCCGCGCCCAGTCAAGCATTGATGAACTGACCGAACCATGCCGATCAATCTCCCCGAGCTGCTGACGCCGATCAGCGAGGCGTCGCCCAGCGGCGACGACTTGCTGTTTTCGAACGAATTCGACGCGATCCAGGACGCGCGGCGCTATGACGACCCGACGCTCGACCAGGGCGAATGGGTGACCGAGATCAAGGAGGCCGACTGGGGCTTCGTCGTCGATCATGCGGGCGAGCTGCTGCGCACGCGCACGAAGGACCTGCGGCTCGCCGTATGGCTGACCGAGGCGCTCGCGCTCGAGGACGGCATCACGGGTCTCACCGAAGGCTATGCGCTGCTCGAAGGCCTGTGCCGCGAGTTCTGGGACACCTTCCACCCGCTGCCCGAGGACGACGACATCGAGCACCGGCTCGGCAACGTCGCGTGGCTGTCCGGCCGCACGGCCGAGTTGCTGCGCGCGGTGCCGCTGACGGACGGCGCATCGAATGCGTTCAGTACGCTCGACTGGGAAGTCGCGCAGCACGTCGCGCAGTCGATCAAGCGCGACCCGGACCACGCGGACGACATCGCGCGCGGCAAGCCGTCGATCGAGCAGATCGATGCGTCGCGGCGCGTGACGTCGATCGCGTTCTACACGGCGCTGCTGGCGAACCTGAAGGCGTTCGAATTCGCGCTCGATGCGTTCGAGGAGCGGCTGGTCGAGCGCGCGGGCGATTCGGCGCCGAGCTTCCGGCAGGCGCGCGACGCGTTCGAGACCGTGTACCGGCTCGCCGAGCGCTTTGCGCGCGAACAGGGCTATACGGGCAGCGCACCGCACGCGCAGGTAGCGCCGCAGGCCGAGCCCGAGCGCATCGAGCCGGTGTTCGGCCAGCCGATCCAGACCGAGGAGACTCACGTGCCGCAGCAGACCGCTTCGCGTCCTCCGGTGACGCAGATGATCGCCGGCATCCAGAACCGCGCGCAGGCCGTCGACCAGCTGCGTGCGGTGGCGCGCTATTTCCGCCAGACCGAGCCGCACAGCCCCGTCGCGTATCTCGCCGACAAGGCGGCCGAATGGGCCGACATGCCGCTGCACAAGTGGCTCGAGAGCGTCGTGAAGGACGACGGCTCGCTGTCGCACATTCGCGAGCTGCTGGGCGTGCGGCCCGACGAGCAGTCGTAAACGCAAGACGGGCGGCGCATTGCTGCCGCCGCCCGTCGTGTGCCGCGCCGTGCCGCTTCGCCATCGCGCGAGCGGCCGGCCGATTTCCCGTTACTGCCCGACGCGGAATTCGATCCGCCGGTTCCGCGCCCTTCCGTCCGCCGTATCGTTCGGCGCGATCGGCTGATCCGGCCCGACGCCCGTCGTCGTCATCTGCTGCGGCGGAATGCTCTTCGTGATCAGGTAGCCCTTCACCGCATCCGCGCGCGCCTGGCTCAGCGCGATGTTCGACGTCCGGTTCCCCGAGTTGTCGGTGTGGCCGATGATGTCGACCGTGCGGTTCGGCATCTTCGCGAGCGCGGCCGCCATCTGGTCGAGGATCAGCTTGCCCTGCGGCGTCAGCGTCGCGCTGCCGGTCTCGAACTCGATCGTCCGGTTCGCGAGCGTCTGGTCGAGCACGCCCTGTTCGGACGCGGACACGCGCAGCCCGTTCTTGATCGTATACGTCGGGTTCAGCGTGTTCGCCATGTCGCTCGCGAGCTGCTGGCGCTGCGCCTCGTTGTGCACCTCGCCCTTCATCTCGATCTGCGTACCGTTGATCTTCAACTGGCCCTTGCTGATCTGCTTGAGCTGCGCACCGAGCAGCTTCTGCACGTTCGCGCTCCAGTTCGGCGGCGTCGCGACGTCGCCCACCTCGATCTGGTCGACGACGTTCGTCGCGCCGTAGGTATCGCGCAGCTTCTGCAGCACGGCCGCCTTGGTCGCTTCGTCGGGCACCTTGCCGCCGACGACCACCTGGCCGGGCGTCGCGTTCGCGGGCGGCGGCGCGATCGTGCCGGCGGTGCCGTGCACCACCGTGCCGGACGCGCCGCCGGCGTTCGGGTTGGCCTGCGGCAGCGCGGTCGTCGCGACCGTGCCGTTGCCGACCGGCGTGACGGTCGCGCCCGTGTTCTGCGCGAAGGCCGCGCCGCTCGCGACGAGGCCGGCCGCGAACAGCGCGGCGAGGGCGGGCGAGACGGCGGCCGACAGGCGCGCGCGCCGGACCTGAATCGTGCGATGCATGCCGTCAGCCTCCGATGAACGCTTCGCGGAACGCGTCGATGGCGACGCGCAGCGAGAGTTGCGGTTGGTCGAGGTAGCTGACGAGCTTGCTGATCTGCTGATCGTTTTGCGCATGGGCGTCGATCCACTCGGGATCGTCGATGTCGATGTTGTGGGCGGCGTAGGTCTGCGGGTCGACGACGCTCAGCAGCGTTTTCGCCGACGCACCGTTGAAGCCGATGATGAGCCGTTCGCGCTCGGCGATCGTGCCGATGAAGATCGCGAGCTCGAAGTCGGCCTGCGCGACGAACGGCGCGATCAGCTCGAGCCAGAACGCGGCGACGAGGCTGCGGTAGAACGGATCGACCGGCAGCGGCAGCGTGAGGCCGCGCTCGATGTGCGACGAGCCGCTCTGCATCACCGGCCGCAGCAGCGAGCCGAGCGCGAGCATCGCGCCGCGCAGCCGCACCGGATGACCGCTTTCGAGCAGCATCTGCTGCAGGCCGTACAGCGACTGGTGTTCGACGAAATCGTTGAAGGTGCCGTCGTGCGACGTGCCCGGGCCGCCGATGTCGATCGGCACCTGGGTGTCGCCGAGCGCCTGCAGCGCGCCGGGCGGCTCGTCCTTGCCGAGCAGCGGCGGGATCTGCGTGGCGACGCGTGACCACAGCCGCGCGAACGCGAGCGGGCTGCGCGCGAGGAATGCGAGCGGCCGGTCGACCTCCAGCGCGGTGGCGCCGAGGAACGGGAAGCGGCGCATCGACACGTCGTGGCTCGCGACCATGTGGCCCGCGATCGCGAGCTTGCTGCGCGAGCCGAGGAACGCGAAATGCATCGGCTTCGCATCCTCGTAGACGATCTTCCAGCGCGGATCTTCCGCGAGCAGCTCCAGCGCCTGCGCGATCCAGCGATCGAGCGTCTGCAGCAACTGCGGATTGTGCGCGCTCTTCACGAAGTCGCCGCGCGACGGAATCTTGCCGAAGTAGGCGATTTGCGCCTGTACCGTTTGCGTCATTGCGCCCTCTGTGCATTCGTTGCGTTGGCGGCCGCGACGGCCGGCGCTGCGCCTGGCGTGCCGGACGTGCCGGTAGCGGACGTGCCGGTGGCGGACGTGCCGGTGGCGGACGTGCCGGTGGCGGTCTGCGTCGCGTTCTGCGCGGCGCCGGCGCTCGCGTCGGCGACCGACGACGGCAGCTGCAGGCCGCGCAGGCTCTGTTGCTGCGGCTGGTCGCCGCCGCCGGCCGACGGTTGCGACGTGCTGATGATGCGCATCGTCACCGACACGTTCACGCTGCCCTGTGCCCACGTCAGGTCGAAGGTGCCGTCCGGACGGCGCTTGCGCTGCGCCGAATTGATCAGCTTCTCGAGGCCGTAGCGGCCCGGCTCGTTGACGAGCTGCACCGTGCGGCCGTCGAAGGTCGTCGCGGACAGCGTCGCGCCCGGCGAGCCCTGCGGGTTCGGCCACACGAAGTTGGTCCACTGCGGCGGCGTGTTGCGGTAGCGCAGCTGCTGGCCGTCGATCGCGATCGTGTATTCCGTCGTGCCCGTGCTCGGTTGCGGCAGGATCTGGAACACGGTCTGCGGCTCGGCCGACGCGGCCGCGCTGCCGGCGGCGCCGCCGGCGAGCGGCGCGACCCAGCGCGCGAAGCCGTTCGTGAACTCCGGCGTGAGCCCGATGCCCATGTCGCCCCACGTGCGGGCGGCGAGCGTGTCGCCGCGGCGCACCGCGAGCGGCCCGAGCGTCGTGCCGACGAACTTCGCGATCGAGCCGTCCGGACCGAACACCTGCGCGATCTCGCCGGCGCCGGCCTCGACCTTCGCGTTCGCCGCGAACGGGTATTTCGTCGCGAGCGAGCTCTGGAACGGCTGGTAGACCTGCGCGTTCCACACCTTGTTGACTTCGGCGCTGGCCGGCTGGATCACGACCGCGAACGCCTGCATCAGCGGCCGCACCAGCAGCGGGCGCAGCGACTTGCGTTGCGAATCGGTCAGGCCCGTCAGCATCTGCTCGTCGACGAGCTTCAGCGAATCGGCGAGTTCCGAACCGCTGCCGTCGAGGGTCTGCTGCATCAGCTGGCGCGCGCCCGGGCCCGGGTCGCCCTGGTTCTTGATCACGTTGAAGCGCGTGCGGACCTTCGACAGCGACTCCATGTAGCCCTTCAGCATCGACGTGCCGTCATGCGTCGCGACGATCCGCGCGAGCCCGACGAACTCCTGGCCGATCGGGCCCATCGGCACCTCGGCCGGATTGCCGTTGATGTCGATGTTGGCCGCCGCCACCTGGCCGGCCTGCGAGCGCGAGAACAGTTGCTTGACCCAGTTCACGACGCCCGTCTGCGCCTTCTTGATCGTCACGTTCGCGAGCGACGGGTTGTCCCACGACGTCTGGTCGTACGCGGTCTCGAGGATCTTGCGGATCGGCGAATCCTGCGGGTCGCCGAGGCGGTTCATCCCGTCGACGGCTTGGCCGAAGCTGGTGAAGCCCTGTACCGCGATCCCCTGCATGAACTTCTGCCAGTGCTGCGCGTACTCGGTCTTGTACATGCCGACGAGCGTCTTCTGGATCTGCTCGGGGCTGCCCTCGAGCGTCAGGTCGTCCTGCGTCGACGTGTTGAGCACCCAGTCCTTCGCCTGCAATTCCTTCGTCGCCGCATCGCGGATCGCCGGCTGCACGTAGTCGAACCACGCCTCGCGCGTGAACGTGCCCGGAATCGCGTAGCTGCCGGCAACCAGCGACTGGTTGCCGTCGCCGACGATGCGCGCGATGGTCATCGGCGCGAAGCGGGTCGATGCGCGGGCCTTGATTTCCTCGTAGCCGCGCTGGCGGGCCGGCATGCCGCGCACCACGCGGCGCAGGTTCTCGCGGGTCTGGTCGACGAGCGCGAGGTTCGCGTCGATCATCGGCCAGTCGTTGTCGTTTACGCGCGACAGGTAGAACGAGATCATGCGCTCGGCGCTCCTGATCATCTCGTCGCGCGGCATGTTGCCGCGATTCGTCTCGAGCCAGCCGCGCCAGAAGCGGGCGAGCTGGTCGGTCAGGTGCGCCTGCTCGACGTGACGCTTGTCGGACAGCATCAGGTACGTCTTCAGCGCGTTGTACGCGTCCTGCACGTTGGTCGGCGACGCGTCGCTGTAGAGGCCGCCCTGCGGCGCGGCCGCCTGTTGCGGGGCGGCGGCCGGCGTGGCGCCCGACGCGGCCGGCACGGCGCCGGCCTGCGGCGCGGCGCCTGCCGCGTTCGTCGAGACCGGCAGCGTGCCGCCCTGCACGGCACCCGATTCGGGCGGGCGCGTCATCGGCACGAGCTGTTCGGGGTGCGCGTTCACGTCCTTCATGAACGACGCGAGATTCTGCGACACCGGCGCCAGCAGGATCTGGCGCACGCCGTTGTAGTACTCGGTCAGCAGGTGTTGTTCGAGACGGTCGCCCTGGTACAGGCCGAGCGATACCGAAAGCGGCTTGTCGCGGCGGAACTGTTCGAGCTGCTCGATCCGGTCCTCGAGGATGTCCATCGCCTGCAGGCGCGACTGCAGGTCGTTGCGGCCCTGCTGCAGGCGCGTGACGTTGTCGAGGTCGGCCTGCACGTTCGCGACGAGCTGCTGGTTGCCGATCGTCGACCAGGTCCAGCCGCCGAGCGCGAGCGCGAGCGCCGCGACGAAGCCGAAGAAGGTCGCGTAGCGCAGCCGCGTCTTGGTCGGGCTCGCGAACTGGCGCACCGTCTGACGGTCCGCGAAGATCACCTTCGAGAACAGGTCGCGCAGGAAGAAGCCGTTCTTCGAGAACGCGCTGTGCGGTTTCGGCAGCGCGCTTCCGTCGAGGCCGAAGCGGTGCGCGATGCGCTGCGCGGCCGCACTGTTGGTTTCGCCTTCCTGCAGCGCGCTGGTGAAGTAGAAGCCGCGGAAGATCGGCTTGTACTGGAAGGGGTTGTTCTCGAACAGCGTCGCGAGGAACGCGCGCAGCGACGGCTTGATCGTCGAGAATTCGAGCGGGAAGCTCAACTGGCCCGGCGACAGCTGGTTGCCGCGCGACAGCGACAGCTGCGCGACGCTGATCTCCTTCAGCCCTTCGTAGAGCTCCTCGAAGTGCGTGTCGAACTGCGCGACGACGTCACGCTTGTCGTCGGGCTCGTAGGGCAGGGTGGCGCCCCACACGCGGTCGTACTCGTGCTTGTCGCTGCTGCTGAAGAATTCGGTGAAGCCGGTGATCAGGTCGGCCTTCGTGAACATCACGTAGACCGGCGCGAACACTTCCAGCTTTTCCGTCAGCTCCTGAACGCGCTGGCGGAGGTTTTTCGCGAGGTTGATCGCGAATTCGGGGCGGTTGCCGGTGAGTTCGGCGATGCTGGCCGTGACGATGATGCCGTTGATCGGCGCCTTCGGACGGTAGCGCTTGAGCAGCCCGAGGAAGCCGAGCCATTCGCTGCGGTCTTCCTCGTGCACCGAATAGCGGCCGGCCGTGTCGAGCAGGATCCCTTCGGTCGTGAAGAACCAGTCGCAGTTGCGCGTGCCGCCGATGCCGTGGATCACGGCGTTGTTCTTGTCCGCGAACGGGAACTGCAGGCCGGAATTGAGCACGGCGCTGCTCTTGCCCGCGGCCGGGTTGCCGATCACGATGTACCACGGCAGTTCGTACAGCGCGGAGCCGCCCGACACCTGGCCGATCTTCGACGTCTTGATCGTCTTCACCGCATCCGACAGGCGCGTGCGCAGCACGTCGAGGTCGGCCGTCTTCGCGTCCGGTGCGAGCGCGGCAGCGGCCGGTGCGGCGATCTTGCCGGTTTCCGCCTGCTCTTCCAGCACCTGGCCGAGCTGCTGGTTCGCGCGCTTCACGCGCCAGCGGCGCCACAGCGCGACGACGAGCCACAGCGCGAGGACCGCCGCGAACGCGAGCGCCGCCCACAGGAGCGGCAACTGCAGCATGTCGGCGACGATGAACAGGATGGCCGCTAGCGCGACGATCCCGACGATCGAGAGCGTACGCGGATGAGTCAGCACGTTGAGGATGCGTTGCATAGGACGTTCAGGTTCCGGTGCGATTCGGTGAGGCGACGCAGGCGCGCCGAGCGGCAAGGGTGGCGCCGCGATGTGTCGCCATGCTGTCAAACGGGATGAAGGAGGCTGGCATCAACGCGCTCGCGGCATCGGAGAAGGCGCGCGCATTAACGAAAGGACGCTGTGAGATTTAAAACGGAAGCGGCGGCCGGAAAAAATCGCGCACCGGAATGCCCGATCGTTTGCGCCGCTCAAATCGTTTCCTGCCGGGTGATTAAAAAGCCCCATGCCGCCCTCATTATTTCTTGTCCGGCAGCCCTGGCTAGCTGCCGCGTCCCAGTTTAAAACCGGGTTTATGGTATTCCACGTGCCCGAGATCCATCATTTTCCATCGGCCGCCCCAGGTCAGGCCGACTTGTTCGGCGACCTGGCCGTACAACTGATAGCCGCGCATCGCCCACGGATCTTTCTCGGAAATGACCAGCTTGCCGTCGCGCAGGAATGCATTATCGGCCGCCAGCCCGAATTGGTGATAACTCTGGAAGGCTGCCGCGTTGGTCACGTTGCTGCCCATCTGCGCCAGCCGGTTCTGCCGTTCCGGGCTCCGGTAACCTTCCAGCAACGCCATTTCATAACCGTGCTGTTCGTGCATGATCTTGTAGACCAGCAGCAAACGCGTACGGAAATCCGGGTCCAGCAGGTTCCAGTCGCGGCTCGCATCCTTCAGCGCCGGGCGGACCTGTTCGACCTCCTTGGTGGCGAAGACTTCCGGCGGCAGCGGCGGGGGCGGCACGAGTTGTTCGCCCTGCAGCAGCGCGGCGATTTTCTCGTCGGGCACGCGCGCCGTGTCGTCGTACTGGAATAATTGCCGGCCGCGTAACGCAATGGCGACCAATGGCGGCGTCGCAAGAATACCTGCCGATACCATAATCATCAAGCGCCGCCGAACCAGTAAATTTTGCACATCGCTTAATGCGCCGCGCGTCGCGCTTGCCGATTTAACAATCTGACTCCGCGTGCGTGCGGCGCGATCGTTCGCACGACGCGTAAGGCGGCCGTGAAACTGGGCGACGGATTCGAAAACGGTCGCGCGGATACCCGGTAAAAGCAACAGTGCCGCGACGGCGACGGCAAGGGCGAAATAGGCGACGAGTGCGACGGCAATCAACGAAATCCCCGGAAATTGGAATTGATTGTGTTTTGCAATGCTTGCTCTTAGAATCAGGCTGCTTCGAGAAGCCGGGCTATATTATCGCGGTGAATTAAACCAGGATTCAATGAGACGCTGAATGAGTGCGCCGGAAAATTCAAATTCGAAAACTCCGCCCAGCCTGCTGTCCGATACCAAACCGGCAGGCGAGGGAGGACCTCGGCAGTCGCGCATTCTCGCGGATCTGGAAGGGCGTGTCACGCCGCCCGCCGAGCCGCCGCGCCGTTCGCTGAAGGCGCCGATCGCCGCCGTGGTGGCGTTGGTCGTGGCCGTCGGCGGCTGGGGCGCGTGGCGCATGCAGCAGTCGTCGGGCGAGCGGCCCGCGGTCGTCGCGGCCGCGCCGGCACCCGCGGCGGCTGCGCCGGACAAGGCCGCACCGGCCAGCGGCGCCGCCGCGCAGGTCGCGCAGAACGGCGCATCCGCCGCGTCGGCCGTGCAACCGGCCACGATCGTCAACGACGATTCGGCGTCCCAGGCCGTTGCATCTGCTTCGACTGCGTCCGCGGACAACGGCCGTCTGTCGCGCGCGCTTGCCAACGGCGCCGACGACGCATCGGGCGCGGCCACGGCCGGCGCGGCCGCAACGGCGGCCGCCGCGGCGGCGACGGCCAGGACCGCGAAGGCCGACGCGTCGAAGGGCACGAAGGTCGCCGCGCACGGCAAGACCGACACGAAAGCCGAAGCGAAGGCCGAAGCCCGCAAGCATCGCAAGGAACAGCAGGCCGAGCTCGCGCAGGCGAAGAAGCGCCGCGACGCGACGCCGACCCGAACCGCGAAGGCGGCCGGGAAGGACGATCCGGATGCCGATCTGCTCGCGGCGCTCGTCGCGCGCACGAAGCCGGCCGACAAGAAACTCGCCGCGCAGAAGGCGCAGGCGGTGCCGACCAAGGCGGCAGCGGCGACCGGCGGCTCGCTGGCGTCGCGCGTGAAGGAGTGCTCGGAGCGCGGTTTCTTCGAGGATCAGCTGTGCCGCTGGCGCGTATGCGACGGCCACTGGGGCAAGGACCCGGCGTGCCCGAGCGCCGCGCAGTCGGAGACGCGGCAGTAACGCGTGCCGCGCACGCCGCGAGGTCTTTCCTGTCAGCGCCGCCCAATGGGCGGCGCGTTGTTTTTTTGGGGCACGGAGCGACCGCCGGTATGATGCCGCGTGACGGTGTCACGAACGCGTCACGCCCGTCGGGCATACGTTTTCTTTCTTTTCCCGGCGCGGGCCCGCGACCCGCGATGTGCGGCGCGGCGCGCGCCGCACGACCTTCGACACGATGGACCTGATCGTACAGACTTACGGCGCCGACACGTCCGGCATGGTGTGCGGATTCCGCTTCGTTCCGGGCGGCGCCGGCACGATGCTCGATGCCGACGCGGCCGCCGCGTGGTTGCGCACGTGCCGCGAGCACGGCGCGGCCGCATCGGGCGATTTCGTCTGGCTGCATTTCAATCTCGCGCATGGCGCGAGCGAGCGCTGGATGCGTACGCATCTCGGGTTGCCCGACAGCTTCTTCGAATTCCTGCACGAAGGCTCGCGCTCGACGCGCATCGAGCAGGAGGACGGCGCGTTGCGCGCGATCGTCAACGACGTGATGTTCAATCTCGAGCTCACGCCGTCGGAGATCGCGACGCTGTTCGTCCACGTCGAACGGCGCATCATGGTGACCGCGCGGCTCAAGCCGCTGCGCTCGGTCGACACGCTGCGCGCGAGCGTGCGCGACGGCGAGCGGTTCCGGTCGCCCGCGGAACTGCTCGTGCACCTGCTGCGCGACCAGGCCGACCTGCTGATCCAGATCATGCGGCGCACGAGCATCGATGTCGACCGCATCGAGGATCGTTTCCTGTCGCAGCGGCTCACGTCGAACCGCATCGAGCTCGGTGCGATGCGCCGCACGCTGACGCGCCTGCAGCGCATGCTCGCGCCGGAGCCGGGGTCGATCTTCCGGCTGCTCGCGAAGCCGCCTGCGTGGCTGCACACGGAGGACGTGCAGGAGCTGCGCGAGTCGACCGAGGAATTCTCGCTGGTGCTCGCCGACCTGGCGGGACTCAACGAGCGCATCAAGCTGCTGCAGGAAGAGATCGGTTCGCGCCTCGACGAACAGAACAACCGGACGCTGTTCACGTTGACGCTCGTCACCGTGATCGCGCTGCCGATCAACATCGTCGCCGGCTTCTTCGGGATGAACGTCGGCGGCGTGCCGTTCGCGGAGAACAAGCACGGCTTCTGGCTGATGGTGCTGCTCGTCGCGGGCTTCACCGCGCTGGCCGCGTGGTGGGCGTTCCGGCGCCGCGACGATCGCTAGCGCGGCATCGCGCGCTGCATCGCCGCAGCCGCGCGTTTCGCCCCGTGGTTCCCGCAGCCTGCGTGGGAAACGCCGCGTGGGCGAGACGGCGGGCCGAGGCGCCGCCGCATGAAAAAAGGGCCTCGCATGCGAGGCCCGTCAACAGGTCGGAGAAACCGGTACGCCGGCCGGCACCGCGGGTGGCGCGGCGCGGGCCGGAGCCGCACCGTTACTGCGTCACTACCTTGCGCGGCTTGAAGATGCCCTGGTATTGCCGTGCCGGGCGCTCCTTCGTCACCGGTTCGATGCCGCCGAAGGTCGGCGTCTGGCGCAGCTTCATCGCGGCCGGCGAAGCGACCGAGCCGATCGACGTCGAGCGCGAGGCCGGCGCGAGGTTGTTCGCGACGAGCAGGGCCGCTTCGCTCTTCAGGTTCGCCAGCAGCACCGGATCGGTCGAGCTGTTGACCTGCGTGAGCAGCCCGCTCCAGGCCGCGTCGCTGTAGTTCACGACGTAGTAGTCGAGCCCGCTCGGGTCGGCGACCACGCCCGTGCAGCCGTCGATCCGCGTCTGTGCCTGCGTATCCTTCAGCGCGAGCGTCGTGCGTTTCGCGAGCCCCTGGCCGTACGCGAGCGTGATCGGCACCGTCCACTGCAGGCCCGGATACGCGTTCTTGTTCGGGAACGGCTGCTGTTTCAGCGTGACGACCGTCTGGTTCTTCGTCAGGTCGCACTGCGTGTCGAGCGAGATCAGCGGCACGCCGGTCTGACGCACGTAGCTGTCGCCGATCGGGCCGACCGCCTGGCCGCTTTCCTTCGACAGCGCATCCCACAGACGCTTCGGCGTCCCGTTGCCGAACGAGTAGTCGACCAGGTACTGCTGCAGCCCCTTGCGCAAGGTCTGCTCGCCGAGATAGTTCTCGAGCGTCTTCAGCACGTGGCCGCCCTTGTCGTACGTGAACGCGCTGGCGCTCAGCACGAAGTCGTTCGACGCCCAGTCGTTGAAGTTCGGCGCGACCGGGAACGCGTTCGGGCCGATGTCACGATTGATCACGCGATACTTGTTCTTCACCTGGTCGAGCCAGCTGAACTCGTTGGGGAAGAACTGGATCGTGGTCTTCGTCTCGAAGAACGTCGCGAACGATTCGTTGAGCCACACGTTGTCCCACCAGTCGGTCGTCACGAGATCGCCGAACCACTGGTGCGCCACTTCGTGCGTCAGCACTTCGTTGCCGTAGTGCGACATCGGCTGGCCCGGCTGCGGCAGGATGTCGTCGGCGAACTCGAGGATCGAGCCCCAGTTCTCCATCCCGCCGAAGTTCAGGTCCTTCTGCTCCTTGAATGCGTCGTTCGCGGCCACCGTGTCGAACTTCGTGAGCGGCAGCGGGATGCCCGTGTAGCGGTAGTAGAAGTCGAGCGCCTGCTTGGTGCGGTCCATCGCCGGCTTCGCCCACTCGCTCATGCCCGGCGGCGTGAACACGCGCAGGTGCAGGCCGCCCTTGCCGCCCGGCAGCGGGCTCGTGAAATCGTCCTCGTAGGTGTCGAACATGCCGCCGCCGAAGAACAGCAGGTACGACGGCATCGGCGGGGTCTTCTCGAACTGCACGAGCTTGTAGCCGCCGCCGACGTTGGTCGACGGCTTCTCGGCCGCGTTCGACACGACGCGCCAGCTTTGCGGCACTTCGGCCGTCACTTCATAGGTCGGGCGGAACGCCGGCTCGTCCCAGCCGGGGAACCATTGGCGCGACAGGTTGGTTTCGCCCTGCGTGAGGATCGCGCCGCTCGTCTTGCCGTCGGTGCCCTTCAGGTCGACGCGGAACACGCCTTCCGCGGCCGAGCAGCCCGGATACGGATCGTCGCCGCAGCTGCCGCCCGTGTGGTTGACCGGATCGTCGTACGACTTGAAGTTGATGATGCCCGACCACTCCATGTGCAGCGAATAGTTGCCCGGCGAGATCGTGCCGGCGACGGGGCGCAACTGATAGAAGTCGCCCTTGTCCTGCGGCGTCGCGATCAGCTGGATGTTGCCCGGCTGCAGCGTGATGCGGCCGTTGGTGAACTTGATCCGGTGGCCGGCGACCACGATGTTGTTGACCGGTTTCAGCACCTTGATCTCGACGTCGGCGCGGCCGTCGAACGCGTTCAGCGCGTCGTTCGGGCGGAACCACAGCCGGTAGTTCACGGGCACTACGGTGTCCGGCAGTTCGACGGGAGAGACGCTCTTGTCGACATTGGATGCGCTCGGCGGCGCGGTGACGGCGGGCGACGAGCTCGTGTGCGGCGCGCCGGCGGAGCTGAGCGCGGAAGCGGAGCCTGCACCGCCGTCGTCGCCGCCGCACCCGGCGAGCGCGAGTGCGGCGACGAGCGGCAGATAACGCATCTTGCGAATATGGATCGACATGACTGAATCCTCGATTGTTGAAAGAATCGTTCAGTGCTGCGAAAACGCCGGCAAAAGCAATCCCCTCGCCGTTTAATCAACAGCGAAAAAATGCCAATGACGGATTATTCGAAAAAGACGGCGGCCGACTACGTGAAGGTAATCATGGTTTACTGCCCCCTCTGAATTTCCGGATATCGGTTAACTGGCCGGTTCAAAATGGCCGGGCGCGTGTTGTACTGAATTGATTTCGCGCGCACGACACGGGGCCGCACGCCCGGCGCGGGCGCGCAATCCCTTTGAACCGACGACCTACGGGGCTGGCCGGGCCAGTCCGCAGGACGGAGGGACAGCGTGTAGCCGTCCCGTAAATGCGCCGTCATGCGGCTTCAAGGTTTGTCGGCTTGCTCCAAGGATGCGTAAATATACTTGATGGTTTTGGGTAAAGGAAACGAAAAAATTAGAAAGCGCATCTATTGAATTCCTGGCGCTTCATTGAATGCTGAAAGGCATTAATGCGCTCTCCGTTCGACTGGAAATTTCGTAGTTTTAATCTATTAACGATCTTGCGGCGTCACGGAAACTACGAAATCCGGTGAAGGGCGGCACGATCGGTACAATGCAGCGACGACCCCGTTCATCGATTGCCGCGAGGAGGCTGTCCCATGCCGCGAGCCCTGTTCCGTGTCGCGCCGTTGCGCGCCGTGCTGTTGCTGTTCGCCGCCGTGTTCCTGCTGGGTGGTTGCGCGGCGCTCACGCGCGAGCCGGTGCGCGTGTCGGTCGCCGGGCTCGACCCCTTGGTCGGGCAGGGCCTCGAGATGCGCTTCAGCCTGAAGTTGCGCGTGCAGAATCCGAACGATGCGCCCATCGACTACGACGGCATCTCGGTCGCGCTCGACCTGAACGGCACGCCGTTCGCAAGCGGCGTCAGCGACCGGGCGGGCACCGTGCCGCGGTTCGGCGAAGCCGTGCTCGACGTGCCGGTTTCGGTGTCGGCTTTCGCGGCCGCGCGGCAGGCGTGGAACCTGCCCGGCGCGGCCGCGAACGGCGAGCTACCGTATGCGCTGCGCGGCCGGCTCGCGGGCAGCGTGCTGGGCACCGTGCACTTCAGCGACGTGGGCACGCTGCGTCTGCCGGCCATGCCGGGGTGGGGCGGCTAGGTCGTCCGGTTGATGTGCAACGTCGGTCAAATGTGTCTGAAAATTCACCATTTAACAATATTTAACGCTTATCTCCGTGGAATATCGATTTTCGTCGGCGTGGGCTCTACACTTGACGATGTCCGAGGGTCGGACATTCTTTTAGGGGAAATCCATGGCGGCAAAATTCGAGCTCAAGAAAGCCACGAACGGTCAGTACTACTTCCATCTGAAGTCGGCGAACGGCGAGATCATCCTCGCGAGCGAGCGGTACGAGGAGAAAAGCGGCGCGAAGAACGGGATCGCGTCCGTACGGGAAAACGCGCCGCTCGACGCGCGCTACGAACGGAAGCTCGCCCACAACGGTGAGCCCATGTTCAATCTGAAGGCGGCCAATCACCAGGTCATCGGCACGAGCGAGACGTACAGCAGCGAGCAGGCACGCGAGAACGGCATCGCGGCCGTCAAGCGCGACGCGCCCGTTGCGGAAACCTTCGATCTCGCCTGATTGACGGTTGCGCCGCGACGAACGCTTTCGGGCGGCCGTCGCGGCGCCTGTTTTGCCGGGTCGGGCAAAGCGCGGTATGGTGTGGTCCGCGCGGTGAATTCTCGCCGCCGTTGAAGCCAACCGTACCGAGTTCGCGTGACCGATTCCCCCGTTTTCCACTGGACCGACGCCGACGGCGTCGATCATGCCGTGCGCTGGCGCTCCGAAGCCGGCGTGCAACCGCCGAAGCGCGCGGTGTCTGCCGACGACCGCCTCACCGCCGACGCGGCCTACCGCCTCGCCTGCGAGGGCACCGCGCTCGTCTGGCAGGGCGACTTCCAGAATGCGCGCCAGCTCGTGCAGGCGATGGCGCGCCGTGTCGAACGCAAGCCGAAGAAGGCGAAAGCCGCGGCCGGCGTCGATGCGTTCAACCTGCATCGTCTCGCGCAATCGCAGCGCGCCCGCACGCTCGGCATGCTGCTGATCCCGCTCGACGCCGATTACACGATCCCGCTGCGCCGCGCGCCCGACGTGCGGGCGGCCTGCGAGGAGGCGTACGGCCCCGGCGGCGCGCCGTCGGTCGTGTCGCTGCGCGAACTGCTCGGCCTCGTCGGCGCGCACGAATGGCGCAAGAAGGGCGTGCCGATCCCGGCGCTCGGCGGCGCGCCGATCCATCCGCACTACGGCGTGTTCTCGCCGGTGCGCGGCGAATACGTGGCGCTCGTCGCGCGCGCGCCGCTACCGGCGACGTCGCTCGCGTTCGATATCGGCACGGGCACCGGCGTGCTGGCGGCGGTGCTCGCCGCGCGCGGCGTCGAGCGCATCGTCGCGACCGACCAGGATCCGCGCGCGCTGGCTTGTGCGCGTGAGAACGTCGCGCGGCTCGGGCACGCGGCCCGGGTCGATATCGTCGAAGCCGACCTGTTTCCGCCCGGCCGCGCGCCGCTCGTGGTGTGCAACCCGCCGTGGGTGCCGGCCCGGCCGAGCGCGCCGATCGAATACGCGGTCTACGACCCGGACAGCCGCATGCTGCGCGGTTTCCTCGCAGGGCTGGCCGCGCATCTGGAGCCGGGCGGCGAGGGCTGGCTGATCTTGTCCGATTTCGCCGAGCATCTCGGCCTGCGGCCGCGCGACACCTTGCTGCAGTGGATCGACGAAGCCGGCCTCGTCGTGCTCGGCCGTGACGACATTCGCCCCGCGCATCCGAAGTCGATGGACGCCGACGATCCGCTGCATGCGGCGCGTCGGGCCGAGGTCACGTCGTTGTGGCGGCTCGGCGTCCGGGCCTGAGCGCGTATTTTCGGTAAACTACCGCCATTCCTCACGAATTCCCGCCGCCGGGCCGTGGTCGACAGACCGTGGCCCGGCGCCGCTTCACGATGTCGAACAAGACCCACGAAATCCGTCCGGAGCAGTCCGTCGAGCTGCTGAAGGAGCTGCACATCCTCACCCGCGACGGGAAGCTGAACCAGGACAGCCGCCGCAAGCTGAAGCAGGTCTACCATCTGTTTCAGTTCATCGAGCCGCTGCTCGCCGGCGTGCAGGCCGACAAAGGCAACGTGACGCTCGTCGATCACGGCGCCGGCAAGTCGTATCTCGGCTTCATCCTGTACGACCTGTTCTTCAAGCAGCAGCCGGGGCACGGCACGCCGGCGTTTGCGTCGCACGTGTACGGCATCGAGACGCGCGAGGAACTCGTCGCGCGCTCGACCGAGCTCGCCGCGCGGCTCGGGTTCGGCGGCATGTCGTTCCTGAACCTGTCGGTCGCCGATTCGATCACGTCGCCGCGACTGCCCGAAACGGTCGATGTCGTCACCGCGCTGCACGCATGCGACACGGCGACCGACGACGCGATCCGCTTCGCGCTCGCGAAGCGCGCGCAGCACATCGTGCTGGTGCCGTGCTGCCAAGCGGAAGTCGCGGGCGTGCTGCGCAAGAACAAGGGCAAGTCGCTCGCGAATGCGCTGACCGAGGTATGGCGGCATCCGCTGCATACGCGCGAATTCGGCAGCCAGATCACCAACGTGCTGCGCTGCCTGCAGCTCGAAGCGCACGGCTATCAGGTCAGCGTGACCGAGCTGGTCGGCTGGGAGCATTCGATGAAGAACGAGCTGATCATCGCGCAGTACAAGAACCTGCCGCGCCGCAAGCCCGGCGAGCGGCTGACCGAGATCCTCGCGATGTTCGGGCTCGCCGAACTCAACCAGCGCTTCTTCGTCGCGCAAGCCGCCGCGGCGGGCGGCGGCGCCGTCGAGCCGGCCGAAGGCTGACGTGCGGCCGCGCGGGCATCGCGCCCGCGCCGCTCCACGTTGCACGCCGCGTCACACGTCGTCGCCCGGCCGGCGCATCCATTCGCGCCAGCCTTCGTGGCCGAGGCGGCGTAGCGTTTCCTGATTCTTTTCGTAGATCGCGGACGCGTCCGGGAACGCGTCGACCGCGCGCGCGATGCTGTCCTCGCGCAGCAGGTGCAGGATCGGATAGGGCGCGCGGTTCGTGTAGTTCTCGATGTCGTCGGGTTCGGCGCCTTCGAACTGGTATTGCGGATGGAAGCTCGCGATCTGCAGCACGCCGTCGAGCCGCAATTGCCGCACGAGCCGCTCGGCGAAGAACAGCGCATCGTTGTAGTCGACGAAATCGGCGAACGCGTGCGGGTAGATCACGAGCGTCGTATCGACCTGCCGCGGGTCCGCCGCTTCCAGCGCGCGCAGCTCGGTTTCGAGTTCGGCGAGCGCGTCTTCCAGCGTCGTCGCTTCGCTGATCGCGTAGCGCACCTGTTCCTTCACGTAGACGCTTTTCGCGAACGGGCACAGGTTGAGCCCGATCACCGCGCGCGCGAGCCAGTGCCGCGTGGCGGCGAGGATGTCGTCGTGCGAATCGGGGCGGGTGTCGGTCATCGTGATGCCAGTCGGGCGAAAGGGCGAAGAGAGCGGCATTGTAGCGGGCGCGCCGAGGACGAGCGCGCGCCGGCCGTCACGCGCAGGCGGCTTCGATCAACTGCGTGACGAGCGCGGGCGCAATGCCGATCGGCGTTTCGCCGTGCCGGTAGGTCTGGCTCGCCGCGTAGATGCCTTCGACCACCAGCGCGAGCGCATCGGCCAGCGCCTTCGGCTGTCGCGCGCCGGCGCCTTCGCAAAGCGCGACGAGCCGTTGCATCAGTTGCGCCTTGTTCTGCGCGACGCGTTCGCGCGCCGGGTGCGACGCATCCGGGAATTCGGCGGCGACGTTGACGAACGGGCAGCCGCGATAGTCCTTTTGCGTCGCCCGCTCGGCGAGATCGACGAAGTACTGGATCAACTGCGCCTTCGGCTGCCCCGGATGCTTCGCGGCGCTCGTGTCGAGCCGTTCGAAGAAGCACGCGTCCATCCGCTCCAGATACGCGAGAATCAGCTCGTCCTTCGACGAAAACTGGCGGTACAGGCTCATCTTGTTGACTCCCGCGCGCTCCACCACCGCCTCGACGCCGACCGTTCGCACGCCTTCCTTGTAAAACAGTTCCTCGGCGGCTCGCAGCAGGTGCTCCTGCGCGGTCGCGCCGTCGATCGGCCGGCGCGTGCGCCGCGCCAGCGGCTTGGCGACCTCGATGTCCGACATGATGACCCTCGACTTCGTGATGAATTGCTTGACATGTTACCGACTGGTAACTACGATCGCAACACACTTGTGACCGACCGGTAACAATGCCGGCCGGATCGACGGGAAAAATGCCAAGCATCGGCCCGGGTCAGCCGATGCAGTGTGCGGCGGAGGTGGCCTGGTTGGGGCGGAGCCGGTGCGACGACACCGGAGCCGCCAACTGGAGAACATGAAGATGAACTGGGCAGTGACACGAATCGGCGGGCGCTTCCATTACGGATGGCTCGCGGCGGCGGTGGTATTCCTGATCCTGCTGGCGGCGGCCGGCACGCGCGCGACGCCGAGCGTGCTGATGGTGCCGCTCGAGCGCGAGCTCGGCTGGAGCCGCGCGGCGATTTCGCTGGCGATTTCGGTGAACATCGCGCTGTACGGCCTGACGGGCCCGTTCGCGGCCGCCGCGATGCAGCGCTTCGGGTTGCGCCCGACGATCCTCACCGCGCTCGTGACGATGAGTGCGGGCGTCGCGCTGTCGTCGATGATGACGCAGAGCTGGCAGATGGTGCTGATCTGGGGGCTGATGGTCGGCTGCTCGACGGGCGTCGTCGCGCTGACGCTGTCCGCGACCTTCGTCACGCGCTGGTTCCATGCGCGGCGCGGCCTCGTGATGGGGATCCTGACCGCGAGCACGGCCACCGGCCAGCTCGTGTTCCTGCCGATGCTCGCGGCGGTCGCGCAGCGCCACGGCTGGCGGCCGGTCGTGCTGGTCGTCGCGGTGGCGGCCGCGGTCGTGATTCCGCTCGTCGCGTTCCTGCTGCCCGAGCGGCCGGCCGACGTGCAGTTGCGCCCGTACGGCGAGCCGGCCGATGCGCCGCCCGCGCCCGACGCGACGAAGGAGAACCCGCTCGCAGTCGCGTTCCGCACGCTGCTGACGGCGAGCCGCTCGCGCGACTTCTGGCTGCTGTTCTTCAGCTTCTTCATCTGCGGCGCGAGCACCAACGGCTATGTCGGCACGCACCTGATCGCGATGTGCAGCGACTACGGGATGACCGAAGTGCAGGGCGCGTCGCTGCTCGCGGCGATGGGCGTGTTCGATCTGTTCGGCACGACGCTGTCGGGGTGGCTGTCCGACCGTTACGACAACCGCGTGCTGCTCTTCTGGTACTACGGGCTGCGCGGGCTGTCGCTGATCTACCTGCCGCATGCGTTCGGGATCGATTTCTTCGGGCTGCCGCTGTTCGCGATGTTCTACGGGCTCGACTGGATCGCGACCGTGCCGCCCACCGTGCGGCTCGCGACCGACGTGTTCGGCAAGGCCGCGGCGCCGGTCGTGTTCGGCTGGATCGTCGCCGGCCACCAGCTCGGCGCGGCGTTCGCGGCGCTCGGCGCGGGGCTGCTGCGCGCGAGCCTCGGCACTTATACGATCGCGTCGATGATCTCGGGCGGGTTGTGCATCGTCGGCGCGCTGATCGTGCTGCGGATCAACCGCGGCCCGTCGCGCGCGGCCGCGCAGGCAGCCTGATCGCGGCGGCCCGGCCAGCCGCACCCGCTGCGGCCGGCCATTGCACGTACGGAGATTTGCATAGCGCGGCAGCATCGGGCGCGCTGTCGCTCAAGCAGGTATGCTTGCGGTTCGCCGGGCGTTCGCGCCCCTTCATCGATGTCAGCGAGGAACCGCATGTCCGTCAAACCTGCTCCCACCACTGTTTCGATTCACGATCTGATCGCGGGCCGCTGGAGCCCGCGCGCGTATTCGGATGAACCCGTCAGCGCCGGCGATCTCCACGCGGTGCTCGAAGCGGCGCGCTGGGCGCCGTCCGCGTACAACGCGCAACCGTGGCGTTTCATCGTATTCGATCGCACCCAGGACGAAGACGCGTTCAAGCGCGCGTTTGCGACGCTGGTGCCGTTCAACCAGGGCTGGAATGCGCCGGCGCCGGTGCTGATCGCGGTCACCGCGCACACGTTGACGCCGAAGGGCGAGCCGGCGCCGACCGCGCTGTACGACGCCGGCGCCGCCGCGATGTCGCTGGTGCTGCAGGCGCACGCGCTCGGCCTCGCCGCGCACCAGATGAGCGGGTTCGACGCGAAGGCGTTCCGCGACGCGTTCGCGATTCCGGCGGACGTCGCGATCGTGTCGATCATCTCGCTCGGCCACTACGGCAACGTCGACAAGCTCGATCCCGTGCTGCGCGATCGCGAGAAGGCGCCGCGCACGCGCCATGCGATCGGCGAAGTCGTCTACGCGGGCGCGTGGAAGAAGAGCTTCGACACGGCAGCCTGACCCCGCAGGCGGGCGGGCTGCGTCGCGCATCCTGCCCGCGCATGTTCCCGGCGCGCCACGCCGCGCGCCGCGGCCGGCGCCCGTTGCGCGACACCGGTGGCCGACCCCGGTTGTGATCCTGCGGGCTTCATGTTAAAAAGCCCGTCCTTTCCGTTTTCGCGCCGGCCTGCTGCGGCAATTTCCCATGACTTACTGCGCGATCGATTTCGGCACGTCCAATTCCGCCGTGGCGCTGCCCGACGGCGATGGCATGCGCCTCGCGCCCGTCGAAGGCGACCACCTGACGCTGCCCACCGCGATCTTCTTCAACAACGACGAAGAGACGGTCGAGTACGGCCGGGCGGCGCTGGCCTCCTATATCGACGGTTTCGACGGCCGGCTGATGCGCTCGATGAAGAGCATCCTCGGCTCGCCGCTCGCAGAAACGACGACCGATCTCGGCGACGGCAGTGCGATCGCGTACACCGAAATCATCGCGCGCTTCCTGATGCACCTGAAGCGCAAGGCGGAAGCGCGCGCGGGCGCGCCGATCGGCCGTGCGGTGCTCGGCCGGCCGGTGTTCTTCGTCGACGACGATCCGCGCGCCGACCGCCTCGCCCAGGCTCAGCTCGAGGCGGCCGCGCAATCGGTCGGCTTCACGGACGTGCACTTCCAGTACGAACCGATCGCCGCCGCATTCGACTACGAATCGCGCCAGCCGACGGAGCGTCTGGTGCTCGTCGCCGACATCGGCGGCGGCACGTCCGACTTCTCGCTGGTGCGCGTCGGCCCGCAGCGGATGGCGCGGCTCGAGCGCAAGGACGACGTGCTCGCGCACCACGGCGTGCACGTCGCCGGCACCGACTACGACCGGCGTGTCGAGCTGGCGGCGATCCTGCCTGCATTCGGCTACCGTTCGCTCGACCCGGAAGGGCGCGAACTGCCGAACAAGATCTACTTCGATCTCGCGACCTGGCACCTGATCAACACCGTCTACACGCCGAAGCGGATCGGCGAGCTGAAGCTGATGAAGCACCTGTACCAGGATGTGCGGCAGTACGACCGGCTCACGAGCGTGGTCGAGCAGCGGCTCGGGCATGCGCTGATGGCGCGCGCGGAAGAAGCGAAGATCGGCGTCGCGGCGGGCGGGGAAACGATGATCGACCTGAACGACGTGGAAGAAGATCTGCTGATCGCGTTCGACGCGGATCGCCTCGTCGACGCGAGCCGGGACGATACCGCGCGCATCGTCGACGCCGCGCGCGAGACGGTGCGGCTTGCGGGCGTTGCGCCGCGCGATGTCGGTGCGCTGTATTTCACCGGCGGTTCGACGGGGCTCGCGTTCCTGTCGGGCGCGCTCGCCGGCGCGTTCCCGGATGCGCAGCCGGTGTTCGGCGATCGCCTCGCGAGTGTCGCGACGGGTCTCGGTATTCACGCGCAGCGACTGTTCGGCTGAATGGCGGGCGATGACCGGTCGCCATGCAGGATGACCGGCACCCAAAAGCAAAAAGCCCCGCCGAAGCGGGGCTTTTTTACACGAATGATCGCGCCAGCTTAGACCGGACGGATGTTCGCAGCTTGCAGACCCTTCGGGCCCGTCTTCACTTCGAATTCAACCTTCTGGTTTTCTTGCAGCGTCTTGAAGCCTTCGACGCGGATTTCCGAGAAGTGCGCGAACAGATCGTCGCCGCCGCCTTCCGGGGTGATGAAGCCGAAGCCCTTTGCGTCATTGAACCACTTGACGGTACCGGTTGCCATGTTACTTGTTCCTAAAAAAATAAAACGGGGCCGAAGCCCATGGTGTGCGGAAAATCAAGGAAGGGGTAATAGGACCAACCGGAGTACCGTTGATGGGCGAACTACGAAAGAACCAATTCACTCGCCACTTGAAATCCTGCGAAGTCCTTTATACGGCTAATCGGTCTGACGGTCAACCGTATTCCCATGCTCTCAGGGTTATTGCGGAGATCAGGTTTACAAAGCTTGCAAGCGATGCGAATTTTTTGTAGGGGCCGATCGATTTTGGCGCCACGTTCGAGGTGCAACCGTTAAACTACGCGCCGCGTGGACGGGTTGCCCCGATCGGGTGACCCTCCCCCCAAGAATGCGTGCGCGGTGCGGTCCGAGCCGATCCCGGACCGCCGGCCGACCATGCTTTTTGAGACACAGGAGAGGATGTGAAGAGTTCTATTCAACGGAACATCGGCCCGTTTGCATTGATGCTGACGGGGCTGGGTTCGATTATCGGCTCGGGCTGGCTGTTCGGTGCCTGGAAGGCCGCGAAGATTGCCGGTCCGGCGGCGATCTGCGCATGGATCATCGGCGCTGTCGTGATTCTCGCGATTGCGCTGACGTATGCGGAACTGGGCGCGATGTTCCCCGAGTCCGGCGGCATGGTGCGCTACGCGCGTTACTCGCACGGTTCGCTGGTGGGCTTCATCAGCGCATGGGCCAACTGGATCGCGATCGTATCCGTGATCCCGATCGAGGCCGAAGCGTCGATCCAGTACATGAGCACGTGGCCGTATCCGTGGGCGCATGCACTGTTCGTGAACGGTGAACTGCAGACGCTCGGCCTGCTGCTGTCGGCCGTGCTGGTCGTCGTCTACTTCATGCTGAACTACTGGGGCGTCAAGGCCTTCGCGCGGGCGAACACCGCGATCACGATCTTCAAGTTCCTGATCCCCGGCCTGACGATCCTCGGCCTGATGCTGACGAGCTTCCACTCGGAGAACCTCGGCACCGCGTCGAGTACGAGCTTCGCGCCGTACGGCTGGTCGGCCGTGCTGACCGCGGTCGCGACGAGCGGCATCGTGTTCGCGTTCAACGGCTTCCAGAGCCCGGTGAACCTGGCCGGCGAAGCGCGCAACCCGGCGCGCAGCGTGCCGTTCGCGGTGATCACGTCGATCCTGCTCGCGCTCGTGATCTACGTGCTGCTGCAAATGGCGTATATCGGTTCGGTGGACCCGGCCGACGTCGCGAAGGGTTGGGCGCACTTCAACTTCTCGTCGCCGTTCGCGGAACTCGCGATCGCGCTGAACCTGAACTGGCTCGCGGTCCTGCTGTATGTCGACGCGTTCATCAGCCCGAGCGGCACCGGTACGACCTACATGGCGACGACCACCCGTATGATCTACGCGATGGAGCGCAACAACACGATGCCGAAGATGTTCGGCAACGTGCACCCGATCTACGGCGTGCCGCGCCAGGCGATGTGGTTCAACCTGCTCGTGTCGTTCGTGTTCCTGTTCTTCTTCCGCGGCTGGAGCTCGCTCGCGGCGGTGATCTCGGTCGCGACGGTGATCTCGTACCTGACCGGCCCGATCAGCCTGATGGCGCTGCGCCGTTCGGCGACCGACATCGAGCGTCCGCTGTCGATTCCGCTGATGAAGCTGATCGCGCCGTTCGCGTTCGTGTGCGCGTCGCTGATCCTGTATTGGGCAAAGTGGCCGCTGACGGGCGAAATCATCCTGCTGATGATCGTCGCGCTGCCGGTGTATTTCTACTTCCAGGCGAAGTCGGGCTGGACCGGCTGGGGCGCCGACCTGAAGGCCGCATGGTGGCTGGTCGCGTATCTGCCGACGATGGCCGTGCTGTCGCTGATCGGCAGCAAGGAATTCGGCGGTTACGGCATGCTGCCGTACGGCTGGGACATGCTGGTCGTCGCGGCAATCTCGCTGGTGTTCTACTTGTGGGGCGTGAATACCGGTTACCGGACCCAGTATCTCGACGAGCGCGAGTCGCACGACGAGATCCTCGAAGGGGTCGGTGTCTGACGGCTGACCTGTCGCCGGATTCGGCGGCGGCAGGATGCAGGGATAAAAGAAGCCCGCCCGAGCGATGCCCGGGCGGGCTTTTTTGCTGGCCTGGCGGTTGCGCCGCGGCTCAGGCGCCGGCGCTCGCGAACACGTAGTTCGTCATCGCGAGCACGCGCTGGTAGGTGCCGAGCGACTGGATGCCGAGCCGGTAGTCGTCGTCCGCCGCGCCGAGCGCCGCGAAGACCGGCAGCAGGTGCTCGTCGGTCGGATGCATCAGCGCCGCGTGCGGCGCCTGCCGACGGTAGTCGAGCAGCGCGTCGACGTCGCGCGCGGCAAGTCTCGCCTCGAACCAGTCCGTGAATTCCGCGACGCGCGGGTCCGCATCCTCGGGCGCCGCGCCGAAATCGGCGGCGCGCAGGTTGTGCGTGATCTGGCCCGAGCCGATCACCATCACGCCGTCGTCGCGCAGCGGCCGCAGCGCGCGGCCGAGCGCGAAGTGATGCGCGGCGTCCGCGCGAGGCTGGATCGACAGTTGCGCGACGGGCACGTCGGCTTCCGGAAACATCAGCAGCATCGGCACCCACGCGCCGTGATCGAGGCCGTGTTCGGTCGTCGCGGTTGCGATGCCGGCCGCGTTCAGCAGCGCGGCCGCGCGCTCGGCGACGTCGGGCGCGCCCGGCGCCGGATAGCGGATGTCGTACAGCGCCTGCGGGAAACCGTAGAAGTCGTGAATCGTGTCCGGATGCGCGGCGACGCTCGCGACCGGCCGTTGCGTGCCCCAGTGCGCGGACAGCATCAGCACCGCGCGCGGGCGCGGCAGTTCGGCGCCGAGGTGCGTGAACGCGCCGGACGGCAGCGCCGGGTCGATCGGCAGCGTCGGGGCGCCGTGGGACAGGTACAGCGAAGGCAAGCGGTTCATGGTGGTGACCTGCAAAAGGGTTTGCCTGTGACTATATGCGCGCACCGTGCATTGATAAATCAGCGAACGGGAATTTGATTGACGCTTGTTTGTTGATAATCGTCTCGGCGCCAGGCAATCGAATACCGGTTCGCATCCGAAAGCGCGAAATCAACGGGGTTGCTGCGCAAATCGACGGAGATGCGCGCAAAAGAGGCGTTACTGCGCGTGACGGATACCGGCCCACGGTGTCGTGAGCGGCGCGCTGAGCGCGAAGAGGTCGAGGACGCGCGTGACGGTCTGGTCGACGAGTTCCTCGATCGTCTTCGGCATCGCATAAAACGCCGGCAGCGGCGGAAAGACGATGCCGCCCATTTCGGTGACGGCGATCATGTTGCGCAGATGCGCGAGGTTGAACGGCGTTTCGCGCACCATCAGCACCAGACGGCGGCGTTCCTTCAGGGTAACGTCGGCCGCGCGCGTGATCAGGTTGTCGGACAGCCCGTGCGCGACGCTCGCGAGCGTCTTCATCGAGCAGGGTGCGATCACCATGCCGTCGGTCGCGAACGAACCCGACGCGATCGTCGCGCCGACGTCGCGCACCGAATGCACGACGTCCGCACGGCTTTCGACATCGGCTTTCGGCAGCTTCAGTTCATGCTGGATGTTGAGCCAGCCGGCGTTCGAAATCAGCAGGTGCGTTTCGACGCCGCCGGCGGCGCGCAGCAGGTCGAGCAGCCGCACACCGTAAATCGCGCCGGTGGCGCCGGTGATCGCGACGATCAGCCGGCGTGGCGGCACGCTGGGAGATGCCATCGAAAGGGGGCGGGTGCCGCGTTTAAGCGGCGGCGAACAGTTGCTGCAGTTCGCCCGACTGGTACATCTCCATCATGATGTCCGAGCCGCCGATGAATTCGCCCTTTACGTAGAGCTGCGGGATGGTCGGCCAGTTCGAGAATGCCTTGATGCCCTGGCGGATTTCGTCGTCCTCGAGCACGTTGACCGTCTTGAACTGGTCGACGCCGCAGGCCTTCAGCACCTGCACGGCGCGGCCCGAGAAGCCGCACATCGGGAATTGCGCGTTGCCCTTCATGAAGAGCACGACCTGATTTTCGTCGACGATTTGCTTGATACGTTGTTGGGTGTCCATGACTGACCTTGCGTTTGCGGGGCGTTAGATCGAAATGATAGCGGATTTCAACCGGGCGGGCCGGGCGTCAGCCCGGCAGGCGGCCGCCGGTCGTGCGTTCGATGGCGGCGAGATCGGCGCGCGATTCGACCGCGACGAAGCCGTGCGACGCCAGTATCGCGCGGACGGCTTCGGCCTGGTCGTAGCCGTGCTCGATCCAGAGCGTGCCGCCCGGTTTCAGATAGGCGCCGGCGCCCGCGACGATCGTGCGGATCGCGCTGAGGCCGTCGGCATCGTCGGTGAGCGCGCCGCGCGGCTCGAAACGCAGGTCGCCTTGTCCGAGGTGCGGATCGTGCTGCGCGATGTACGGCGGGTTGCTGACGATCGTATCGAACGCGAGCGCGGGATCGAGCGCCGCGTACCAGTCGCTCTGCAGCCAGTGCAGCGGGCCGCCGGGGCGCGGCGTGCCGAGCAGCTTGTCGGCATTGCGTTGCGCGACGGCGAGCGCGTCCGGCGAACGGTCGAGCGCCCACACGCGCGCATCGGGACGCTCGGCCGCGATCGACACGGCGATCGCGCCGCTGCCGGTGCCGAGATCGAGCACGGCTGCGTGCGGCAGCCCGTCGATCGCATCGAGCGCGGCTTCGACGAGCAGCTCGGTTTCGGGGCGCGGGATCAGCACGTCGGGCGTCACCTCGAACGGGCGGCCGAAGAACTCGCGCATCCCCACCAATTGCGCGACGGGCTCGCCGGCGATGCGCCGCGCTTCGAGCGCGCGGTAGCGTTCGACCGCGGCGGCGTCGAGCGGCGCGTCGCCGCGCGTGATCAGTTGCGTGCGGGTCCAGCCAAGCGCGTGCGCGAGCAGCACGCGTGCATCGACCGGGTCGAGCGGCGAGGCGCGCAGCAGCGCGTCGGCGGTGGTGTCGGACATCGCGGCCTCAGTCGGCTTCGCCGAGCGACGCGAGCAGCTCGGCCTGGTGCTCGGTGACGAGCGCGCCGATCAGTTCGTCGAGATCGCCGTCCATGATCGCCTCGAGCCGGTACAGCGTCAGGTTGATCCGGTGGTCGGTCATCCGGCCCTGCGGGAAGTTGTACGTGCGGATCCGCTCCGAACGGTCGCCGGAGCCGATCAGGCTCTTGCGCGTCGCCGCTTCCTTCGCATGCTGCTCGTGATACTGCTTGTCCTTGATGCGCGCGGCGAGCACCTTCAGCGCGCGATCCTTGTTCTTGTGCTGCGAGCGGTCGTCCTGGCATTCGACGACGATCCCGGTCGGCAGGTGCGTGACGCGCACCGCCGAATCGGTCTTGTTGATGTGCTGGCCGCCCGCGCCGGACGCGCGGAACGTGTCGATGCGCAGGTCGGCCGGATTGATCTCGACCTCGCCGATCTCGTCGGCTTCCGGCATCACGGCGACCGTGCACGCGGACGTATGGATGCGCCCCTGCGTCTCGGTGGCCGGCACGCGTTGCACGCGATGGCCGCCCGATTCGAACTTCAGGCGCGAATACGCGCCCTGGCCCGCGATCCGCACGATCACTTCCTTGTAGCCGCCGAGGTCCGACGCGCTTTCCGACATCATTTCGACCTGCCAGCGCTGGCGTTCCGCGAAGCGCAGGTACATGCGCAGCAGGTCGCCCGCGAACAGCGCCGATTCGTCGCCGCCCGTGCCGGCACGGATTTCGAGGAAGATGTTGCGGTCGTCGTTCGGGTCCTTCGGCAGCAGCATCTTCTGCAGCTCGGTCTCGAGGCGCGCCATGTCCTCGCGCGCGCTGCGGATTTCGTCTTCCGCGAAATCGCGCATCGACGGATCGGCGAGCAGTTCCTGCGCGGCCGTCTCGTCGCTGCGCGACTGGCGCCATAACGCGTATTGCTCGACGACCGGGCCGAGTTCCGCATGTTCGCGTGTCAGCTTGCGGTACTGGTCGAGGTCGGCCGTGACGTTTTCGCGGCTCAGCAGGTCGTTCAGTTCGGCCAGCCGTGTGGAAAGCTGGTCGAGCTTGCGTTGCATGCTCGTCTTCATGGTGTGGAGCGGCGCTCCCGGGCAAGGGGTATTCGGAAAGGATAGACCGGCGGCAGAACGACGACCGGCCGGCGGCAGGGCGAGCGGCGCTAGTGGCCGGACGGGTCGTTCGAGCGTGGCGCGTGCTGGTAGAAGCCGCGCATCAGGTCGATCAGCGAATCGCGATCGGCGCCGTTGACGCGGTTGAGCGCGCTCGTCGGGCCGTGGATCAGCTTGTTGGTCAGCGCCTGCGACAGCGCTTCGAGCACGGCCGCCGGATCGTCGCCGCGCGCGAGCAGCTTCTGCGCCTTCTCGACTTCGGCCCGGCGCAGCGCATCGGCCTGCGTATGCATGTGACGGATCACCGGCACGACGCTGCGCGTGTCGAGCCATTGCATGAAATTCTGCACGCGCGTCTCGATGATCGCTTCGGCCTGGGCGACCGCGGCCTGGCGCGATGCATTGCCTTCGCGCACGATCGCGCCGAGATCGTCGACGGTGTAGAGGAACACGTCCTTCAGCTTGCCGACTTCGGGCTCGATGTCGCGCGGCACCGCGAGGTCGACCATGAAGATCGGACGGTGGCGGCGCGCCTTCACCGCGCGCTCGACCGCGCCGAGGCCGATGATCGGCAGCGTCGATGCGGTGCACGACACGATGATGTCGAATTCGTGCATGCGGGTGGGCAGATCGGCCAGCGGCATCGCGCGGCCGTTGAAGCGTTCGGCGAGCCGCTGGCCGCGTTCGGCCGTACGGTTCGCGACGACGAGTTCGCGCGGGCCTTGCGCGGCGAAGTGCGTCGCGCACAGCTCGATCATTTCGCCGGCGCCGATGAACAACACGCGCTGATCCGACACCTTTTCGAAGATCCGCTGCGCGAGGCGAACCGCGGCGGCGGCCATCGACACCGACTGCGTGCCGATTTCGGTCGTACCGCGCACTTCCTTCGCGACCGCGAACGTGCGCTGGAACAACTGGTTCAGATAGGTGCCGAGCGCGCCGGCTTCGGTCGCGGTGCGAACGGCATCCTTCATCTGGCCCAGAATCTGGGTTTCACCGAGCACCATCGAATCGAGGCCGGAGGCGACGCGGAACGCGTGCCGGACCGCTTCCGACTGCGGCAGCGCATAGACGTGCGGCGCGAGCTCGTCGACCGGAATCCGGTGATATTCCGACAACCAGCGGATCGCGCCTTCGCGGGCCGCGCGATCGTCGGTCGCGCAATACAGTTCGGTGCGGTTGCAGGTGGAGAGGATCGCCGCTTCGGGCGTATTGGGCGCCTGCGGGCCGAGAAACACGTTCTTGAACGTAACGAGAGCCGGTTTGATTTGCTCGAGCGGAAACGCCACGCGTTCGCGCAGGGCGACAGGCGCAGTGTGGTGATTGATTCCGATCGTGAGGAGTTGCATATCGAGGGCTATCGTTTAGCCCCATATTATAGCGTTTCGGCGATTTCCTCACTCGCCGCATACCGGGCATCGGCGTGGCGCGGCCGCGAATTTGGGGGCTCGATCGGTACGCGGTCGAGCTGATAGCCGAAGCCGTAGAGCGGCAACAGCTGGTAGCCGCGCTCCGGAAGCAACTGCAATTTGCTGCGCAGCCGGGACGCGTGCGTGTCGAGCGTGCGCGACTTCATGTCGCGGCGGCGTGCCCATACCGTTTCCAGGATGTGCGCGCGCGACACGGGTCGCGACAGGTTCGTGAACAGCAATTGTGCGAAACGGAACTCTTTCGGCGTGAGTGAAACGATTGCGTCGCCGAAACGCACGAGACAATGCGTGGCGTCGAACGCGTATTCGCCATACATTTCGCGCGAGCGGGTGGGCGCCCGCCGTACGCCGGCGCGCCGGCTCAGCGCGTTGACGCGCGCGAGCAGCTCGGGCCCGCTCACCGGGCGCACGAGGCAATCGTCGGCGCCCGCGTGCAGGCACGACACGATTTCGCTTTCGCGCGCCGACTGCATCACCGCGATGGCCGGCAACCCGGGCAGGACCGCCTGCGCGCGCGGGATGACTTCCTGCGCCGGCTGGTCGCCGGCCCAGTGGCCGGTGACCAGCATGTCGCAGGTGTTGTCGGCAGCGAGCCACTCGAAGAATGCGGTGCTGGACGAAAACGCATGGCACACGTGGCCGCCCGCGAAGAGCAGGCGGTTCAGGAGTGCGGTATGACGCGATTCCGGATCGATCAGAGCGATTCGCATGAGGATTTCTTCAATACGGCAGCCGGTGTGCGCTTGCCATAACGTCGAGTCGGCCCCTACACTCGAATGTTCGCGGCGCCCGGCTGGTCTCGGGTTCGATGGATGAATCGATGCTAGCCGCTGGCAGCGTTCACGCCTATGGGACGAATCTGAATTTATAGAAGGCGTTGAATGAACTGGTTTGGAATCCTTGTCCTGGGAGCGGCCGTCGGGCTGTTCGGCCGCTGGCTGCATCCGCTGCGGCGCACGGGCCGGCCGGCGTGGTGGATCGCGGTGCTCGTCGGCATCGTGGGCGCGGCCGCCGCCCGCATGGTCGGCAATCTCTCGGGACTGTTTTACGATGGCGAGACGCTCGAATGGCCGGTCTGCACCGGCGTCGCGTTCCTCGCCGTAGCCGTGACGGTCGCGCTGTCGGCCCGTCGCTGAATGCTCTCAGGTGAAATCATGAATGCCCGTCTCCCCGAAGTCTCGCCGGTGCCGGCCCGTCTCGCGCTGCTGCGCGACGCCATGGCGCGCGAGAATCTGGCCGCCTATCTCGTGCCGTCCGCCGATCCCCACTTGTCCGAATACCTGCCCGAGCGCTGGCAGGCGCGCCGCTGGCTGTCCGGCTTCACGGGCTCGGTCGGCACGCTGGTCGTGACCGCGGATTTCGCGGGGCTGTGGGTCGACAGCCGCTACTGGGTGCAGGCCGATGCCGAACTGGCGGGCACGGGCGTGCAGTTGATGAAGATGACGGGCGGGCAGCAGAGCGCACCGCACGTCGACTGGCTCGCGCGGAACGTGGCGGCCGGCGCGACGGTTGGGGTCGACGGCGCCGTGCTCGGCGTTGCGGCCGCGCGCGGGTTGACGGCCGCGCTGAGCGCGCGCGGCATCGCGCTGCGTACCGACGTCGACCTGCTCGATGCGATCTGGCCGGAGCGGCCGGGGCTGCCCGGGGACGCGGTATTCGAGCACGTCGCGCCGCAGGCCGACACGACGCGCGCGAGCAAGCTCGCCGACGTGCGCCGCGCGATGCACGCGCAGGGCGCGCAATGGCACTTCGTATCGACGCTCGACGATCTCGCGTGGCTGTTCAACCTGCGCGGCGCCGACGTCAACTTCAATCCGGTGTTCGTTGCGCACGCAATGATCGGCACCGATCGCGCGACGCTGTTCGTCGCCGACGGCAAGGTGCCGCCGGCGCTGGCCGCGTCGCTCGCGCAGGATGGCGTCGACGTCCGCGCCTATGACGCCGCGCGTGCGTCGCTCGCGGCGCTGCCCGACGGCGCGACGCTGCTGATCGACCCGCGCCGCGTGACGTTCGGCACGCTCGAGGCCGTGCCGGCCGGCGTGAAGCTTATTGAGGCCGTGAATCCGTCGACGTTCGCGAAGTCGCGCAAGACGTCCGCCGAGATCGAGCACGTGCGCGTGACGATGGAGCACGACGGCGCCGCGCTCGCGGAATTCTTCGCGTGGTTCGAACAGGCCGTCAATCGCGAGACGATCACCGAGCTGACGATCGAGGAAAAACTCACGGCCGCGCGCGCGCGCCGCCCCGGCTACGTGTCGGCGAGCTTCGCGACGATCGCCGGCTTCAACGCGAACGGCGCGATGCCGCACTACCATGCGACGCGCGAGTCGCACGCGACGATCGCCGGCGACGGGCTGCTGCTGATCGATTCGGGCGGCCAGTACATGACGGGCACGACCGACATCACGCGCGTCGTGCCGGTCGGCACCGTCAGCGACCTGCAGCGGCGCGATTTCACGATCGTGCTGAAATCGATGATGGCGCTGTCGCGCGCCCGCTTCCCGCGCGGCATCCGCTCGCCGATGCTCGACGCGATCGCGCGTGCGCCGATGTGGGCGGCCGGGCTCGACTACGGCCACGGCACCGGGCATGGCGTCGGGTACTTCCTGAACGTGCACGAAGGGCCGCAGGTTATCTCGCACTATGCGCCGGCCGAGCCGTACACGGCGATGGAAGAGGGGATGATCACGTCGATCGAGCCGGGCGTGTACCGTCCGGGCCAGTGGGGCGTCCGGATCGAGAACCTGGTCGTGAACCGTGCGGCCGGGCAGACGGAATTCGGCGATTTCCTCGCGTTCGAGACGTTGACGCTGTGCCCGATCGACACGCGCTGCGTGCTCATCGAGATGCTGCACGACGAAGAGCGCGCGTGGCTGAACACGTATCACGCGACAGTGCGCGAGCGCGTCGGCCGGCACCTGAGCGGGGACGCGAAGGCGTGGCTCGATGCGCGCACGCAGCCGATCTGACGCAACGCGCGGTAATGGCTGGATGGCGGCGGGATAGCGACCGCACGACGGCGGAACAATCACAGCGAGGGCAAGTCATGGCGGACACTGCGGTGATCGTGGTCGACATGCAGCGCGGGCTGGTGGAGCGGGCGCAGCCCGCGTACCGGCTTGACGACGTGGTGTCCGGCATCAACCGGCTGACGGCGGCGGCGCGCGCGGCGAACGCGCCGGTGTGCTTCGTGCAGCACGACGGCGACGCGGACGACGACATCGTGCCCGGCACGCCGGGCTGGGAGCTGCATGCGGGGCTCATCGTCGGTCGCGACGACTGGCGTGTGCGCAAGCAGGCGAGCGACGCGTTCCACGACACGCCGCTCGCGGTGCAGCTCGATCGCCATGGCATCCGTTCGGTGCTGATCTGCGGCTATGCGACCGAGTTCTGCGTCGATTCGGCCGCGCGCCGTGCCGCGCTGCTCGGCTACCGGACGACGGTCGTGTCTGATCTGCACACGACGAACGAGCGCGCTCACCTGTCGGCGGCGCAGATCGTCGCGCATCATCACTTCATCTGGAACAATAATTCGCTGTCGGGTAACGCGGTGACGCCGCGTCCGCTCGCAGACGTGCTCGCCACGGAGTTCGCATGACGATCAAGGCAGTGGTGTTCGATTTCGGCGGCGTGCTGATCGACTGGAGTCCCGAGTACCTTTACCGTGAACTGATTCCCGACGATGCCGAGCGCCGCTGGTTCCTCACGCACGTGTGCGCGATGGACTGGGTGGTCCGCCAGGACGGCGGGCAGACGATCGAGGAAGGCACGGCCGAACTCGTCGCGAAGTTTCCGGAGCACGAAGCGCTGATCCGCGCGTTCTACGCGCGCTGGCACGAGATGATCGGCGGCGTGCTTGAAGAGGGCGCGGCCCTCGTCGACCGGCTGGACGCGCAAGGGATGCCGCTGTTCGGGCTGACGAACTGGTCCGCGCAGACGTTTCCGTATGCATGGGACAACTTCCCGGTGCTGCGCCGGTTCAAGGACATCGTCGTGTCGGGCCGCGTGAAGCTCGTGAAACCCGATCCGGCGATCTACCGCGAGATGCATGCGCGGATCGATCCGCACCTGCCAGGCATCGCGCCGCACGAGCTCGTGTTCATCGACGACAACGCGAAGAACGCCGCGGCTGCGACGGCGCTCGGCTGGCACGGCATTCATCATACGAGCGCGGCGACGACCGAGGCGCGGCTGCGCGAGCTGGGCGCGCTCGCGTAAGCGGCGGGGCGAACGTCGGGCGAAAAAAAAGCGAGCCAAGGGCTCGCTTTTTCGTCGTGCCGTTCCGGATGCGGCCGCTTTCGGCATCCGGCGCCGCGCGATCGCGGCGCAGGGCGCCGGGGCCGCGCCGGTCAGCGGCTGATCGGCTTGTAGCGCAGGCGCTTCGGCTTCGCGGCTTCCTCGCCGAGGCGCGCACGCTTGTCGGCTTCGTACTCCTGGTAGTTGCCGTCGAAGAACGTGACCTGCGAATCGCCTTCGAACGCGAGGATGTGCGTCGCGATCCGGTCGAGGAACCAGCGATCGTGCGAGATCACCATCACCGAGCCCGCGAATTCGAGCAGCGCGTCTTCCAGCGCACGCAGCGTTTCGACGTCGAGGTCGTTCGACGGTTCGTCCAGCAGCAGCACGTTGCCGCCCGAGATCAGCGTCTTCGCGAGGTGCAGGCGGCCGCGTTCGCCGCCGGACAGGTTGCCGACGATCTTCTGCTGGTCGCCGCCCTTGAAGTTGAAGCGGCCGATGTACGCGCGCGACGGCGTTTCGTACTTGCCGACCGTCAGCACGTCGGCGCCGCCCGAGATTTCCTCGAACACCGTCTTCGAACCGTCGAGCGCGTCGCGGCTCTGGTCGACGTATGCGAGCTTCACCGTCGGGCCCATCACCACTTCGCCCGAATCCGGCTGTTCCTTGCCGGTCAGCATCTTGAACAGCGTCGACTTGCCGGCGCCGTTCGGGCCGATGATGCCGACGATCGCGCCGGCCGGGATCTTGAAGCTCAGGTTGTCGATCAGCAGGCGATCGCCGAACGACTTGCTGACGTTCTTGAACTCGATCACTTCATTGCCGAGGCGTTCGCCGGCCGGGATGAAGATTTCCTGCGTTTCGTTGCGCTTCTGGTATTCCTGGCTGCTCAGTTCCTCGAAGCGCGCGATACGCGCCTTCGACTTCGCCTGGCGGCCCTTCGGGTTCTGGCGCACCCACTCCAGTTCCTTCTTGATCGCCTTCTGGCGCGCGGATTCCGACGCCTCTTCCTGCTTCAGGCGCTCTTCCTTCTGGTCGAGCCAGCTGCTGTAGTTGCCCTTCCACGGAATGCCGTGGCCGCGGTCGAGTTCGAGAATCCACTCGGCCGCGTTGTCGAGGAAGTAGCGATCGTGCGTGACGGCGACGACGGTGCCCGGGAAGCGCACCAGGAACTGCTCGAGCCAGTCGACCGATTCGGCGTCGAGGTGGTTGGTCGGCTCGTCGAGCAGCAGCATGTCGGGTTTTTCGAGCAGCAGCTTGCAGAGTGCGACGCGGCGCTTTTCGCCGCCCGACAGGTGCTCGATCTTCGCATCCCACGCCGGCAGGCGCAGCGCGTCGGCGGCCACTTCGAGCTGCTGCTCGGGGCTGCCGCCGTCGCTCGACGCGAGGATCGCCTCGTATTTCGCCTGCTCGGCTGCGAGCGCGTCGAAGTCGGCGTCCGGCTCGGCATACGCAGCGTAGATTTCTTCCAGTTTCTTGTTCGCCTGGAACAGGTCGCCGAGGCCTTCCTCGACGGCTTCGCGCACGGTCTTCGTCGGATCGAGCTGCGGTTCCTGCGGCAGGTAGCCGATGTTCAGGTTCGGCATCGGCGTCGCTTCGCCTTCGATGTCCTTGTCGATGCCCGCCATGATGCGGATCAGCGTCGACTTGCCCGAGCCGTTCAGGCCGAGCACGCCGATCTTCGCGCCGGGAAAGAACGACAGCGAGATGTCCTTCAGGATCTGGCGCTTGGGCGGCACGATCTTGCCGACCCGGTTCATCGTGAAAACGTATTGGGCCATTTCGGTGTGAAAGTCAGAAGTGGTTGAGACGGCCGCGCAGCGCGCGGGCGTGGCGGCGTCGGGGGATTCGGTACGGAGCGTGCCGCGCGGGGCGCGGCGGTGCGAGCGCGTATTGTACTTCGCCGCCGGCTGCCGCTGGCGCGGTGCAGGCCATTCGGCCGATCCGCGCTCACAGCCATGCGGCGACGCCCCCGTGCCCCGAGCACGTGCCGCGCCGGTGGCGGCTGAAGCTGTACGTGCCGTCGCGGCAACGCGCGCTCGCGCCGTCCGGCACGCGGCCCGATTTCGAATGCGCGGGCGCATGCACGGTTTCGCCGTCGCGGTTGCGATACGTGTCGTGACGGTCGAGATCGGCTTCGTTGCCGTAGCCGGGCGGCGCGCGATACGCGTGCGCGGAAGCGGGCAATGCGGCGCCCGCGACGAAGAGCGCGGCGGACAGGGTCGCGCGATGGAGCAGGGCACGCATGGTCTCTCTCGTTCTGTACGTTGTCGTCGATGCCGGGCCGGTGGCCCGCGCCGCATGTTAGCGGATCGACGCCGTGGCGCCGCGCGACGCTACGCCGCGCCGGACATCGACGCCGCGCCGTCGGCCTGCGCGGCGTCGAGAATCCACCGGCGGAACGCGGCAACCTTCGGCCGTTCCGCGTGATGCGGCGGATAGACGAGGTAGTACGCGAAATCGTCGAGCCATGCGGCGTCGGCAAGCTGCACGAGCCGGCCGCTCGCCAGCTCGCCGCGCACCATCGCGGCCGGCAGCAGCCCGGCACCCTGGCCGGCGACGATCGCCTGCAGCAGCAGGCCCGAGTCGTCGAACGCGGGGCCGCGCGGCGGGCCGAAATCGTCGATCCGCTGCGCGCCGAACCAGATGTGCCAGCCCTTGCGTTCGGCGTCGTGCAGTTGCGGCCAGCCGACGAGCGCGGCCGGCGTCGCCGGCATGCCGAGCCGCGCGACGAGGTCGGGCGACGCGAGCGCGACGATTTCGACCGTCAGCAGCCGTTCGCTGCACAGCCCGACGTAGCGCCCGAGGCCGTGGCGGATCGCGACGTCGACGCCGTCGCGCGCGAAATCCGCGAGCGCATGGCTCGTGACGACCTGCAGGTCGACGTCGGGGATAGCCTGCCGGAACTGCGCGAGGCGCGGGACGAGCCACGCGGACGCGAAGAACGGCGTGACGCTCACCGTCAGCACGCCGCTGTCGGCGGCGCTCGACACGCGCTGCGACGCATCGGCGATCTGCCGGAACGCGTTGCGCACGGGCGGCAGGTAGTCGCGGCCGGCGGCCGTCAGCAGGATGCCGCGGTTCACGCGTTCGAACAGCTGCACGCCGAGATGGGTCTCGAGCGTGCGGATCATCTGGCTCACTGCGCCGGGCGTGACCGACAGTTCCTCGGCCGCCGACTTCACCGACAGGTGGCGGGCGGCGGCTTCGAAGGCGCGCAAGGCGTTAAGCGGCGGCAGGCGGGAACGATTCATTCAGTTTTTCTAAAGCGAAAGGCCGACGAAATATGGTTTGAGGCGACGCGTACGCGCGAGTACCGTTGACACATCGGATCGCACGTTTCGCGGCTGCCTGCGGGCGGCCGATGCGATCAACATAGTTCAACTATATCCACGGGGCAACCCGGACGCCGCCCGGCAGCCGGTGGAACCCGAAAGGAGCATCGTCATGAAGCGCCCCGGCACATCGCGCCTTTTCTACGGCTGGTACGTGGTGGCGGCCGCGTTCGCCGTCACGTTCGTCGGGTTCGGCAGCGCGTATACGTTCAGCGCGTTCGTCGAGTCGCTGCAGCGGGATTTCGCCGCGTCGCGCGGCCAGATCTCGCTCGTGTTCTCGCTCGCCGGCTTCCTGTACTTCGGCTTCGGCATCGTCAGCGGGCCGCTGGCCGATCGTTTCGGCTCGCGGCGGCTCGCCGTCGCCGGGATGCTGCTGACCGGCGCGGGGCTCGCGGCCGCCGGCGCCGCGCATACGCTGCTGCAGGTCTATGTCGCGTACGGGCTCGGTGTCGGGCTCGGCGTCGGTTGCGCGTACGTGCCGGCCGTCGGCGCGGTGCAGCGCTGGTTCGTGCGCCGGCGCGGGTTCGCATCGGGGCTCGCGGTCGCGGGGATCGGCGTCGGCACGCTGGCGATGCCGCCGCTCGCGTCCGCGCTGATCGCGCAGGTCGGCTGGCGCGGTGCGTATTTCACGCTGGCGGCGATCGCGATCGTGCTGGGAGCCGGCATGTCGCTGCTGATCGAGAACGACCCGCACAGGCGCGGATGGCTGCCGGACGGCGATGTCGCTGGCGATGGCAGCTGGAATGCCGCTGCTGCATCGACCGGCGCGAACGTGCGTGCCGGCGCGACGGTGCGCGAAGCCGTCACGTCGCGGCCGTTCGCGAGTCTCTATGCGGCCTGCCTCGTCTGCTCGTTCGGTGTGTTCGTCCCGTTCGTTCATCTCGTGCCGTATGCGCTCGATCACGGTGTCGCGCCGTCGACGGCCGTGCTGCTGCTCGGCGCGATCGGCGTGGGCAGCACGGCCGGCCGCTTCTTCCTCGGCGGTCTTGCCGACCGCTTCGGCCGCCGCGCGTCGCTGCTCGCGATGTTCGCCGGCATGGCCGTCGCGCTGGTCGCGTGGGCGGGCGCCGGCACCGTCGCGACGCTGGCTGCGTTCGCGCTCGTGTTCGGCGTGTTCTACGGCGGCTGGGTCGCCGTGCTGCCGGCGGTCGTGATGGACTATTTCGGCGGCCGCAACGTGAGCGCGATCATCGGCATCCTGTACACGAGCGTCGCGTTCGGCACGCTGATCGGGCCGGCCGCCGCCGGCTTCATCTACGATGCCGGCGGCGGCTATCTCGTGCCGATCCTCGCGAGCGCCGCCGCGAATGCGATCGCGTTCGCGATCGTCGCGACCACCGGGCGTGCGCCGGACGCCGCGCGCGCGGCCGGCGGATAACGCCACCTGCTGGGCGCGTCGCGCGATTTCCGGTAAGGTGGCCGGACCGTCAACCATCGACGCAGGGCCGGGGAGGCATCGTGACATTCGACGAAGTCCGGCAGATCGCATTGGCGTGGCGCGGCGTCGAGGAAGGCACGTCGTACGGCACGCCCGCGCTCAAGGTGAAGGGCAAAGTGCTCGCGCGGCTGCGCGAGGACGGCGACACGCTCGTCGTGAAGGGCGTCGGCCCCGACGAGCGCGCATGGCTGATCGAATCGGCGCCCGACGTGTATTACGTGACCGATCACTATGTCGGCTGGCCGATCGTGCTGGTGCGCCTGTCGGCCGCGCATCCCGACGCCGTGAAAAACCTGCTTCTGCGAGAATGGCACGCACGCGTGCCGGCGAAGTGGCGAGACGAAGCCGCCCGCGACGGGAACTGAACGGCGCGCCCGGCGCACGAGCCGCCGCCGAACCGGATCAAGCGTTGCATCGGTTCGTATCGATGCAACGAGTGGTTCCATCGAAATTCTTCAATTGGTTCTTAGTGACGAACCGTTTGATGCTTACACTCCTTCGCTTCGAAGGCGGCTGACGACAGCCGACGGAACGGGCGTACGCGATGCGCCGGCGCCCGGCGCGCCGCATCGCACCCGCAGCTTCGCAGACTGCGCGGACGACCCGACCGGAACGGCCCGGTCCGGCCTCGTGCCCGTGTGCGATTGCATGCGCGGCCGCAGCCGGATTCGACAACGACAACTCCCCGCGCCGCCTTCACGCGACACCGGTCGTACCGGAACCGTTTTTTGGAGAGAGACAGATGAGTGGAAGCAACACGGGCCTCGGCACTGGCCTGAAGCAGCGTCACGTGACGATGATGTCGATTGCCGGCGTCATCGGCGCGGGCTTGTTCGTCGGCTCCGGCCATGCGATCGCGGAAGCCGGGCCGGCATCGATACTCGCGTATGCGATCGCGGGCGTGCTGGTCGTGCTGGTGATGCGCATGCTCGGCGAAATGGCCGTCGCGCATCCGGACAGCGGGTCGTTCTCGACCTATGCCGATCGCGCGATCGGCCACTGGGCCGGCTTCACGATCGGCTGGCTGTACTGGTGGTTCTGGGTGCTCGTGATCCCGATCGAGGCGACCGCCGCCGCGACCATCCTCAATGCGTGGTTCCCGGGCATCGCGACGTGGATCTTCGCGCTCGGCATCACGCTGCTGCTCACCGTCACCAACCTCTTCTCCGTCAAGAATTACGGCGAATTCGAATTCTGGTTCGCGCTGATCAAGGTCGTCGCGATCGTCGTGTTCCTGTGCATCGGCGGCGCGGCGATCGTCGGCATCGTTCCCGCGCCGGCCGTGTCGGGCGTGTCGAACCTGTTCGTGCACGACGGCTTCATGCCGCACGGCGCGAGCGCGGTGCTCGCGGCGATGCTGACGACGATGTTCTCGTTCCTCGGCACCGAGATCGTGACGATCGCGGCCGCCGAATCGGACAACCCGCAACGCCAGATCGTGCGCGCGACGAACTCCGTCATCTGGCGTATCACGCTGTTCTATCTCGGCTCGATCCTCGTCGTCGCGGCCATCGTGCCGTGGAACGACCCGTTGCTGCCGAAGCACGGCTCGTATCAGCGCGCGATGGAGCTGATCGGCGTGCCGAACGCGAAGGCGATCATCGACGTGATCGTGCTCGTGTCGGTCGCAAGCTGCCTGAATTCGGCGTTGTACACCGCGTCGCGGATGCTGTTCTCGCTGTCCCGGCGCAAGGACGCGCCGGCCTTCCTGCATCGCACCGATTCGACCGGCACGCCGCGCGCGGCCGTGCTGGCGTCGACCGCGTTCGGTTTCCTGACCGTGATCGCGAACTACCTGATGCCGGAACAGGTGTTCGGCTTCCTGCTGGCGACCTCGGGCGCGATCGCGCTGCTCGTGTATCTCGTGATCGCGATCTCGCAGTTGCGGATGCGCAAGACGCTCGAAGCGGGCGGCACCGACCTGACGCTGCGGATGTGGCTGTTCCCGTGGCTCACGTGGGCCGTGATCCTGTTCATCTGCGGCACGCTGACCGTGATGCTCGTCAGCGAGGAGCACCGGATGGAAGTCGGCGCGACCGCCGTGCTGGCGTTGATCGTGCTGCTCGCGTCGTGGCTGAACAAGCGTGGGCGCGATGCGCAGGCGCAAGCGGGGCGGCGCGTGTCGGCGACGTGATCGGATCGAATGACGTGACGGCGGGGCGCAAGCCCCGGTCATGAAAATGGCCCGAGCGGCGTTTGCCGGTCGGGCCATTCGTCTTTCGTGCCGGGGCACGCGTTGCGCGATGCCATGCGTATCGCACGGCATCGTGCCGATGCAGGTGTCAGACGTTGAACAGGAAGTTCATCACGTCGCCATCGTGCACGACATATTCCTTCCCTTCCGCACGCATCTTGCCGGCTTCCTTCGCGCCTTGCTCGCCCTTGTACGCGACGAAGTCGTCGAACGCGATCGTCTGCGCACGGATGAAGCCGCGCTCGAAGTCGGTGTGGATCACGCCGGCCGCTTGCGGCGCGGTATCGCCGATGTGGATCGTCCACGCGCGCACTTCCTTCACGCCCGCGGTGAAGTAGGTCTGCAGGCCGAGCAGCTTGAAGCCCGCGCGGATCACGCGGTCGAGGCCCGGCTCTTCCATGCCCATGTCGGCGAGGAACGCTTCCTTGTCCGCGTCGTCGAGATCGGCGATTTCCGCCTCGATCGCCGCGCACACGGCGACCACCGGCGCGTTTTCGCTTTCCGCGTACTTGCGCACCGCCTCGAGGTGCGGGTTGTTCTCGAAACCGTCGTCCTTCACGTTGGCGACGTACATCGCCGGCTTCGCGGTGATCAGGCAGAACGGCTTGAGTAGCGCCTCTTCGTCGTCCGACAGCGCGAGGCCGCGCACGGCCTTGCCCTGGTCGAGTTGCGCGCGCACCTTTTCAAGCACCGCGACGAGCTTCGCCGCTTCCTTGTCGTTGCCCGACTTCGCCGCCTTCGAGTAGCGCGTGAGCGCCTTCTCGACGGTGCCGAGGTCGGCGAGCGCCAGTTCGGTGTTGATCACTTCGATGTCGTCGATCGGGCTGACCTTGCCGGCGACGTGAATGACGTTGTCGTCCTCGAAGCAGCGCACGACGTGCGTGATCGCGTCGGTTTCGCGGATGTTCGCGAGGAACTGGTTGCCGAGGCCTTCACCCTTGCTCGCGCCCGCGACGAGGCCCGCGATGTCGACGAATTCGACGACGGCCGGCACGACACGTTCCGGCTTGACGATCTCGGAGAGCGCCTTCAGGCGCGTATCCGGCACTTCGACGATGCCGACGTTCGGCTCGATCGTGCAGAACGGGTAGTTCTCGGCGGCGATGCCGGCCTTGGTCAGCGCATTGAACAGGGTGGACTTGCCGACGTTGGGCAAGCCGACGATGCCGCATTTGAGACTCATGGAATCCTTCGGACGGGTGAGGCGGCGCGGCCGGACAGGGCACGGCGGCGCGGGAAAAAAGGGCGGCCGGCGCATGGAGCGCGGCGGGCCGACGGTCAAAAACGCTATTGTACCGTGCCGGCGCCCTGGATTCCGGGCTGGGCGCCGAACGGCCGATGCGGCGGGCCGCCGCGTCGGCGCACCGGCCCGCGGTTCTGCTGATTTCCCGCAAAGTCCGGCCGCGTAAGGGTTTGGCCCCGCGGCTATAATGCCCGCCATGACTGCCCACCATACCTTCGACGTCGCCGTGGTCGGCGGCGGGCTCGTCGGCAAGACGGCCGCGCTCGCGCTGACCCAGTCCGGCTACAAGACAGCCTTGCTCGCCCAGCCGGCCACGCCGCGCCCCGCGGATCTCGCGTTCGACACGCGTGTCTACGCGCTGTCGTCCAGTTCGCAGGCGTTGCTCGAGCGGCTGCGGGTCTGGCAGGCGCTCGACCATGGCCGGCTCGCGCCGGTGTACGACATGCGCGTGTATGGCGATGCGCATGCCGAACTGCATTTCTCCGCCTACCAGGCGTCCGTGCCGCAGCTTGCGTGGATCGCCGAATCGTCGCTGGTCGAGGCGTCGCTCGACGCCGCGCTGCGATTCCAGCCGAACCTCACGTGGTTCGACGCACGTGCGCAGGGTTTCGACGTGCGCGACGACGCGGCCGTGCTCACGCTGTCGTCGGGGCAGGTGCTCGAAGCGGATCTCGTGGTCGGCGCCGACGGCGCGCATTCGTGGGTGCGCTCCCAAATAGGGGCCAGGGTAGAGCGGCGCGACTACCGGCAGACGGGCGTCGTCGCGAACTTCAAGGCGTCGCTGCCGCACCGCGAGACGGCCTACCAATGGTTTCACGAAGGCGAGATCGTTGCGCTGCTGCCGCTGCCGGACGGCCACGTGTCGCTCGTGTGGTCCGCGCACACCGCGCATGCTGACGAACTGCTCGCACTCGATCCGGCGCAGCTCGCGGCCGAGGTCGAACGTGTGTCGCACGGCCAGGTCGGCGCGCTCGAATGCGTGACGCCGGCCGCCGGCTTCCCGCTGGCGCTGCAGACGGTCGACAAGCTGATCGCGCCGCGCGTCGCGCTGGTCGGCGATGCCGCGCACCTGATCCACCCGCTCGCGGGGCAGGGGATGAACCTCGGGCTGCGCGACGTCGCGGCGCTCGCCGATGCGATCGCGGGCAAGGAAAGCTTCCGCAATCTCGGCGATACGGTGCTGCTGCGCCGCTACGAGCGTTCGCGCCGCGAGGACATCCGCGCGCTGATGGTCGCGACCGACGGCCTGCAGCGGCTGTTCGCGGTGCCGGGCTCGCTCGCGAAGGCGGTGCGCAATGCGGGCATGGCGTTCGTCGGCGCGCAACCGCTCGTGAAGCGCTGGCTCGTGTCGGCCGCGCTCGGCTGAACGAACCTTCTGCCGCCGCGCCGGTCGGAGACGGTTCCGTTACGGCGTACACTGTGCCGTGCACTCCGATTGAGCTGAAGGGAAGATTTCGATGAAAAAAACGATCCGCATCGCATCGCTGGCGCTGGCCGTCACGATGGCGACGCTTGGCTGCACCGCGCAGGCCGACCAGACCACCGACAAGCTGAAGGCCACGCTGCAAGCCCGTCTCGGTAACGACGCGCCGATCAAGAGCGTGTCGAAATCGCCGGTGGCCGGCCTTTACGAAGTGAACCTCGGCTCGCAGATCATCTATAGCGACGCGGCCGGCGACTACGTGCTGCTCGGCGATCTCGTCGACGCCAGGACGCACAAGAATCTGACCGACGCCCGCCTGTCCGAAATCAACAAGATCGACTTCGCGAGCCTGCCGTTCACGAATGCGATCAAGGTCGTCAAGGGCAACGGCGCCCGCAAGATCGCGGTGTTCTCCGATCCGAACTGCCCGTACTGCAAGAAGCTCGAGACGACGCTGCAGTCGGTCGACAACGTGACCGTCTACACGTTCCTGTACCCGGTGCTGTCGCCGGATTCGACCGCGAAGTCGAAGGCGATCTGGTGTGCGACCGACCGCGCGAAAACGTGGGAAAGCTGGATGCTCGACCACCGCGCGCCGTCCGGCGCCGGTACCTGCGACACCACCGCGCTCGACAAGAACCTCGCGCTCGGCCGCGGGATGAACGTCACCGGCACGCCGACGATCTTCCTGCCGGACGGCCGCCGCCTGCCGGGCGCGGTATCGGCCGACCAGCTCAACCAGGCGCTCGCCTCGAGCAAGTAACCGACCGCACGCCGGGCGCACGGCCCGGCCGGCGAGGGGCGCCCGCATGATCTGCCGGCGCCTCTCTTCGTTTTCGCCCGCCCCGACCGATTGCCACGATGACCCAGCCGATCCGCTATTCGATTGTCCCGAAAGATCTTGCCGCGCACTTGTTCGAAGTGACGGTGACGGTTGCCGATCCCGATCCCGAAGGCCAGCGTTTCTCGCTGCCGGTGTGGATTCCGGGCAGCTACCTCGTGCGCGAGTTCGCGCGCAACATCGTGACGCTGCGCGCGTTCAACGACGCGGGCCGCAAGGTGCGCATCGCGAAGACCGACAAGCACACGTGGCAGGCCGCGCCCGTGACCGGCGCGCTGACGCTGCGCTACGACGTCTATGCGTGGGACCTGTCGGTGCGCTCCGCGTATCTCGACGAGTCGGGCGGCTTCTTCAACGCGACGGCCGTGTTCCTGAGCGTCGCCGGCCGAGAGGACGCGCCGTGCGAAGTCGACATCGCTAAACCGGCCGGCGCCGCGTTCCGCACGTGGCGGGTCGGCACTGCGCTGCCCGAGGCGAGCGGGACGAAGCGCTACGGTTTCGGCGCGTATCGCGCGGCGAACTACGACGAGCTGTCCGACCATCCGGTGACGATCGGCGAATTCGCGCTCGCGACGTTCGACGCGCACGGCGTGCTGCACGACATCGTGATCGCCGGGCGCGTGACGCAGCTCGACCTGGAGCGGCTGCGTACCGACCTGAAACGCGTGTGCGAAGCGCAGATCGCGCTGTTCGAGCCGAAGTCGAAGAAGGCGCCGATGGACCGCTACGTGTTCATGACGCTCGCGGTCAGTGACGGCTATGGCGGCCTCGAGCATCGCGCGTCGACCGCGCTGATCTGCAACCGTACCGACCTGCCGGTGAAGGGGCGGCCGGAAACGACGGAAGGCTATCGCACGTATCTCGGCCTCTGCAGCCACGAGTATTTCCACACGTGGAACGTGAAGCGCATCAAGCCGGCGGCGTTCGTGCCGTACGACCTCACGCGCGAGAACTACACGTCGCTGCTGTGGCTGTTCGAGGGCTTCACGTCGTATTACGACGACCTGATGCTGGTCCGCAGCGGGCTGATGTCGCAGGACGAATATTTCGCGGCGCTCGGCCGCACGATCGGCGGCGTGCTGCGCGGCACGGGCCGGCTCAAGCAGAGCGTCGCGGAAAGCTCGTTCGACGCGTGGATCAAGTACTACCGTCAGGACGAGAACGCGACCAATGCGATCGTCAGCTATTACACGAAGGGCTCGCTCGTGGCGCTCGCGTTCGACCTTGCGATTCGCGCGCAGACGCGTAACCGGAAGTCGCTCGACGACGTGATGCGCCTGCTGTGGCAACGCTACGGCCGCGACTTCTATCGCGGCAAGCAGGCGGGCGTGGAGGAAAACGAAGTCGAGACGCTGATCGAAGAGGCGACGGGCGTCGCGCTCGGCCGCCTGTTCGCGGACGCCGTGCACGGCACGCGCGACCTGCCGCTCGGCGACCTGCTCGCGCCGTTCGGCGTGACGCTGGCCCCCGACGTCGCGCTCGGCGCGGCCGAGAAGCCGACGATCGGCGCGCGCTTGCGCGGTGGCGCGGACTGCACGTTGGCGGCGGTCTACGAAGGCGGCGCCGCGCATCGCGCGGGGTTGTCGGCCGGCGACACGCTGATCGCGGTGGACGGGTTGCGCGTGACGGGCACGAATCTCGATGCGCTGCTGGCCCGCTACCGGCCGGGCGACAAGGTCGAGGTCCACGCGTTTCGCCGCGACGAGCTTCGCACCGCGAAACTGAAGCTCGACGGTCCGGAAGTCACGCGCTACCGGCTGACGGCGGCCGCGAAGCCGGCTGCGGCCACGAAGGCCCGCGAAGCCTGGCTGAAGGGGTAAACGTACGCGAGCGGGTATCGGGGCGCGATCGGGTATTGTCCCGCTGCTGCAACAATCCGTCGCCCAGAACCCGCTTTTTCGCGGTCATGCGGCCCCGCACAATGGCGTCACTCGCGCTACCGAAGCGCAACCCCTACCGGAGCCTGACATGACGACCATTCTGCAAATCAATTCCGCCGCGCGTTCGCAAGGTGCGCAATCCACGCTGCTGGCCAACGAACTGACGGCAAAGCTGCAACAATCGAACCCCGGCGCGAACGTCGTGGTTCGTGACCTGCTGGCCGATGCGCTGCCGCACCTCGACGAATCGGTGCTCGGCGCGTTCTTCACGCCGGCCGACAAGCGCACCGCGGAACAGAATGCGATCGTCGCGAAGAGCGATGCGCTGATCGCCGAGCTGCAGGCTGCCGACATCATCGTGATCGGCGCACCGATGTACAACTTCGGCATCTCGTCGCAACTGAAGACGTACTTCGACTGGATCGCCCGTGCAGGCGTCACGTTCCGCTACACCGAGAACGGGCCGGAAGGCCTGATCAAGGGCAAGAAGGTTTACGTGGTGACGGCGCGCGGCGGCAAGTACCTGGGTACGCCGAACGACAGCCAGACGCCGTACCTGCGCACGTTCCTCGGCTTCGTCGGCATGACCGACGTGAGCTTCATCCACGCCGAAGGCCTGAACCTTGGCCCGGATGCGCAGAGCGCCGCGCTGGCCGGCGCACGCGAAGCGATCGCCGCCGCGTAACGCGTCAGGTCGATGCGGGTGCGATGCACCCGCTGCATCGCCCGATAAAAAATGCCGCGCCCCGAAAGGGACGCGGCATTTTCGTATTCGCCCGGCGAACCTTGGGGCCAGCGCAAGCCCGTTATTAGCGTGGACGGGCGCTAGGCCGTTACGCGAGCGTTTCGGCTGCGTCCGGCAGGCGCCAGTCGATCGGTTCGCGGCCTGCATCGATCAGATAGTCGTTCGCGAGCGCGAAATGGCGGCAGCCGAGGAACCCGCGGTGCGCGGACAGCGGCGACGGATGCGGCGCCTCGAGCACGCAATGCGCGTTCGCGTCGAACAGTGCGCGCTTCGCCTGCGCATGCGCGCCCCACAGCATGAACACGAGCCCGCGATGGCGGCCGGCGAGCTCGCGGATCAGCGTGTCCGTGCATTGCTCCCAGCCACGCTTCGCATGGCTCGCGGCCGCGCCGCGCTCGACCGTCAGCACGGTGTTGAGCAGCAGCACGCCTTGGCGCGCCCATGTATCGAGGCAGCCGTGACGCGGTGTGTCGTGACCGAAGTTCGCGGAGATTTCCTTGAAGATGTTGCGCAGCGACGGCGGCGGGCGCACGGCCGGCGGCACCGAGAACGCGAGGCCGTGCGCCTGCGGCGTGCCGCGGTCGTCGCCGTGATACGGGTCCTGGCCGAGGATCACGACCTTCACGTCGTCCGGGCTCGTCAGGCGCAGTGCGCGGAACACGTCGGTCGGGTAGACCGTCTTGCCGGCCGCGCGCTCCTCATCGACGAAGCGGCACAGCGGCGCGTACGCGTCGCTGTCGGTGAACGGTTTCAGCACGTCGCGCCAGACGGCCGGCAGCGCGTCGAATTGCGCGGCGAGATGTGGCACGTCGGCAGCAACGGGCTGCGGTGTCGAGGCGGTCGGGGCCGGCGCGGGCGCCGGTGCGGCTGTCTTCTTCGTGGATTTTCGCTGGGCCGCGGGCGGCTCGGAAGCCTCGGACGGAATATCGGCCGGTGCCGGTTCCGGCACGGGATCGTCGAACAGCGACGCTTGTTGCGGCGCGCGGGAAGTCTTGCGGGTTGCCATGCGTGATGCGTGTTTATTGCGCGCGCAGCCGGTAGCCGCGCTGCGCCTTGCTGATGTTTTCGGGAACGAGGCCCGGCAGCGCCTGCTGCAGTTCGGCGGCGAGCGTCGCGAGCGCCGTTTCCGGGCCGTCGATCAGTTCGAGTTCGATTTCGCTGATCGGTTCGCGGCGCGTTTCGTGTTCCGCCTGGACGACGATCTCGCCGAGGTCTACCGCGGCCTCGACGGTCGCGCCGCCGATTGCGATGCGCCACAGCGTACGCGAAAAATCCGTGCGGAACAGCGCGTACAGTGCACCGGCCGCGTCATTCAGCGCGGCGGCGGCTTCCGGCACGTCGCAGGCCGCGACGAGCGCGTCGATTTCGAGCGCGTCGCCCGCGACCGGCAGTTCCCATTCGTGGCGGCGGTGCAGGCCGCCTTCCGCGCTGCCGACCGTCTTGAACGTCTGCAGCCAGCCGTCCGGCGTGCGGCGCACGCGCACCGCGCTCTTCGAGCGCGCCAGCGCGAGATCGGGCGTGTCGTAATAGACGTTCGCGAGCGTGATCGTGTGGCCGGGTTCGCCGGTCAGCGTCTCGAAGAAGCGGCGCGCGGCGTCGGCCTGGCCGGCCGGCAGCGCGAGCTTGATTTCCTTTTCGATCGCCATCAGAAGAACATCCGTGCGAGTTCCTCGCCCGGCTGGTCGGCGCGCATGAACGCCTCGCCGACGAGGAACGTGTTCACGTTCGCCGCGCGCATGGTGTCGACGTCGGTGCGCGACAGGATGCCCGATTCGGTCACGACGATGCGGTCCGCCGGAATCATGTCGAGCATGTCGAGCGTGGTCCGGATCGACGTCTCGAACGTGCGCAGGTTGCGGTTGTTGATGCCGAGCAGCGGCGTCTTGAGCGTCAGCGCCTGTTCCATCTCGTTACGGTCGTGCACTTCGACCAGCACCGCGAGGCCGAGCGAGTGCGCATAGGCTTCCAGATCCTGCATCAGCGGCGTGTCGAGTGCCGCGGCGATCAGCAGGATCGCGTCGGCGCCCATCGCGCGGGCTTCGACGATCTGGTACGCGTCGACGATGAAGTCCTTGCGTAGCACCGGCAGCGTGCAGGCCGCGCGCGCTTCCTCGAGGTAGCGGACGCCGCCCTGGAAGAACTGCTCGTCGGTCAGCACCGACAGGCACGCGGCGCCGTGCGCCGCATACGAGCGCGCGATGTCGGCCGGCACGAAATGCTCGCGCAGCACGCCTTTCGACGGGCTTGCCTTCTTGATTTCGGCGATCACGGCGGCGTTGCCGGCCGCGTGTTTCGCCCGCAGCGCGCCGACGAAGTCGCGCAGGTCGCGCGCGGAGGCTTCCAGCTTCAGCGCCTCGAGGGGCGTGCTACGCATGGCCGCCGCCACTTCTTCGCGCTTGACGGCGATGATTCGGTCGAGAATGTCGCTCATAGGGATTCCTGCTTGATTCGTAAGAGGGTCAGCGCTTGAACTGCTGCGTGAAGCGCACGAGTTCGTCGACCTTCGCGCGGGCCTTGCCGCTCGCGATCGCTTCGCGGGCCAGCTGGATACCGTCCGCGATCGACTCGGCGATATTGGCCGCATAGAGCGCGGTGCCCGCGTTCAGCGTGACGATCTCGCGCGCGACGCCCGGCTGGTTGTCCAGCGCGCCGAGCAGCATCGTGCGCGATTCGTCGGCATTTTCCACCTTCAGCGTGCGGTTCGACACCATCTGCAGGCCGAAGTCCTCCGGATGGATCTCGTATTCGTGCACCTCGCCGTCGCGCAATTCGCCGACGAGCGTCGCGGCGCCGAGCGACACCTCGTCCATCCCGTCCTTGCCGTACACGACGAGCACGTGCTGTGCGCCGAGGCGCTGCATCACGCGCACCTGGATGCCGACGAGGTCGGGGTGGAACACGCCCATCAGCTGGTTCGGCGCGCCGGCCGGATTGGTCAGCGGGCCGAGGATGTTGAAGATCGTGCGCACGCCGAGTTCGCGGCGCACGGCCGCGATGTTCTTCATCGCCGGGTGATGGTTCGGCGCGAACATGAAGCCCATGCCGGTTTCGGCGATCGATGCGGCGACCTGGTCCGACTGCAGGTCGATGTTCACGCCGAGCGCCTCGAGCACGTCGGCGCTGCCGGACTTGCTCGACACGCCGCGGTTGCCGTGTTTCGCGACCTTCGCGCCCGCGGCCGCCGTGACGAACATCGACGCGGTCGAGATGTTGAACGTGTGCGAGCCGTCGCCGCCGGTGCCGACGATGTCGACGAAATTCGAGTTGTCCCGCACCTCGACGTGGTTCGCGAATTCGCGCATCACGGTCGCGGCGGCGGCGATCTCGCCGATCGTCTCCTTCTTCACGCGCAGCCCGGTGATGATCGCGGCCGCCATCACGGGCGACATGTCGCCGCGCATGATCAGCCGCATCAGGTGCAGCATTTCGTCGTGGAAGATCTCGCGGTGCTCGATCGTGCGCTGCAGCGCTTCCTGCGGGGTAATCGTCATCGTGCGTCTCCCGTCAGGCGGCCGGTGCGGCCGCAGCGCGGCTCTGTTTCAGGAAATTCTCGAGCAGCGCATGGCCGTGCTCGGACAGGATCGATTCCGGGTGGAACTGCACGCCTTCGACCGGCAGCGTCTTGTGGCGCACGCCCATGATCTCGCCGTCGTCGGTCCATGCGGACACCTCGAGGCAATCGGGCAGCGATTCGCGTTCGATCGCGAGCGAGTGATAGCGCGTGACGTCGAAATGCTTCGGCAGGTCGGCGAACACGCCGCGGCAGTCGGTTTCGATCCGGCTCACCTTGCCGTGCATGATGGTCTTCGCGCGCACCACGCGGCCGCCGAACGCTTCGCCGATCGCCTGGTGGCCGAGGCAGACGCCGAGGATCGGCTTCCTGCCCGCGAATTCGCGCAGCACGTCGAGCGTGATGCCCGCGTGTTGCGGATTGCTCGGCCCCGGTGACAGGCAGATGGTGTCGGGATTCAGGCGCGCGATGTCGTCGAGCGTGATTTCGTCGTTGCGGTAGGTGCGCACGTCCTCGCCGAGTTCGCCGAAGTACTGGACCAGGTTGTAGGTAAACGAGTCGTAGTTGTCGATCATGAGCAGCATGGTCAGTCTCCGGTCAGAAGTCGCTATCGAGGCCGTCCTGGACCTGTTCGGCCGCACGCAGCACCGCGCGCGCCTTGTTCTCGGTCTCTTGCCATTCGGATTCGGGCACCGAATCCGCGACGACGCCTGCCGCCGCTTGCACGTACAGGTTGCCGTTGTGGATCAGGCCCGTGCGGATCGCGATCGCGAGATCCATCTCGCCCGAGAACGACAGGTAGCCGACCGCACCGCCGTACAGCCCGCGCTTGACCGGCTCGAGCTCGTCGATCAGTTCCATCGCGCGCACCTTCGGCGCGCCGGACAGCGTGCCGGCCGGGAACGTCGCGCGCAGCACGTCGTAGTTCGTCATGCCGGGCTTCAGCTTGCCTTCGACCGAGCTGACGATGTGCTGCACGTGCGAGTACTTCTCGATCACCATCTTGTCGGTCACCTGCACCGAGCCGATCTCCGCGATGCGTCCGACGTCGTTGCGCGCGAGATCGATCAGCATCACGTGTTCGGCGATCTCCTTCGGATCGTTCAGCAGCTCGGTCGCGAGTTCCGCGTCACGCTCCGGCGTGTTGCCGCGCGGGCGCGTGCCGGCGAGCGGACGGATCGTGACGATCTGGTCGTCGCCGCGCTTTTCCTGGCGCACCAGGATTTCCGGCGACGCGCCGACCACGTGGAAATCGCCGAAGTTGTAGTAATACATGTACGGCGACGGATTCAGCGAACGCAGCGCGCGATACAGCGACAGCGGATTGTCGCGGTACGGCTTCGTCAGCCGCTGGCCGACCTGGATCTGCATCAGCTCGCCGGCCGCGATGTATTCCTTCGCCTGACGCACGGCGGCCAGATAGTCGTCCTTCTTGAATTCGCGGAACGTCTCGGTGCGCACGCTCGCCGACGTGACGGGCGGCTGCACGGTCGTGCGCAGGCGCTGCTTCAGTTCGCGCAGCCGCTGTTTTGCCTTTGCGTACGCTTCGGGCTGGCCCGGGTCCGCGTAGATGATCAGGTACAGCTTGCCGGCGAGGTTGTCGATCACCGCGACTTCCTCGGTCAGCAGCAACTGGATGTCGGGCAGCCCGAGATCGTCGCGCGGCGCGGTGTTCGCGAGCTTCTTCTCGATGTAGCGCACCGCGTCGTAGCCGAAGTAGCCGGCGAGGCCGCCGCAGAAACGCGGCAGGCCCGGGCGCTGCGCGACCTTGAAGCGCGCCTGGAACGATTCGATGAACTGGAACGGGTCGCCGTCGTGCGTCTCGACGATCTGGCCGTCGCGCACGACTTCCGACACGCCGTTGCGGGTGCGCACGAGCGTGCGGGCGGGCAGGCCGATGAACGAGTAGCGGCCGAAACGTTCGCCGCCGACCACCGATTCGAGCAGGAACGAGTTGGCGCCCGCGCGTTCGGGCTGGGCCAGCTTCAGGTAGAGGGACAGCGGCGTTTCGAGATCGGCGAGCGCTTCCGCGATCAGCGGGATGCGGTTGTAGCCTTCGTTCGCGAGCGATTGGAATTCGAGTTCGGTCATGTTCCGGTCCTGTTCGGGACGAGCGGCGCGGGCGCCAGGGATCACTTGACGCTGCGCGGGTGGCCGTCGGCGAAAGGGCGGTCGATCGAGAAGTGCCTGTTGCCGGCCGGCACTCCGGGCGTGAACGTCGCGAGCCTGCGGCCGGTCCTGAACGCAAGCGTTCGGGCGCGGTGGAACTCGAGGTGGTGCGACGATCGGCGCGCGGATGCGCAGCGAGATAAAAAACGGCGCTGAAGACGTGCTTCAGCGTACCTCATCGAAGAGGTCAGCGCGACCAGCGACGCCAGGGCCAGGCTCCCCGGTCGATGCTGCTCAGACTCCGTTTTTTATTCAGAAACATGCGGATGGAAGAAATAATCAGACGGTTGGCCGGCCGGCGTTGTGCGCGGAAATTGCGCGAGCCGCGACCAGCAACGAATCGACTATACCATCCGAATTTATCGTTTGTATAGCCTTGCCGTGGTTGTAGCCGTACGGCACCGTCAGCGTCGCCATCCCGGCCGCGCGGCCGGCCAGCGCATCGTTTTCCGAGTCGCCGATCGCGACTGCGGTGTCCGGCGCGACGCCGAGCGCGTCGCAGGCCGTCAGCATCGGCAGCGGATCGGGCTTCTTGCGCGCGACGCTGTCGCCGCCGAGCACGATGCCGAAGCAGCCGGCCAGCCCGTATTGCTCGAGCAGCTCGACCGCGAAGCGGTGCGGCTTGTTCGTCACGCACGCGAGCCGGATGCCGGCCGCGCGCAGCGCGTCGAGCCCGGCCGCCACGTCCGGATAGAGACGCGTGTGGCGGCCGTTGATCTTCGCGTATTCGGTCTGGTAGATCGCGAGCGCGTCGTCGAAGCGCGCGTGCGCTTCATCGGCCGGGAAGCGCGGCTTCAGCACGCTCTGGATCAGGTGTTCGGAGCCCTTGCCGACGTAGCCGATCACTTCGTCGCGCGACGTGGCCGGCGCGCCGAGCCGCGCGAGCATCCCGTTCAGGCCGGCCGTGAAATCGTCGGCCGTGTCGACCATCGTGCCGTCGAGGTCGATCAGCGCGGCATCGATGCGCGGCGCGGTAAAGCGGATCGCGGCCGCGTCCGAGGCGGCCCCGGCCGGCGCGTGGCCGGCGAACGACGAGTCGGCCACGGCGTCAGCTCCGCTCGACGGTGGCGAGCGCCGCGCGCATCTCGTCGATCACCTTGCGATAGTCGGGCTTGCCGAAGATCGCCGAACCCGCGACGAACGTGTCGGCGCCGGCTGCCGCGATTTCCGCGATGTTGTCGGCCTTTACGCCGCCGTCGACTTCGAGCAGGATCTCGCGGCCCGTGCGTTCGGTGTACGCGTCGATGCGGGCGCGCGCCTCGCGCAGCTTGTTCAGCGTTTCCGGAATGAACGACTGGCCGCCGAAGCCCGGGTTCACCGACATCAGCAGCACGAAGTCGAGGCGGTCCATCACGTGGTCGAGGTAGTTCAGCGGCGTGGCCGGGTTGAACACGAGGCCGGCCTTGCAGCCGTGGTCGCGGATCAGCGACAGCGTGCGGTCGATGTGGTCCGAGCCTTCCGGGTGGAAGCTGATCAGGTTCGCGCCGGCCTTCGCGAAATCGGGCACGATCCGGTCGACCGGGCGCACCATCAGGTGCACGTCGATCGGTACCTGCACGTGCGGGCGGATCGCCTCGCAGACGAGCGGGCCGATCGTGAGGTTCGGCACATAATGGTTGTCCATTACGTCGAAGTGAATCCAGTCGGCGCCGGCGGCGACCACGTTGCGGACTTCTTCGCCGAGCCGTGCGAAGTCGGCCGACAGGATGCTGGGAGCGATGCGGAATTGAGTCATGACAGGGGAGCGGGGACGTTGCGGCGCAAAACCGTCATTCTACCGTCCGGCGACCCGGTGCGCGGCGGCAGGCCGTGCGGTTGCGGCCCGATTGCGCATAGAATGCCGAACCAATGCAGCGCGCCCGCGGCCCGGCCGCCCGAGTCGGCGCGCGCGGTTACCTACAGCGGACACACCATGAGTCAGTATCAGTTCACCGTTTCGGTGAAAACCAGCTACTTGCCGGAACAATCCGACCCCGATCACCGTCAATACGCATTCGCGTACACGCTGACCATCCGCAACACGGGGCAGGTCGCGGCCCAACTGATCGCGCGCCACTGGATCATCACGGACAGCGAGAGCCACGTGCAGGAAGTCAAGGGGCTCGGCGTCGTCGGCCACCAGCCGCTGCTGCAGCCGGGCGAGCATTTCGAATACACGAGCTGGGCCGTGATCGCGACGCCGGTCGGCACGATGCGCGGCGCGTACTTCTGCGTGGCGGAGGACGGTGAGCGCTTCGAGGCGCCGGTCGACGAGTTCGCCCTGCACATGCCGCGCACGCTGCATTGAGCGTGCGGCGCGCGTCAGCGCGGCTGGCGGTCGTTGTGGCGGGCCTGCTTCTTTCTGCCCGACGACGTCCACACGACGATGAAGATCAGCAGGGCAAGCGCTACGAAGGCTTCGAGCGCGAAGATGAGCATCGGATATTGGTCGAGAAAATCTGACATGGCGGTTTCCATCAAGAACGGACATTGTATGTGGTTTGGGCCCCGGCTGGCCGGGTGGATGGCCGCAGCCGCGGCGGCGGCGCTGCTCTCCGCGTGCGGCGGCGCGCCGACGCGAACCTCCGCGCTGAAGCCGCCGACCGGCGCGGCGATCGTGCCGGGGCAGGTCGCCGCGAAGCGGCTCACGCCGGTCGCGTGGCAGCAGGTGCCGGGCTGGCAGGACGATTCGCTGATCGGCGCGACGGCCGCGCTGCGGCAGAATTGTGCGCGGCTCGCGCGCCAGCCGGCTTGGACGCGCGCTTGCGCGGCCGCCGATCGGCTCGACGAACTCGACGTCAGCAGCGCACGCACCTTCTTCGAAACGTATTTCACGCCGTTCCAGCTCGCGAATACCGACGGGACGCTCGACGGGCTCGTGACCGGCTATTACGAGCCGCTGCTGCACGGGTCGCGCGTGCGCCGCGGCCCGTATCAATACGCGCTCTATCGCTGGCCGGCCGGCTATCGCGCGGGCGCCGCGCTGCCGGCACGCGCGCAGCTCGAGCGCGCCGGCATCCTGAACGGCAACGAGCTCGTGTGGGTCGACGATCCGATCGAGGCATTCTTCCTGCAGGTGCAGGGCTCGGGTCGCGTGCTGCTCGACGACGGTTCGGTGATGCGGGTCGGCTTCGGCGGCACCAACAATCAGCCGTACCGTTCGATCGGCAAGTGGCTGCTCGATCGCGGCGAGCTGACGCCCGCGCAGGCGACGATGCAGGGCATCAAGGCCTGGGCGAAGGCGAACCCGACGCGCGTCGACGCGCTGCTCGACACGAATCCGCGCTTCGTGTTCTTCCGCGACATGCCGACCAAGGAAGATGCGCCGCACGGCGGCGCGGACGGCCCGATCGGCGCGCTCGGCGTGCCGCTGACCCCGGAGCGCTCGATCGCGGTCGATCCGTCGTCGATCCCGCTCGGCACGCCGGTGTTCCTGCAGACCACGCGTCCGCTGACGAATACGCCGATGAACCGGCTCGTGTTCGCGCAGGATACGGGCTCGGCGATCAAGGGCGGCGTGCGGGCAGACTATTTCTGGGGGCTCGGCGACGATGCCGGCGACCTGGCCGGCCGGATGAAGCAGGTCGGCAGGATGTGGCTGCTGTTCCCGAATTCGTGATGTCGGGCGGCGCCGGCTGGCAGGACGGTCGCGCGCGAACGAAGCGGCGGCATTGATGGCGCACCTCGTGCGCGTGGGTGTGCCGGTCTGATCGCCGGTGTGCCCATGTGATTTCAGTTCGCGTAATGCTGTGCGCGTCACGTCGAACGACGCTTTGGAGTCGAGCAGCCCGATCGGCATTGGCCGACCGGGCTGTTTCGTTTGCAGGCGCGGATCGGCCGCTGCGCGCCGCATGCGCGGCGCGCGACCTCAGCCCTTGCGTTTGTCGACGACGCGGCGCGCCTTGCCGACCGAGCGCTCGATGCCGTTCACGGGCAGCACGTTGATCACGGCCGTCACGCCGATCAGCGACTTGATGTCGTACGCGAGCGCCTGTTTTGCCGCCTGGATCGCCGCGGTATCGGGCGCGGTTTCCGGGCACGGCTCGACGTTGAGCGTCAGCACGTCGAGCGGACCTTCCTTGGTCAGCACGATCTGATAGTGCGGCGCGAGCGCGCGCTGCTTGAGCAACTGTTCCTCGATTTGTGTCGGGAACACGTTGACGCCGCGCACGATCATCATGTCGTCCGACCGTCCGGTGATCTTCTCCATCCGGCGCATCGTCCGGGCGGTGCCCGGCAACAGGCGCGTGAGGTCGCGCGTGCGATAGCGGACGATCGGCAGCGCTTCCTTCGTCAGCGACGTGAACACGAGTTCGCCGAGTTGGCCGTCCGGCAGCACTTCGCCGGTGTCGGGATCGATGATTTCCGGATAGAAGTGGTCTTCCCAGATGGTCGGGCCGTCCTTGGTCTCGACGCATTCGGACGCGACGCCCGGGCCCATCACTTCGGATAACCCGTAGATGTCGACCGCGTCGATGCCCATCCGCTGTTCGATCGCGACGCGCATGTCGTTGGTCCACGGCTCCGCGCCGAAGATGCCGATGCGCAGCGAACTCTGCACGGGATCGAGACCCTGGCGCTCGATCTCGTCGGCGATCGACAGCATGTAGCTCGGCGTGACCATGATGATGTCGGGCCGGAAATCCTGGATCAGCTGTACCTGTTTTTCGGTCTGGCCGCCGCCGAACGGGATCACGGTCAGCCCTGCGCGTTCGGCGCCGTAGTGCGCGCCGAGCCCGCCCGTGAACAGCCCGTAGCCGTAGCTGACGTGGACCTTGTCGCCGCGGCGCGCACCGGCGGCGCGGATCGAGCGTGCGACGAGATTCGCCCACGTATCGATGTCGGCGGCCGTATAGCCGACGACCGTCGGCTTGCCGGTCGTGCCCGACGACGCGTGGATGCGCGAGATCTGGTCCTGCGGCACCGCGAACATCCCGAACGGATAGCTGTCGCGCAGATCGCCCTTGGTCGTGAACGGAAAGCGCGACAGGTCGGCGAGCGCTTTCAGGTCGTCCGGATGCACACCGGCTTCGTCGAACTTGCGGCGATAGACGGGCGAGTGGTCATACGCGTGCCGGAGCGACCACTTGAGGCGTTCGAGCTGCAGCGCGGTCAACTCGTCGCGTGAGGCGGTCTCGATCGGCTCGAGCGGTAGCGGGGTAGTCATGCATGTCTCCAGTGTTTGTTATGGGGCGAGCCGTCGACGTCAGCGGTCTTCCGGGATGACCGTGCCCTTGATCTGGGCCGATTTGCCGCGAAACATCGCGATCGTGTCGCCTGTCTGGTTCGTGACGCGGATGTCGTAGATGCCGTGGCGGCCGGCACGCGCCTGTTCGACCGCCTCGGCCGTCAGCACGTCGCCACCGTGCACGGGGCGCAGGAATTCGATTGAGCAGCCGGCTGCGACCGCATTCAGGTTGTACGAGTTGCACGCGAACGCGAACGTCGAATCGGCGAGCGTGAAGATGATTCCGCCGTGACAGGTCTGGTGCCCGTTCAGGAATTCGGGCCGCACGCGCATCTGCAGGCGGGCGTAGCCGGCGCGTACTTCGACGATTTCCATGCCGAACGCGCGGCTGCAGGCGTCGGCGTCGTACATGGCCTGCGCGGTGGCGCGGGCAAGCGAATCGGGGTCGAGCGTGGCGGTGGCGTTCATCATGTCAACGCCCTTCGAAGCGCGGCGCGCGCTTCTCGATGAAGGCCTTCACACCTTCCGCATAGTCGTCCGACTGGCCGAGCTTGCGCTGCAGGTCGCGCTCGAGGTCGAGCTGCTGATCGAGCGTGTTAGTGACGCTGTCTCGCATCGACTGCTTGATCGATGCGATGGCGAGCGTCGGCTGCTGCGCGAGCTGGGTGGCAAGCTGGCGGACCGTGGCGACGAGCGCGTCGTCGTCGACCGCGCGCCAGATCAGGCCCCACTGTTCGGCTTGTTCGGCGCCGAGCTTGTCGCCGGTCAGCGCGAGCCCCAGCGCGCGTGCCATGCCGACGCGTTGCGGCAAGAACCACGTGCCGCCCGAATCGGGCACGAGCCCGATCTTGACGAAGGCCTGGATGAAACTGCTCGAGCGGGCAGCGAACACAAGGTCGCACGCAAGTGCGAGATTTGCGCCGGCGCCGGCCGCCGTTCCGTTGACGGCGGCGATCACGGGAATCGGCAGACGCTGCAGGCGGCGGATCAGCGGATTGAAATGCTCGTCGATCAGCGTGCCGAGGTCGGTGGAGGCGCCTGGCGTGAAGTCGAGGTCGGCGAGGTCCTGGCCCGCGCAAAAGCCGCGTCCCGCACCCGTCAGAATCAGTGCGCGTGCGCCGGCCGCTTCGACTTCATCGAGCGCCGATTGCAGTTCGCGATGCATCGCCCGTGTGAAGCTGTTCAGCTTGTCGGGGCGGTTGAGCGTGATCGTGGCCACGCGCGCGGCCTGATCGATATCCAGCTGGATCGCCTGATAGGACATGCAGTGTCTCCTTCATGACTTCGTTATAGGCGCGCGGCGCGTCGGTTACACGCGTTCGATCGCGAGCGCGATGCCCTGGCCGACGCCGATGCACATCGTACAGAGCGCGAAGCGGCCGCCGGTACGCTCGAGTTGATGGAGCGCTGTGGTGACGAGCCGCGCGCCCGATGCGCCGAGCGGGTGGCCGAGCGCGATCGCGCCACCGTTCGGGTTCACGCGGGGATCGTCGTCGGCGACGCCGAGCATGCGCAGCACCGCGAGACCTTGCGACGCGAACGCCTCGTTCAGTTCGATCACGTCGAACTGGTCGATGCGCATGCCGAGCTGGTGCAGCAGCTTCTGCGTGGCCGGCGCGGGGCCGATGCCCATCACGCGCGGCTCGACGCCGGCCGTCGCCATCCCGACGACGCGCGCGCGGCGGCGCAGGCCATATTGGTCGGCCGCCTGCGCATTGGCGAGCAGCAGCGCGCAGGCGCCGTCGTTGACGCCCGACGCGTTGCCGGCCGTGACCGAGCCGTCCGGGCGCACGACGCCCTTCAGCTTCGCGAGCGCTTCGAGCGACGTTTCGCGCGGATGCTCGTCACGCGACACGACCACGGGATCGCCCTTCTTCTGCGCAATCGTGACCGGTACGATTTCCTCGGCGAGCGTACCGTCCTGCTGTGCCCGCGCGGCCTTCTGCTGGCTGCGCAGCGCGAACAGGTCCTGATCCGCGCGGTTGATGTGGTAATCGACCGCAACGTTCTCGGCCGTCTCCGGCATCGAATCGACCCCATACAACTGCTTCATCAGCGGATTGACGAAACGCCAGCCGATCGTCGTATCGAAGATGTCGGCCTGGCGCGCGAACGCGCTCGCGGCCTTGCCCATCACGAACGGTGCGCGCGTCATGCTCTCGACGCCACCTGCGATCATCAGGCGCGCTTCGCCTGCCTTGATCGCGCGCGCTGCCGTGCCGACCGCATCCATTCCGGAGCCGCACAGTCGGTTCAGCGTCGTGCCCGGCACGGCGGTGGGCAGGCCTGCCAGCAGCGCGGCCATGCGCGCGACGTTGCGGTTGTCTTCGCCGGCCTGGTTCGCGCAGCCGTAGATCACGTCGTCGATCGCTGCCCAGTCGACGTCGCGGTTTCGCTCGATCAGCGCCTTGAGCGGCACCGCGCCGAGGTCGTCGGCGCGGACATCTTTCAGGGCGCCGCCGTAGCGGCCGATGGGAGTGCGAATCGCGTCGCAGATGTAGGCGTCTGTCATGAGCGTATCGGTGAGTGACGAACCCGCCGGGTGGTGGATTCGTTCATGGTAGAGAACGTGGCGGCGTTTGCACGTCGGCCATTCGGGTTATGCCGTCTGGCCAGCTTCCGCAGGTACTGCCTTCGGGGCAACATGGACGCGGCTTTGAACCACGCGGAACCGGTTGGCGACGAATGCCGGGTCGGCCAGCGCGGCGTTGGCGGCTGGATTCGCGCCCGTGCCGTGGAAGTCGGAGAAGGCGGCTGACTGATTGACGAATACGCCGCCCGTCAGGTTGATCGACAGCGCGACGCCGCCACGCACCGCCGCGTCGTGTGCGGCGTTGACGATTGCGTCGTCGGTGCTGTAGACGGAGAGGGTCAGTGCGCCATGCTCGGCGGCGATTGCACCGGCCAGATCGAGCGACTGCGCGGTCGAGTCGGTCGCGATCACGAACGAGATCGGGCCGAACCACTCCTGCGTGAATTTCTCGCGGTCGGCCACGTCGAGTTGCAGTACGAGGGGCGTACGCACGCGCGCATCGGGGAAAGCGGGGTGCTGGAGGGGCACGCTGTCCGCGAGCACACGGCCGAGTTTGCGCGCGTCGTCGATACGCGCGGTCACGCCGTCGTTCTGGATCGCGCCGATCAGTTCGACCGAGCGTGCCGGGTCGCCGGTGAGTTTTTGCACGGCAATCGCGATCGCTTGTGCGACGTCGTCGAAGCTCGCATGGCCGTCGGCCGTCCGGATGCCGTCGCGCGGCACGTAGATGTTCTGCGGTGCCGTGCACATCTGGCCGGAGTACAGCGCCAGCGAGAACGCGATGTTCTTGGCGGCGGCCTTCAGGTCGTCGGTCGAGTCGATCACGATCTGGTTGACGCCGGCTTTCTCGGTGTAGACCTGCGCCTGATGGGCATGGCGTTCGAGCCACGTGCCGTTCTGCGTGCTGCCGGTGAAGTCGATCAGCTTGATCTCCGGGCGCAGCGCGAGATCCTGGACGAGGGCGCCGTCGTTGGGTTCGGTCGCGAGGAGCGTGACGACGTTCGGATCGAACCCTGCTTCGCGCAGCACGTCGCGGGCGATCCGCACCGTGATGGCGAGCGGCAGAATCGCGCCCGGATGCGGTTTGACGATCACGGCATTACCCGTTGCCAGATCGGCGAACAGGCCCGGGTAGCCGTTCCAGGTCGGGAACGTGCAGCAGCCGAGCACGAGGCCCGTGCCGCGCGGCACGATCGTATAGCGCTTGTGCATCGCGAGCGGCGGGTTCTTGCCTTGCGGCTTTTCCCAGTGCGCATCGGCGGGGATGCGGCGCAGCTCGTCCCACGCATAGGCAACTGCCTCGAGGGCGCGGTCCTGCGCGTGCGGGCCGCCGGCCTGGAACGCCATCATGAAGGCTTGCCCCGTGGTGTGCATCACGCTGTAGGCAATTTCGAAGCTTGCGCGGTTCAGGCGCGCGAGGATTTCGAGGCTGACGCCGACCCACGCGCTCGGGCCGGCTTCGCGCCACGTGCGTCGCGCGGCCGCTGCGGCAGCGATCAGGGCGTCGGGCGTCGATTTCGGATACCGGACGCCCAGCGCGATGCCGTAGGGCGAGCGCTCGGCGCCGACCGTTTCACCGGACGCCGGCTGGTCGAGCACGAAGGTCTTGTCGAGGTGCGACTTGAACGCGGCCTCACCGTCCGCGCTTGCTCTTTCCCCGTACACTTTGGGACTCGGCATTTCGGCGAACGGGCTCCAGTACCCGCGGCTCTCGATGGCGGCGAGTGCGTGTTTCAGCGTGTCTTCGTGCTTCGTGAACAGGGCATGGGTCATGGCGGCGGCCTGATGAACGTTGAGAGGGATCGGATCGATTAATTAACCGACCGGTTGGTCGGAGAATGGTAGCATCAAACTATTCGCATGTGCGAGGCGTTTCTCATTTCATTGATCGAGGAGAAATAGATGGCTTACGAGAACATCCTGGTGGAGACCCGCGGGCGTGTCGGTCTGGTGACGCTGAACCGTCCGAAGGCGCTGAATGCGCTGAACGATGCGCTGATGGACGAGCTGGGTGCTGCGCTGAAGGCGTTCGATGCGGACGACGATATCGGCGCGATCGTCGTGACCGGGAGCGAGAAGGCGTTCGCGGCCGGCGCGGACATCGGCATGATGGCGGCCTACTCCTATATGGATGTCTATCGGGGCGACTACATCACGCGCAACTGGGAGACGGTCCGCGAGATCCGCAAACCGATCATTGCTGCGGTTTCGGGCTTTGCGCTGGGCGGTGGCTGCGAGCTCGCGATGATGTGCGACATCATCTTCGCGGCGGACACGGCCAAATTCGGTCAGCCGGAAATCAAGCTGGGCGTCATGCCGGGTGCGGGCGGCACGCAGCGTTTGCCGCGCGCGGTATCGAAGGCGAAGGCGATGGACATGTGCCTGACCGCGCGCTTCATGGACGCCGCCGAAGCCGAGCGTGCCGGGCTCGTGTCGCGCGTGCTGCCGGCCGACAAGCTGCTCGACGAGGCGATTGCCGCCGCGACGACGATCGCCGAGTTCTCGCTGCCGGCGGTCATGATGGTCAAGGAGTCGGTGAACCGCGCGTACGAGACGACGCTGGCCGAAGGCGTCCACTTCGAGCGCCGGTTGTTCCATTCGTTGTTCGCAACCGAAGACCAGAAGGAAGGGATGGCGGCATTCGTCGAGAAGCGCAAGCCGGTGTTCAAGCACCGTTGATCGGCGGGCGCCGCGCACCGCGGTAGGTATCCGGTGACTGCTCTGTATCGATTCTCGGCGTGATTGCTTCGCTCGGTTCTTCAAAAGCCTCCGTGCGCGGCAGCGCACGGAGGCTTTTTCAAACTTTCTTCACAAAGAGCTTGCACGGAAGGGGGCGGATGCATAGAATCACGCCTCTTTCGCGCTAACGGAAACGCAGCGCGGGAGGAAGGGAAGCGGTGCTGTTGGGGTTCGGAGGTAGCGAGCCCGACGGCGCAGGAAGAGAGCCCCGTAGTCGCAACGATGTCGTGCAGAAAGTTGTTGACGCGCTGCGAAACACGGTTCATAATCTCGCTTCTCTGCTGCTGAAAACGCAGTGCTGCTAAGGGGTTCAAGATCCCTCGCAGAATGCTCTTTAAAAATTAACAGCCGATAAGTGTGGGCGCTTGATGAAAGCGAGCTGATCCTCGGATCAGATAGCAAAAGTATCAAGAGTCTCACACTAAAGTAAGTCAGGTTTATGAAGCAATTCATATTCCTGTCAGCTTTGAGTGAGCGACCGGTTCGAAAGAACCGAAAACAGTAACAGGTTTGAACTGAAGCGT
>NZ_LPMU01000027.1:0-638 GCF_001534535.1 Burkholderia sp. MSMB1459WGS
GGTGCGTTGACCGGTGCGCTGAACACGGCAACCGGCACGCTGAGCAATGCGCTCGGTACGGCAACGGGCGCACTGGGTGGGATCGGCGGTGGTTCGAACCCGCTGGCGCCGGTTCAAGGTGTGGTGAATCAGGTAACGGGCGCGCTCGGTGGTGGCAATCCGGCAGGTGCGCTGACCGGCGCCATCGGCACGGTGACGGGTGCACTGGGCGGGATCGGCGGTGGTTCGAACCCGCTGGCGCCGGTTCAAGGTGTGGTGAATCAGGTAACGGGCGCGCTCGGTGGTGGCAATCCGGCAGGTGCGCTGACCGGCGCCATCGGCACGGTGACGGGTGCACTGGGCGGGATCGGCGGTGGTTCGAACCCGCTGGCGCCGGTTCAAGGTGTGGTGAATCAGGTAACGGGCGCGCTCGGTGGTGGCAATCCGGCAGGTGCGCTGACCGGCGCCATCGGCACGGTGACGGGTGCGCTGGGCGGGATCGGCGGCGGTGCGAATCCGCTGGCGCCGGTTCAGGGCGTGGTGAATCAAGTGACGGGCGCGTTGAGCGGCGGCAACCCGGCGGGTGCGTTGACCGGTGCGCTGAACACGGCAACCGGCACGCTGAGCAATGCGCTCGGTACGGCAACGGGCGCACTGAG
>NZ_LPMU01000028.1:0-3884 GCF_001534535.1 Burkholderia sp. MSMB1459WGS
TCATCGCCGAGTTCTCGACCGACAAGCGCCGCGGCTTCATGGGCAGCTTCCTCGAATTCGGCACGCTGATCGGCTATACGCTCGGCGCGGCCACGGTCGCGCTGTTGACGGCCACGCTGTCGCAGGACGCGCTGCTGTCGTGGGGCTGGCGCGTGCCGTTCTTCATCGCCGGCCCGCTCGGCCTCGTGGGCCTCTACGTGCGGCTCAAGCTCGAGGAAACCCCGGCATTCAGGAAGGAGGCCGAAGCACGCGAAGCGGACGAACGCGCGCGGCCGAAGCAGCGCTTCGCGACGCTGCTCGTCGAACAGTGGAAGCCGCTGCTGCAATGCGTCGGCCTGGTGCTGATCTTCAACGTGACCGACTACATGGCGCTGTCGTACCTGCCGAGCTACCTGTCCACGACGCTGCACGTTCGCGAATCGCACGGGCTCTTCATGGTGCTGCTCGTGATGGTGCTGATGATGCCGATGACGCTGTACGCCGGGCACCTGTCGGACAAGGTCGGCCGCAAGCCGGTGATGATGGCCGGCTGCGTGGGCCTGCTCGCGCTGTCGGTGCCGGCGCTGATGCTGATCCGCACCGGCGGCATGCTGCCGATCTTCGGCGGGATGCTGATCTACGGCATCCTGCTGTCGACGTTCACGGGCGTGATGCCGTCGGCGCTGCCTGCCCTCTTCCCGACGCGCATCCGCTACGGCGCGCTCGCGATCGGCTTCAACGTGTCGGTGTCGCTGTTCGGCGGCACGACGCCGCTCGTCGCCGCATGGCTGGTCGATCGCACCGGCGACCTGATGATGCCCGCGTACTACCTGATGGGCGCGTCGTTCATCGGCATCGTGTCGGTGCTCGCGTTGCGCGAGACCGCGCGCCGGCCGCTGCCCGGCTCCGGGCCGTGCGTGGCGAGCCGCGCGGAAGCGCTGAGCCTCGTGCGCGGCGGTGCCGACGAAGCGCGTGTGCGCGACCGGAAGTTCACGCCGGTCAGCGAGCGCGCGTGACGCGGGTCGATGCGGCGCCGCGCGGCCCGCGCGCGTCGCCGTTCGCGTGACCGTCAGTTCGACGGCAGTTGCTGCGCGTCGAACCAGTCGAGCAGCGTGCGCGTGACGAACGCGGGATTCTCCAGGTTCGAGATATGGCCGGCGTCGGGCACCAGCGCATGCGCGCAGCCGATCACGCTCGCCATCTTCACGGTTTCCGACGGCGGGCGCGCCATGTCGCCCGCGCCGCACATCAGCAGCGTGCGTGCGGCATCGAGTTCGGCGAGTGCCGGCAGCGTGTCGGGCCGGCCGAAGATCAGCCGGCCGAGCGGCGCGATCGATTGCCGCAGCCGGTCGGCGGGCAGGTTCGCGAGCGCATGGCGAAACGCCGTCGGCACCGGATCGTCGAGGTTGACATCCGGCCGGAAGAACAGCGGCACGATCGCATCGAGCAGCGGCGGCGCGATGCGGCCCGCGGCCTCGATCGCGTCGAGCATCCCGAAATAGCGCGTGCGCGTCGCATCGGGCTCGGCCTCGAGCGACGCGTCCATGATCACGAGCGAGCGCACGCGCTGCGGCTCGCGCAACGCGAGCCGTGCGCCCCACATGCCGCCGACGCTGAGCCCGACGATCGCGCACTGTTCGATGTCCAGCGCGTCGAGCAGCGCGCTCGCGTGCGCGGCGAGATCGTCGAGCGTGTGCGTGCCGTCCGGCAGCGCGCCCGATTCGCCGTGCCCCCACAGGTCCGGCACGATCACGCGATACCTGCGCGACAGCGCGTCGATCTGCGGCGCCCACATCGTCGCGTCCCACAGATAGCTGTGCCCGAGCAGCACCGGAAAACCGGCGCCGTGATCGTGGTAATGCAGGGTACTGCGCTGGATGCTGTGTGCGGGCATGCTGTCTCCGAATGTCAGGACTCGGCGGTGGCCCGGAAACGGGCGCCGCGGTCGGCGGCGTTCTGCGACGAACGCGAAGCGGCGCATCATCGCACAGGTCGCAGGTGCCGCGCATGACACCGCGCACGACGCTATCGGGGCGCCGTGTTATCCCACGCGATACATCGGCACCACGTTGCTGCCGGCGGTGTCCTGCTCCGTCGCGAGCGGGTGACACGCTTGTTCGAGCAGCCAGTTGGTCAGTACCGCGATGTCGAATTCGTTGCACGCATCGGGGTTCTGCACGAGGACGTAGCTGCCCGATGCAACGGTGCAGTGCGGGAACAGCTCGACGAGCCGCCCCTGCTTCAGCAGCCCGTCGACCAGCGGCCGCCTTCCGATTGCGATGCCGTGCCCGTCGACCGCGGCCTGGACCAGTTGATCGTACTGGCTGAAGTGCAGCGCGCCGGCCGGCCGCAGCCGCGGCACGCCGAGTTCCTTCAGCAAATGGCTCCATCCATGCCACGGCCATTCGCCGCGCGGGTCGTCGAGATGCAGCAGCACGTGCTTGTCGAGATCGGCCGGCTTCATCGACGCGGCGTCGCCCGCCGCCGTCATCAGGCTCGGGCTGCACACCGCCACGACACGCTCGCGAAACAGCACGTCCGTCTCGTCGGTCGACGTATACGGGCCTGCATAGCGCACGGCCAGGTGCAAACGTTTGCGTTTAAGATCTTCAATTTCGCTCGTTGCGGACACGCGCACGTCGATGTCCGGATAGCTGGCGCGGAACGAACCGAGACGCGGAATCAGCCACAGCGCGGCGAACGAGACGGTGGTCGACAACGAGATGGCGCGCTGGCCGACACTCGACGACAGCTTGCCGACCACCGATTCCAGGTCGGACAACGCGAACGAGATCGCGTCGTACAGCTCGCGCCCCTTGTCGGTCAGCGTCAACGAACGAATGTGCCGGTGGAAAAGCTCGATCCGGAGCTGCTCTTCGAGCGCCTTGACCTGCCGACTCACGGCCGATTGCGTGACGTTCAATTCCTGCCCCGCACGCGTGAAGCTCAAATGGCGCGCCGCGCATTCGAAGCCTCTCAGGAAATCCAGCGAAGGCAGACTTCTCAATCGCTTTGCCAATCTCACATTAGCCATACCGCCGCCTCAAAGTTGCACCCATCGACAGGCAAGTTGCCGTTCGTCTCCCTGACTCGTCTCTCCTATTTGGATTCGGAAACGATTTTATATTGAAGCATGGATACATATCATTCTTATTTTCAATCGTGACACTTGTATTTATCTATCGATTTTCATCGCACCACTACGCTTACATGAACATTATCCGGTTGTGATTTTGTAAATTAATATGCAAACTAATCGAGGACTCGACAGGTTCGATAAATTCCCGCAAAAACAGCCGATTTTCCGCCAAATTCGCTGCCATCGCAGCGGTTTCTCCGTATAGACGGAGACGAAACCCGAAGCCTACGATTCAATTTCAATTTGCCGACTTTTCCATTTTGTTTTCCGGATTGCGAAAGACAAATTGCCTGCAACAGACACAAAAAATTCAATTAAATCCGGAATTCTATGTTTATTAACAAATACTAAACACATGAAATTCCAGCTCACCATCCGATTTCAGAAACTGATGAAGCGATTATTTCCGGAAATGAATAATCCGCCGGCCGGCAGCGCCGGTCGGCGTAGAGGGCGTTCACATGTCGGCCGGAATCCGGCCTGCACCGCGACAGCCGGATGTGTCGATCCGCTACGGGTTGTCCACCGCGCCATTGACCCGCGCCGTCACTTCGCGACGGTAGCGGTTCAGCTCCTGCGCGGTCGCGAACGTGCGCTCGAACAGGATCGACAGGTTGTGCAGGATCCGCTCGACGACCTTCTTCTCCCACTCGCCGTCGAAACGGATCTGCTCGTCGAGCCAGCGCTCGAGCCATTCCGGATCCGGCAGGCGCGACTGCACCGTGTCGCGCGGGAACAGCGCCTGGTTCACGTGCAGGTTGGTCGG
>NZ_LPMU01000029.1:0-16005 GCF_001534535.1 Burkholderia sp. MSMB1459WGS
AGCAACGATGGCGGGCGCTCGAACGTGGTCGCGGTCGGCTCGGCCGATTCGGCGCGACAAGTCGTGAACGTCGCGGCCGGCACGCAAGGCACCGACGCGGTGAACGTGAACCAGTTGAATGCGGTATCGAACCAGTTCACGCAGTCGCTGAACACGGTCAACAACCAGCTCACGCAGATGCAGCAGCAGATCCAGCAGACCGATTCGATGGCCCGCGAGGGGATCGCCGCGACCGCCGCGATGGCGTCGATCCCGCACATGGACCGCGATTCGAACTTCGCGATGGGGGTCGGCACGGCGACGTTCCAGGGCCAGAAGGCCATGGCGGTCGGCATGCAGGCGCGCATCACGGAGAACCTGAAGGCGACGCTGAACGGCGGTTTCGCCGGCAGCCAGCGCGTCGTCGGCGCGGGCATGCTGTATCAGTGGAAGTGATCGCGCGCAGCGGTTCGTTCCGGCACACGGTGCCGGGGCGGGCCGCGCCGAACGCAAACGCATGCGCGTGCGGCCGCGCCGCACGCTGCGCCCATCGCATTCTCGGAGTAATCAAGTGAAAAACATCCATCTTGCACTGCTGGCGTCCGTCGTTTCCCTCGCGGCCTGTTCGAGTGCGTCGGGGCCGACGTACAACGCGTACGAACTGCAGTCGCGCAACGGCATCCGAACGTTCCAGGTCGACTGCCACGGCATCCTGTCGACCGCGAAGACCTGCATGAAGGTCGCGACACGCATGTGCGGCAACGAGCCCGTGCGCCTCGTCGACACCACCACGCCGTACCGCGACGGCGCCGATCCGCATTCGATCGTGTTCCAGTGCGGCGCGGCGCCCGCACCGGCCGCCGCGGCCGTTGCGCCGGCGCCCGCGCCGGTCGAGAAGGTGAGCCTGACCGGCGATGCGTATTTCGCGACCGACTCGGCCGTGCTGACGCCCGCGGCCACCGCCGCGCTCGACACGCTGCTGAACCAGCAGGCCGACCGGCATTTCTCCCGCGTGGAAGTGGACGGCTATACCGACGCGACCGGTTCGGATGCGCACAATCAGGCGCTGTCGAAGCGCCGGGCGGATGCCGTCGCCGCATACCTGCGCGAGCACGGGCTGAAGGCGGATTCGTTTGCCGCGGCCGGTCATGGGGAAGCCAATCCGGCGGCATCGAACGATACCGCCGAAGGGCGCGCGCGCAATCGTCGCGTGGAAATCTCGCTGCAGAAGTAGGATGCCGCGACCGGGTTGCCGCAAGCGCGGCCGTCGAAGCAGGACGGCTTGCTTGCGGCGATGATGCTCGACGCGGACGACGGCGACGGGAAAGGGCCGTCGCGGCGTGCGCATGCGGTCCGTCGCATGAACGCCGTCGCCCCACGGCGACATGCGTCCGGCCTGCGAATCGTCATCCGCACGGGCCGTGAATCGACGCTCAGTGCCTGATCATGCAGACGGCCACGATCTCGTATCCCGGGTCGGCATGCGCACTTGCGGCTTTCTCCGCTTCGTCGTACGAACTAAAGGATGCGGCATCCTCGATGGCCGGCGCCATGCCGATATCGCCGTCCTCGGCGGTGCACAGGAACTGCTCGCCGGTCTTCACGACGTAGGTGGACATCATGATTCCCTCCATGGTGTGCAGGGGGAAGTTCCAGTCTAGCAGGCGGGAAGGAAGTCGGCGGCAGACGCGAGTCCCGGCCGTCAATCGGGGCCGGTTCGTCGATTCGGCCGGCCGCGAAGGGCCGGATTCGCGGCCGTGGGCCGGCGTGGAGCGGCGAGCGCGCGGCGGGAGAGCGCAAAGCCGTGCACAATACGCGCATGCATGCCCCCGATCTCGAGCGCCTCGTCGCCGTCACCATGCCCTTCGGAAAATACAAGGGCCGACTTATTGCCGACCTGCCCGGACCTTACCTCAACTGGCTGGCTCGCGAAGGGTTCCCGCGCGGCGAACTCGGCCGACAGCTCGCGCTCATGCACGAGATCGACCATAACGGCTTGCGGCACCTGCTGGAGCCGCTGCGCAAACCCGCGTAGCACGGCGTCGCGCCCGGGCGGTCGCCCGATTCGCTGACGGCGAGGGGTTTTCGCGCCTTCGCCCGTTCATGGAAAACTGTATGAATATACAGTATAGTATCCGTCGAACCGGGCCGCGCGCAGGCATCCCTTGTCGCGGCCCGCGCCGCGCCTGCGGGCATCCGCCGCAGCGTTCCGGCACCGTGAACTCTGGCTAACTCATTCAGACGGGCAGGCAAATTGTCATCCAGCAATCTGATCCGCATTCGCGGAGCACGTCAGCACAACCTCAAGAATCTCGATCTCGACCTGCGCACCGGCGAAATGACGGTCGTGACCGGCCCGTCGGGCTCCGGCAAGTCGAGTCTCGTGTTCGACACGCTGTACGCGGAGGGCCAGCGGCGCTACGTCGAAACCTTCAGCGCGTACGCGCGCCAGTTCCTCGACCGGATGGATCGCCCGCAGGTGGAGCGCGTCGACGGCGTGCCGCCCGCGATCGCGATCGACCAGACCAACCCGGTTCGCAGCTCGCGATCGACCGTCGGCACGATGACCGAGCTGAACGATCACCTGAAGCTGCTGTACGCGCGCGCGGCCGAGCTGTTCGACCGCAAGACCGCGCGGCAGGTGCGGCACGATACGCCGGAGACGATCTACGCGGAACTCGTCGCGCGTACGCGGGCGGACGATCCGCGCGTCGTCGTCACGTTCCCGGTCGAATTGCCGGAAGCGGTGTCCGACGAGGAAATCGCGCAGTGGCTGTCGGCGAGCGGCTACACGCGCGTGCAGGCGCAGCGCGAAATCGCGTCGCCCACCGGGGCGCGCAAGGTGCTCGACGTGGTGGCCGACCGTTTCCGCGTGCAGCAGGCCGACAAGGTGCGGGTGGTCGAGGCGATCGAGGCGTCGCTCAAGCGCGGCGGCGGCCGCGTGAACGTGTACGTGCTGGCGCCGGAGGCTGAAAACGCGGTCGCCGAGCCGCAGGTGTGGCGCTTCTCCACCGGGTTGCACGATCCCGACAGCGACCTGCGCTACGCGGAGCCGCAAGCGGCGCTGTTCTCGTTCAACTCGGCGTACGGCGCGTGCGAAACCTGTCGCGGCTTCGGCCGCGTGATCGGCGTCGATCTCGGCCTCGTGATCCCCGATGCGCGCAAGACGCTGCGCGGCGGCGCGATCAAGCCGATGCAGACGCCCGCGTGGAAAGAGTGTCAGGACGACCTGATGCGCTACGCGGCGAAGGCCGGCATCCGGCGCGACGTGCCGTGGTCCGAGCTGACGGATGCCGAGCGCGACTGGGTCGTCGACGGCTCGCCGGACTGGAACGGCAAGTGGCAGAGCCAGTGGTACGGCGTGAAGCGCTTCTTCGGCTACCTCGAATCGAAGGCGTACAAGATGCACATCCGCGTGCTGCTGTCGAAATACCGCAGCTACACGCCGTGCGACGTGTGCGGCGGCGCGCGCCTGAAGACGGAATCGCTGCAATGGCGGCTCGGCTCGAAAGAGAATGCCGACGGCGTGCTCGCGCCGGCCGATCGCTTCATGCCGCGCGGCGTCGACTGGAGCCGCGCGCAGCTCGAGGCGCTGCCGGGCCTGACCGTGCACGACCTGATGCTGCTGCCGATCGAGCGCATCCGGCGCTTCTTCGACGAAATCGTGCTGCCGAGCGCGCTGCTCGACGATGCATTGAAGCTGCTGCTCGCCGAGGTGCGCACGCGGCTGAAATACCTGTGCGACGTCGGGCTCGGTTACCTGACGCTCGACCGGCAGAGCCGCACGCTGTCGGGCGGCGAGGTGCAGCGGATCAACCTGACGACGGCGCTCGGCACGTCGCTCACGAAAACCCTGTTCGTGCTCGACGAGCCGAGCATCGGGCTGCATCCGCGCGATCTCACGCGGATCGTCGAGGCGATGCAGCGGCTGCGCGACGCGGGCAACACGCTGGTCGTGGTCGAGCACGATCCGTCGGTGATGCTCGCGGCCGATCGACTGATCGACATGGGCCCCGGCCCGGGCGAACGCGGCGGCACGATCGTGTACGACGGCACGCCGGGCGACATCCGTTCGGCGCACACGCTGACGGGCGAGTATCTCGGCGGCCGCAAGCAGGTCGCGCATGCGTCGAACTGGGCGCGCCGTCCGGTCGATGCGAGCACGCCGCGCATCGTGCTCGAAGGCGCGACCGAGCACAACCTGCGCGACGTCACGGTCGAGATTCCGCTGCAGCGGCTCGTGTGCGTGACGGGCGTATCCGGCTCCGGCAAATCCACGCTGCTGCAGGACGTGCTGTATCCGGCGATGGCGCGGCACCACGGCAAGGCGACCGAGTCGCCGGGCGCGTTCCGCAGCCTTACGGGTGCCGACCAGGTCGGCGACGTCGTGTTCGTCGACCAGTCGCCGATCGGCAAGACCACGCGTTCGAACCCGGCGAGCTACGTCGGCGCGTTCGACGAAATCCGCAAGCTGTTCGCGAAGGCGCCGCTCGCGCTGCAGCGCGGCTACGGCGCCGGCACGTTCAGCTTCAACTCGGGCGACGGCCGTTGCCCGACCTGCGGCGGCTCGGGCTTCGAACACATCGAAATGCAGTTCCTGAGCGACGTCTACCTGCGTTGCCCGGACTGCGACGGCAGCCGCTACCGCGCCGAGATTCTCGAAGTGCGCATCGAGCGCGCGGGCCGCGCGCTGAACGTCGCCGATGTACTCGACCTGACCGTCAGCGAAGCCGCCGCGTTCTTCGCGACCGATGCCGAGGTGCTGCGCGTGCTGCAGCCGATCGTCGACGTCGGCCTCGAATACGTGAAGCTCGGCCAGCCGGTGCCGACGCTGTCGGGCGGCGAGGCGCAGCGCCTGAAGCTCGCCGGCTTCCTCGCCGAGTCGGCGGCGGCAGCCAACGGCCGCCGGGTCGCGACGGAAGAGGCGCGCATCGCGCGCGCGAAGCTGTTCATGTTCGACGAGCCGACCACCGGGCTGCACTTCGACGACATCGCGAAGCTGATGCAGGCGTTCGGCAAGCTGCTCGCAGCCGGCCATTCGCTGATCGTGATCGAGCACAATCTCGACGTGATCCGCGCGGCCGACTGGCTGATCGATCTCGGCCCGGAAGGCGGCGATGGCGGCGGCTTCGTGCTGTGCGCGGGCACGCCCGACGACGTGAAGGCCTGCGCCGGATCGCATACCGGCGTGGCGCTGCTGCAGTACGACCGCGCGATGGACGGCGCAGCGGCGGTTGCCGACGAAGGCGTGCCGCTGCAGGCCGTGCTGAACGCGGCGCGCGCGCGCCGTGCGGTCGAGGGCGAGGACGTCGTGCGGATCGTCAACGCGCGCGAGCACAATCTGAAGTCGCTCGACGTCGACATCCCGCACGGCAAGTTCAACGTGATCACCGGCGTGTCGGGGTCCGGCAAGTCGACGCTCGCGTTCGACATCCTGTTCCACGAAGGCCAGCGCCGCTATCTCGAATCGCTGAACGCGTATGCGCGCTCGATCGTGCAGCCGGCCGGTCGCCCCGAGGTCGACGCGGTGTACGGCATTCCGCCGACCGTCGCGATCGAGCAGCGGCTGTCGCGCGGCGGGCGCAAGAGCACGGTCGCGACCACGTCCGAGGTGTGGCATTTCCTGCGGCTGCTGTATGTGAAGCTCGGCCTGCAGCACTGCATCCACGACGGCACGCCGGTCACGTCGCAATCCGTCGAATCGATCGCCGCGCAACTGCTGCGCGATCATCGCGGCGAACACGTCGGGCTGCTCGCGCCGCTCGTCGTCAACCGCAAGGGCGTGTACACGGATCTCGCGAAGTGGGCGAAGGCGCGCGGCAGCACGCATCTGCGCGTCGACGGCGAGTTCGTCACGGTCGATCCGTGGCCGAAACTCGACCGCTTCCGCGAGCACACGATCGAATTGCCGGTTGCCGATATCGTCGTGTCGCCGGACAACGAGGCCGAGTTGCGGCGCAGGCTCGACGAGACGCTCGAGCTCGGCAAGGGCGTGATGCACCTGCTCGCTCCGCTCGACGGGCTGCACGATGCGATGCGCAACGATCATTCGACCGCCGGGGTCGGCGCGGTCAAGGTACTGTCGGTCAAGCGCGCGTGCCCGGTGTGCGGCACGAGCTATCCGGAGCTCGACCCGCGGATGTTCTCGTACAACAGCAAGCACGGCTGGTGCACGACCTGCGTCGGCACCGGCGTCACGCTCACGCGCGAACAGCGCGCCGCGTACGACGACACGGTGCTCGCCGAGGACGGCCGCGGCCGCGAACAGACGCTGCCGTCGGACGAGCAGGAGCCGGAGGGCGTCGGCAACGAGCCGTGCCCGGATTGCGGCGGTACGCGGTTGAACCCGGTCGCGCGCGCGGTCACGTTCGATGCACATCCGATCGTCGAGGTCGCGCAATGGACGGTGTCGGACACGCGCCGCTGGATCGACGCGCTGGAACTCGCCGGACGCGACGCGAAGATCGCGCGCGACATCGTCAGCGAGATCGGCAGCCGCCTCGCGTTTCTCGAGGAAGTCGGGCTCGGCTACCTGAGCCTCGACCGCGCGGCACCGAGCCTGTCGGGCGGCGAAGCGCAGCGTATCCGGCTGGCCGCGCAACTCGGCAGCAACCTGCAGGGCGTCTGCTACGTGCTCGACGAGCCGACGATCGGCCTGCATCCGCGTGACAACCAGATCCTGCTGGACGCACTGCGCAAGCTCGGCGACAAGGGCAATACGCTGGTCGTCGTCGAGCATGACGAGGACACGATCCGCCGTGCCGATCACATCATCGACGTCGGCCCGGGCGCCGGCAAGCGCGGCGGCACGCTGGTCGCGCAAGGCGCGGTCGCCGATCTCGCCGCGCAGGCCGATTCGGTGACGGGGCGGCTGCTCGCGCAGCCGATGCTGCACCCGCTGCAGCCGCGCCGCAGCGTGAGCCTGCCGGGCAAGAAGGGCGGGGTGGCGGTGCCGGAAGCGTGGCTGACCGTGCATGGCGCCAGGTTGCACAACCTGCGCGACGTCACGGTCGGCATTCCGCTCGCGCGGCTCGTCGCGGTGACGGGCGTCAGCGGGTCGGGCAAGTCGACGCTCGCGCGCGACGTGCTGATGACGAACCTGCTCGACGCGGTCGGCCGCTCGGTGCTGTCGTCGCCGGCCACGCGGCGGGCGCGCAAGGCGGCACAGCAGGACGCGCCGGCTGCCGAGCGCCGCTCGAGCGTGCTCGCGCGCAGCGCGCCGCGGCCGTCGCTGAACGTCACGCATGCGTGGCAGGGCTGCGAGTCGCTGAGCGGCTGGGAGCAGATCGATCGCGTGCTCGAAGTCGATCAGACGCCGATCGGCAAGACGCCGCGCTCGTGCCCGGCCACCTACATCGGCGTGTGGGACACGATCCGCAAGCTGTTCGCCGATACGCTCGAAGCGCGCGCACGCGGCTATACGGCGTCGCGTTTCTCGTTCAATACCGGCGACGGGCGCTGCCCCGCGTGCGAAGGGCAAGGCGTGCGCACGATCGGCATGAGTTTCCTGCCCGACGTGAAGGTGCCGTGCGACGTGTGCCACGGGCAGCGCTTCAATCCGGAAACGCTCGCCGTCACGTGGCGCGGCCGGAACATCGGCGACGTGCTGACGATGGAGATCGACGAAGCGGTGGAGTTTTTCGCGCCGATCTCGAACATCGCGCATCCGCTGCAGTTGATGAAGGACGTCGGGCTCGGCTATCTGACGCTCGGCCAGCCGTCGCCGACCCTGTCCGGTGGCGAAGCGCAGCGCATCAAGCTCGTCACCGAGCTGACGAAGGTGCGCGACGACATCACGCGACGCGGCCAGAAGGCGCCGCACACGCTGTACGTGCTCGACGAACCGACGGTCGGCCTGCACATGGCGGACGTCGCGAAGCTGATTCGCGTGCTGCACCGGTTGGTGGATGCGGGGCATAGCGTCGTCGTGATCGAGCATGACCTCGACGTGATCGCGGAAGCCGACTGGATCATCGATCTCGGGCCGGAAGGCGGGGTGGGCGGCGGCACGATCGTCGCGGCGGCGCCGCCGGAAGCGCTCGTGCAGGTGAAGGCAAGCCATACCGGGCAGGCGCTGAAGCCGGTGCTGGCGCGAACCGTCACCGAAGGCGCCGAAGCGGAGCGGCAGGGGGCCGCGCGGGTCGGCTGAGCGCGCTGCATCCGGCGAGCGGCCCCGGTGCCTGGCGAGGCATCGGGGCCGTTCTTGTTTCGTCATGCGTCGCTCATGTCGACGCCGCTCAATTCCCGTTGACGCCGATCGTCTCGATGATGGTTTCCAGTTGCGGGCTCATCGGCAGGTTGAGACTCAAGCCCGACGGAAGCGGACGCAGGAACCAGCGCTTGTACTGGCGCGCGATCTCGCCGTCGGCGGCCAGCTCCTGGAACGTGCTTTTCACGAGCTGGGCGAGCTGCGGATCGTCCTTGCGAAACATGATTCCGTACGGGTCGTAGGACAGGAAGTCGCCCACCACGTCGTACTGGCCGCCCTTGTTCGCGTTCTCGGCGATCAGCCCGTACAGCAGCACGTCGTCCGTCGCGAACGCATCGGCGCTGCCGTTCGCGACGAGCGCGAAGCCTTGCGCATGGTCCGGCACCACCTGTAGCTGGATCCCGAGCCTGAACCGCTCGTTCAGGTCGCGCAGCGCCTTCTCGTTGGTCGTACCGGCCGTCACCGCGACCTTCTTTCCCGCGAGATCGCGGAACGAGCGGACCGGCGCGCCTCGTTTCACCATCACCTTCGTGCCGGCCACGAAGATGATCGGCGAGAACGCCACGCGCTTCTGGCGCTCGAGGTTGCTGGTCGTGGAGCCGCATTCCAGATCGACCTTCCCGCTGACCACCGCGTCGATGCGGTTGTCGGACGTGACCGGCACCCAGCGAATTGTCAGGTTCCGGTTGACCGCATCCTCGATCGACGACACGAGCGCCTTGCACAGCTCGATCGAATAGCCGATCGGCTGGTTGCGCGCGTTCAGGTACGAGAACGGTATCGACGCATCGCGATAGCCGAGCGCGATCGTGCCGCTGGCGCGCACCTTCGCGAGCGTGCCGGTCAGTTGGGCCGGCGCGACCGGCTCGACGCGCGGCGGCGTCGACGGCGCATCTTCCGCGCGCGCGGTCGCGCCCGTGGCGAGCAGGCCCGCGAGCGCGAGCGCACGCCAGAATCGCTGCATCTTCATCGCCGGGCCTCCGTCAGACTTCCGTCGGATGTGCGATCGTCGCTTCCTGTTCCGCTTCGATGCGCGCCGCATTGGCTTCGGCGTCCGCTTCCGACAGGAGCTGGCCTTCCCATTTCGCGACCACCGCGCTGGCGATCGAGTTGCCCACCGCATTGGTGGCCGAGCGGCCCATGTCGAGGAACGTGTCGACGCCGAGAATCAGCAGCAGCCCGGCCTCCGGAAGCCCGAACTGGTGCAGCGTGGCCGCGATCACGACGAGCGATGCGCGCGGCACGCCGGCCATCCCTTTCGACGTCAGCATCAGAACCAGCAGCATCGTGATTTGCGTGCCGAGCGACAGGTGCTGGTTGTACGCCTGCGCGATGAACAGCGACGCGAACGTGCAGTACATCATCGACCCGTCGAGGTTGAACGAATAGCCCATCGGCATCACGAAGCTCGAGATCTTGCGGCGCACGCCGAAACGGTCGAGCGCGTCGAGGATCTTCGGATACGCGGCTTCGGAGCTGGCCGTCGCGAACGACAGCATGAACGCTTCCTTGATCAGCACGAGCAGCTTGAACACGCGAGGGCCGAGGAACAGGAACCCCGCACAGACGAGCAATGCCCAGAGCAGGAACAGGCTGATGTAGAAGTCGCCCATGAACACCGCGAACTTCAGCAGTACCGACAGCCCGTTGACCGCGACGGTGGCGGCCATCGCGGCCATCACCGCGAGCGGCGCGAGCTTCATCACGTAGCCGGTGATCTTGAGCATCACGTGCGACAGCTGGTCGATCGCGGCGATCAGGATCTTGCCGCGCTCGCCGAGTGCGGCGAGCGCGACGCCGAAGAACATCGAGAACACGACGATCTGCAGGATTTCGTTGTTCGCCATCGCCTCGGCGATCGATCTCGGCACCATGTGGCCGACGAAATCCTTCAGCGTGAACTTGGACGTCGCGAGGTTCGCGGATGCGCCGATGTCCGGCAGCGGCAGGCCGAGGTTCTCGCCGGGCCGCAGCAGGTTCGCCATCAGCAACCCGAGCAGCAGCGAGACCAGCGACGCGGTGACGAACCAGCCGATCGATTTCGCGAACACGCGCCCGACCGACGCCGCGTCGCCCATGTGCGCGATGCCCACGACCAGCGTGGAGAAGACGAGCGGCCCGATCACCATCTTGATCAGCCGCAGGAACACGTCGGACACGAGCGAGATGTAGCCGGCGATTTCGGCGGCGGCTTTCCTGTCCGGAAAGCTCGTGAAGATCATGTAGCCGATCACGATGCCTGCCGCCATCGCGATCAGGATCCAGACGGCTGCAGCATTCTTTTTTCGCATCGTGAGCCTCCCATGCAGCGGTTTCGCAATCGGGGATGGGAGGACGATACAGGACCAGAATCGCGATGAACAGTGCAACCGGCTCCGGGTTTGCGCTAGCGTCGGATATGTCCGGGTGGGCGACGGCGATTGCGCCGGTGGCGCTTCGTGCCTGCGGCAGCGGGCGCAACCGGATACGGATTGATGCGGCGCAGCAGATCGCCGGTTCCGCCGGAGGGCGGTGGGCAGCGCCGCGCCATTCGCCCTAGTCGTGCGCCCGCGGATCCAGCAGGCTCGTGTTGAAATCGCACGACTGCGCGGCGAGCCGGACGATCTCGGCGATCAACGAATGGGCGCGTTCGGCGCGATGCAGCGCGACGTAGCGAACCGGCGGCAGCGCCGGCTGCGTGCGCACGATCTCCAGCGCGTCGCAAGCGACGAGGTGCGCGACGCATGCCTTCGGCAGATAGCTGATTCCGAGCCCCGACAGCGTCAGGCCGATCTGCGCGAGCAGGCTGTTGCTCGACAGCACGCGCTGAGTCGCGACGCCGTGTTCCTGCAGAAAGCGCGTGTACAGGTGCCCGGTGCCCGACAGGTTTCCCTGCAGGATCAGCGGAAACCGCGCGAGGTCCGTCAACGACAGGGCGGCCCGGGACGTCGGCACGAATCCGGCTGCGCACATCCACGCGTTGTCGACCTCGCCGACCGCCGTCGCCGTGAACGCGTCCGTCGCATGAATCTGCGGGACCACGATCAGATCGATCGTGTCGGCCGCGAGCCGATCGCGCAGCGTCGCGGTCAGGTCCACCTCGGCCTCCACGTGCACGCGCGGATACGCGGCCTGGATCGCCGCGATCAAGCGCGGCAGCCACGTCAGCGCGGTCAGTTCGGTCACGCCGATCCGGACATGCCGCACCAGCGCTTCCTTCGAGCTCATCCGCTCGACCACGCGGTCGCGCTGTTCGAGCAACGCCTTCGCGTGCTCGAACAGCTCCGCGCCCTTGTCGGTGAGCCGCGCGCTGCGATGCGCACGATCGAACACGGTCAGGTCGAACGTGCGTTCGAGTTCCTGGATCCGCTTCGATACGGCCGACTGCGTCGTGTTCAGGCGCGTCGCCGCGGCGTCGAACGAGCCGAGCCGAACGATCCAGTACAGCGCTTCCATCTGCTTGAACGTCAGCATCGCGAGTCACTCGATAGATGAAGAAAAGCGATATGTTCTCATGTCAAAAAATCGCTTTTTTTACATATTTCGGCTGTTTAAGGTGCTCCCGTGGCGTCGCCGGGCGCGTGCGTTCACCAGAAAACGCGCCGCATCGCACCCATCGTTCAATCGACCCCTCATTCCTGGAGACTGCATGGACACCGTCATCGATTCCCCGCCCGCCGCCGGCGCCGCCCGCAAGCCGCGCGTCGGTCTTGCGTGGCAGATCGTCATCGGCCTCGTCATCGGCATCGCGACCGGGCTCGTGCTGAACCGGTTTCCTCAATTGCGCGACGCCGCCGTGTCCGGGTTGCTGCAGCCGGCCGGCGACATCTTCATCAAGCTGGTGCGGATGATCGTCGTGCCGATCGTGTTCACGAGCATGGTGATCGGCATCGCCGGCGTGGGCGACGGCAAGTCGCTCGGCCGTCTCGGCATCAAGACGCTGCTCTATTTCGAAGCGATCACGACGATCGCGATCGTGCTCGGGCTCGTGATCGGCAACGTGTTGCAGCCCGGCGTCGGCACCGACATGTCGCAACTCGGGCACACCGACATCTCCCGTTACCAGCAGACCACGCAACAGGTGCAGCAGGCGCACCACGGGCTGATGGCGCTGGTGCTCGGCATCATCCCGGACAACATCGTCGCGTCGATGGCGAAGGGCGACCTGCTGCCGGTGATCTTTTTCTCGCTGCTGTTCGGGCTTGGGCTGCAGTCGGTGCCGGAAGAGCATCGCAAGCCGGTGCTCACGATGCTCAAGGGCGTCGCCGACGCGATGTTCAAGGTGACGAACATGGTGATGCGCTATGCGCCGGTCGGCGTGTGCGCGCTGATCGCGGTGACCGTCGCGAGCTTCGGCTTCGGATCGCTGCTGCCGCTGCTGAAGCTGGTCGCCGTCACTTACTTCGCCATCCTGCTGTTCGCGATCGCCGTGCTCGGCGTGACCGCGCGGCTGTTCGGGTTCCGCATCCTCACGCTGCTGCACGTGATCAAGGACGAACTGATCATCGCGTTCTCGACCTGCAGCTCGGCGACCGTGCTGCCGCAGCTGATGAGGAAGATGGAGGACTACGGCGTGCCGAAGAGCATCACGACGTTCGTGGTGCCGACCGGCTACACGTTCAATCTGGACGGCGCATCGATCTATCTCGGCATCGGCACGCTGTTCGTCGCGCAGCTCTACGGCGTGCACCTCGGCTGGCAGCAGCAGGTGCTGCTGACGCTGACCATGGTCGTCACGTCGAAGGGTGCCGCCGGTGTGCCGGGCTTCATGTTCGTGATCATGCTCGCGACGCTCGCGAGCGCGGGGCTGCCGCTCGAAGGGCTCGCGTTCATTGCCGGCGTCGACCGGATCATGGACATGGGCCGCACCGCGCTGAACGTCGTCGGCAACGCGCTCGCGCCGCTCGTCATCGCGAAATGGGAAGGCCGGTACGACGCGGAAAAGGGCCGCGCGTACGTCGAATCGCTGCGCGGCTGAATGCCGCCATGAACGCCGCCATGCACACATCGCACAACATTCCGAAGCAAACAGGAGCATCGAAGATGAGCAGTCCCCGTGGAGCATTTTTTCCCGACGCGTTGATGGAGCAGATCAAGTCGCGCTTTCATCACGTCGATCGCGACATCGGCGGCCGCGAGCGGCTGTTCTTCGACAACGCGGGTGGGTCGTTCCGGTTGAAGGCCGCGGTCGACGCGTACGCACGGATCGATGCGCTGCCCGATTGCCCGGAACGCATCCACGCGCGCGCACTCGATCTGCAGGCGATCCAGTCGCGCGGCGAGGACGACGTTCGCACGATCCTGAACGCGCAGGGCGGCAGCGTGTATGCGTCGCTGACTGCATCGGGTGCGATGTTCGACATGGTGCGCGCGATCATGGAAAACGTGCCGGGCACCAATGCGGTGACGACCGTGCTCGAGCATCCGTCGTCCTACGATGCGATGACGTATTACGCGGAACGCACCGGCAAGACGCTGCGCATCGCGCCGAGCAATCCGGAGACCGGCGGCGTGGACGTCGATGCGATCGTGTCGCTCGTCGATGCGGATACCGCGCTGCTCAGCGTGATGGCGGCGTCGAACATTTCCGGCGCGAAATTCGACATCGAGACGATCGTCACGCGTGCGCGCGCGAAGAAGCCCGACCTGTTCATCGTCGTCGACGCGGTCCAGCATGCGCCACACGGGATCATCGATCTGCAGCGCACGCCGGTCGACGGGATCAACTTCGCCCCGTACAAGTTTTTCGGATGCCGCGGCTCGGGCATGTCGTGGCTGTCGCCGCGCGCGGCGGCATTGCCGCATCACCGGCTCGCCGCGAAGGAGACTGGCGTATGGGAACTCGGCAGCCCGGCGCCCGCGCAGTTTTCGGTCGTATCGGCGATCGTCGATTACGTGGCCTGGATCGGCCGGTATTTCATCGATTCGGACGACCGGCGCACGCTGTTCGTCGAGGGCATGCACCGGATCGAGCTGCATGAGCGCGCGCTGCTGGCCGCATTGCTCGACGGCTTGCGCGCGATCGACGGCGTCGACGTCTACTGGGATCATGACGATCTGACGCAGCGCGACCTGATCGTCGGGATCGGCTTCGCGCATCTCGAACCGACGCAGGCGGTGCGGGAATACGAGAAGCGCGGTGTGATCGTGTACGAGCGCGTCGCATCGAGCCTGTATTCGGGCCGGATGCTGAAATCGTTCGGGCTCGCCGGCGCGGTGCGGATCTCGCCGCTCCATTGTCATGCGCCGGACGATATCGCACGATTCCTGGCGATAACCGCAGCGCTCGCGGCGCACCGCTGATCGACGACACGGCCCGGATCGTCCGGGGCGTGTCGCGTTCGTGCCGTCACACCGGCCACGCAACCGGTTGCGGCTACGGGAAGCGGGCCGATCGGCCCGTGTCGTTACATGCCGAGCGGGTCGTTGTGCTCGCCGCGCCGGCCGCTAGCGCCGTGGAGCCGGCGAGCGCGCATGACTCGTCGCCCGGCGCACCCGACGACCGTCGGCTACGTCACATCGCACAATCGGCGCAGCCGCGGCCCCGCGCAGCACGAACTCAGTGCTGCCCGTACACGGTAATGGTCACCCGTCGGTCTTTCTGCAGGCACGCGATGACGGCCGGCGTTTCGCCGGGCGGACAACGCGAGACCGGTTGCGACGATCCGGCACCGTCGGCCCGAATGCGAGCGGCGTCGATCCCGTGCGTCACCAGGTAGCGTTTCACGGTCTCTGCCCGCGCCAGCGACAGTGCACGATTGCTTTCTTCCGAGCCGATGCGATCGGTGTGGCCGACCACGTCGATGTTCGTCGCGCCGGCTTCGTCGCGGATTTTCGCAATCGCGGCGTCGAGCTCCGCGCGACCGCCCGGGAGCATCGAATCGAGGCTCGACTGCGCGAACGGAAACAGTGCCTCCCCCTGGATCGTGTACTGCTCGAGGGGGGCCGGCCGGGCGGCGGCTGCCGCCGGCACCGTGTCCCGCACCCAGTCCGCGCACTGCGGATCACGCCAGTACGTCGCGCTCACGCGCATGTTCTTGTCGAACTGCACCTGGTACTGGCAGGACACCACCTGGTCGCCGCGACGGAAGTCGAACAGGTAGTTCCACACGTGGTTGCCCACGAACCATTCGTGAAAGTGCGGCGGCCCGATCAGATCGTAGAGCTGATCCTTGTTGAGGCCCGTACTGACGTTGCGCAGGTTCGCGACGTTCACGAACGTGCCGCCCGCGGGCGACGCGGACGCCGCGTCCGGAAAGCGGGGCGGCGTGTGGGGCACCGCACATCCCGTCATGGCGACGGCAGTCGCGACGCACGCCGCGAGCAGCACAGCCTGTTGAGTTTTCATGGTTCGCTTGTTGTTCCGTTTCATGTTTCGCATCGAATCGCCCGTACGCTTACCACTGATAGCCGGCGCCGACCACGGCGCCGTACGTGCCGCGCGTGTTGGTCGACACGGCCGCCTTGTAGATCCAGTGGTTGTTCTCCGAAATGGTCGAGATGCCGAGCGCCTGCCCCGACTGGCCGCGGTACACGCTGCCCGCGATCGCGACCATGCTCTTGCCCGGGCCGGACGGCTGCGGCAGACCGGCCACGGCCATCGCCGTCGCCGTGCCGCCGTCCGCGTCGCGGCGATAGCTGTCGAGGCTGTCGCGCAGGCTCGCCACCTGGCCGTCCGTGTAGCTGTTCGCTTGCGACAACGCGCTGCCTACGCTCGCATTCAACTGGTTCACGTTCACCGCGTCGGTGCCTTGCGTGCCCGCCGCGACGTTCACGACTTGTCGCGCCGAATCGGCCGAGCCGACCGCGACCACGTTCGAGCGCCCGCCATCGTTGCT
>NZ_LPMU01000030.1:0-28331 GCF_001534535.1 Burkholderia sp. MSMB1459WGS
CTCTGGCAGCAATGCTAACCCGCGCTTGATTCCTCACGGCAGGCCAGCCTTTGCCCCGCGGGAGTCATACTGACTAGGTTCGCAACTGCAACCGCCGTGATATAGATCAAGACGTGCATAATTCCTCGGCGGTAAAGAGAGCGCGCTGTATCGGTTCGGAGCAGCAGTTTATCCTGTCAGTCCAGGCTTTGGCTTCGCGCCAGTCATTTGCATTGCGGCCCTGCTTGCGGGCGGCGAAGCTCCAAGCCAATGAATCAGCAGTGTGCAGCAACTCGCGTACGATCCACGACGACAGAGCCGTCGATTTCAACCCAAAGCCGTGCAGTTGAAGGTCGGGCCGCGCCGTCTTGATTGCATTAGCACGCGTTCGATCGCGCGTGGATCGCCGTTGCGCTTGCACACGGAACCGACGCCTACCCATGCGCCGTGTCTGAGGCGCTCGCCGTACGTCGTGACGTGTTGCACGTAGTCCTGGGGAGAGTAGCCCTGGAGTACCGGCTGGATGTAGACGCCGCCGACATCGCAATGCATCAACATGTCGTATCGATCGATCGTGAGCTGCTGGTGCTGCTCGATCGTCATGCCGGTGATCTGAGCATGTGCGCCTCGCACATGTAGTCCTGCGCTACGGCGGCCAAAAGATTTCCGTTTGTCGACCAGCGCTTAATGTGTTCCGCGTACTTGCTGACGTGTTCCGGGTAACCGCCGTGGGTCAGGATCGTGGAGAACGCCCCACTGTCCATGATCCAGTCGCCAACCGCAAACGCCGACTTGCGCGTGCGCAGGCGGTTCACGCTGATGAACGCGGCATCGAAATGCCGCGCATCAGAGGGCTGGTGCAACCCTGTAAAGAATCGCATGGCATGTATGCAAGCCGCCGTTCACGCGCACCACGATGAACGTCCGCGACGACAACCTTGGGAAGTCGCCGCTGTACGGGCCCGCTTGGCGCGCCGGCCGGCGTTGCCTGATTCCAGCCCGAACCGTCTCGAGCCGTCCTATCCAGACGCGCGCCAGGAAGCGAATGGAGACTGGGTGCTCGGGCCGTGCGTGTGGCAGCAAATCGGCGTGGTCGATCGCCCGACAATGTGCGTCGCCGGTATTTGGCGCACGCTGACGAATCCGGACGGCGCAGAGCGACACGTGATGTCGATGATTACCGTCAACGCCGACGGGCACCTGCTAATGTCGCGCATGCACAAGCCGGGGGAAGAAAAGCGATCAGTCGTGATTCTCCGGCCGGACGACTGGGAAGAGTGGCTGACGACCACGAACGTCGAAGCCGCGCGCGCGATGCTGCAACTCTACCCGGCGGACGAAATGTACGCGGAGGCCAAGTGATTCGGCGTTACGCCAAATTCGCCGACGAGGCTTGCTGTATAAGGCTGGGATGGGGTGTCACTGGTCCCCCCGACAGGGACCAGACTAACGAATCTTGCTGTCAGTCGCCATAACGATCAGGTTGCGCCGTGAGCTGCGAGGCGAGCGGCAACTACCATTGAGTACTCTTTCGACGCAGCAGCCTCTTCGGCGAGTGAGGCAAGAGCGGCGATGCGAAGTTGATCGTTAGACGTGCTGTCTGCTGCACGAATAACCTGCATTATTCGATCAAGCAACGTCTTGCGCTGCTCTAATAACTCAGGGCGATTTAACCCGATATCCTCGATCGTCAAATGGCCGCGTTCATTTTGCCGGCGTGCAAATATCCAATTGTATTCGGCTACTAGGAAATCTGCTGGATTCTCTTCATATGGGTTGATGTACGGAGTGCCAATGTCGTAATTGTCGCTCTTTTTATTGTTGCACCTGCTACACGCGATTCCGAGATTTTCCCAAGCAAATTCGAGTTCCGGGAACTTTTCCTCAGCCTTCGGTTTGATGTGCTCTACATCGCCAAAATCAATTGCAAGAATCTTGCTTTCGCAATACATACACTTTGAGTGCGTGCCGGCCAATAAAGCCTCTTTGTTTCTCGCATGCTTGTAGTTCTTGTCTTCTAGTGCCTTTGGGTACGGGCACTCAGGCCGAGTAAGCTTAATCATTTTTTTGCAGTACCCCTTGAATTGCCTCGGGGGCCAATGCTTCCAAGCCGCGAGCGCGCAGATCATCTCGCAAGTTGTCGAAAATGTTTGCCGTCGCTGGCTGGTTGGCATACTTCGACACCAATTCTTTCAATTCATCTTCTGCCCATACGGGAAGAGTAACCGATACGCCCAGCACCTCATCAAGGATTTGCGCGGCAGTTCTCGCCTTTTCCTTGAAGTCCAATCGGACCGAATGGATAGTTCCAGTATCGTCCGGTCGTAACGCGTAGACGTATGCATCAGGAACTGATGACACAACAAGGGGGCTATGTGTGCTAACAATGAAGCGTGCTCGCGGAAATGCGTCAATCAAGCACGGCAAGATTGTTCGTTGTACGCTTGGGTGGAGGTGATTTTCTAGCTCATCAATTATGGCGGTATACTCTTCGCCTTTCGCCACGTTCAAGTCAAGCAGGTAGAGCATCCAGATTGTCTCAATTAGAGACGAAAATCCACCTGAGGCCCCTTCGACGATAAATCTTTCAATCCCGTCTTTGCAGGCGAATACTACTTCCCCATTCTGAGCAATTTCGATATTCGCGAACTTGAATTGCTCTGGAAGTGCTTTCTTTAACGCTGCCTCGAAACCCTCGAAGTAAACTCTGTACTGTTCAAGTGGGCGTAGCAAAAAACGATCTCCGGATTTGATGCCATATGCGCCTACCATCCATCGGAACAAAGTTTTTTTCATAGCGCCAGCCATCGAGGCCGGGCTTCCATTGAGATCGCGTTGCTGCGACGCACGGGCATCCTCCAACGCGACTGCAGGGGTCAGGTCTGGTTGGGGGCTGATCGTGGTGGCGTCTACTGGCTGGTACGCAAAGGACGATCTAGTCGAGGAAACAAAGATACTGGGAACGGGTTTTGATGCTTGCAGTGCCAGATGCCCTCTAATATAGCCTGGCGAGCTGGAGAGAATGGACGTCGAGTCTTTTTGCCCGTGTTCGTTGGAGTACTCCAGCGTGCCAACACGGAGATAGTCCGTATCTGCAAGAAGCTTGGCCGCTGCCGACTCGCCCGGGGCGGGGTCAGGAATCTTGTAGTCGACGGCAACCCATTTCGCGTGCATCGCCAGGATTCGTAGCAGGGAAGTCTTCCCGCTGCCATTCGCACCAGTGATAATGGTCGTGCGGTTGGAGAGGTCGAGATCGACATTCCCCATTGCGTGCCAGTCGTGTACTGCCAGTCTTGCAAAATTCATACGTATGTCCGCGCGCCGAAATTGTCGGCCTTGTTGGAGATTCCGTTCAACTGCGGTCTCACTTGAGTGCCGTATCATGGGAATCAGTGAAGTATAAGCCGATACAACCGCGTCCTACAGCGGTGCTTGGGTTTTGGGGTGTGCAGCAAGGCGTAAGTTTTGGCGTAGCTTTCTGGCTAGGGTAGCGCTGGGTGTGGATTGGCATTATTTCGAAGGTAGCCGGTGAATGCCGCCCGCTTGAACTCGTGGGCAACCATCTGACGATTGCTGCACACGCTGAGCGTTATGCGAATCAGCCTTCAAATCCGGTGCACCGCGGGCAATCGGTGGCGAATGTCGAGGCAGCACGCGCGATGGTGCAGCCTTATCCGGCTGACGAAATGATCGTGGGGCGGCCGTTCATGCGCTCACATTGATGTCGGCAGCTTCGGCGTCTTGTGTAGTTCGACCCAGTAGCCGTTGATGCGGTCTGGCTCGACGTCGAGCCGACGTAGCCAAGCTTCGGTCGCAACTTGAGAATTCAACAGCGGCGCTGTGTTCGTCGCGGTTCCAGTCTGCAGGGTACCGATCTCGTCGGCAATGATCGGTCGCATTGCATTATTCAGCAGCACGTACGCGGCCGGAGGCTCGGGAGGGTGACCCGGCTCGCCGGCAATTCCCGTCTGCGGCGCGACGCCTGCCTGAATGATCAAGCCTCCGTTGTTGTAGGGCTGCTTGCGGAACCAGTCCGGCGGTAGGCCTAGTTTGTCCGCTCCCCCCAGTTTCTTTAGCAGGTCGGCGTTGACGGCCGTCAACCAATCCACCGTCTTGATGTGATCGGTGAGCCGACGGAGGTTCCGGCGCATCGGATCGCCGACATCCAGCCCGGGTCCGAACTTGCGCGCCCAGAAATATTCCGATGCCTCGTTCGGGCCCCGCTGCAGCAGAGACAGGTTCGCGGCATATCCGGCGTGACCGTTGACCGCATCGAGCTCGCCGACGGCTTGCGCGAAGAGCGCCTCAAACACGCCTGGGCAGAGCGTTAGGAAGGCCTGCGGCACGGAGAACGTCACAACGTCCATGCCTCGGTTTAACGATGCTTGCCAGTCTTCGAGGCAGAACGTCGCGAATTCCATCGTGCCGGCCTCGTCCTTGTCTGCCGCATTGGAGACGGCCAGCGTGAACGGCGCATTTGCCGGGATGCCCGTGGACAACGAGATGAGCGACGGCCCCTTTGATAGCTCCACCGGTTGCTTACCGTCCTGGTACAGCCATCGGAGCGGCGAGTCTTTCGACGGTTCACGGCCGGCCGACTGTTCTGCGGCGTGCTGGTAGACCTGCAGCGCATCGCTGTATCGCTCGTAGCAGGCGACAAGCGCCTTGCGTTTGGCCGGCGTATACCCGCCCGTGAAGTAGATCACGGCGCGCACGGCGAGGGCCGCACCTACGATCGCGCGTTGGTGCTTCGGCTCGAACGCGCCAAATGGCAACGTCCCGACTCGGTTCGGGTCATTGGCCCACGCGATCAATTCGTCCTTCGTCATTGGCATGGTGCGTATCAGGGAAAAGCCGGGAATGGGGGGAGTGACGGGGGTATGAGCGGCGGGAACAGGCTTCCCGAGCGCGCATTGGAGCCGCCGCCGAGGATGCTCTCAAGGTCCGTTTGCGACTGCTTCGCCGATGAGCGCTGCTCTTCTTCGTCAGCGTCACCACAGCCGCAATCATCCGGGCTTATGCCGGCATACTTCGATTCGTCGCCTGCGATGTCCATGTACGCGGCTTCCTGTGTCTTCGAAAATGAGTCGGGTGGGAACTTCATTTCTACCACCTTTTTGATATTCGACTGTACAGGAGGAAGTGACACGTCATTCACGATGACGACGTCCGGTCGTCGAATCCAAGGCTTGCTCTCTTCCTTATACGCATCCATGCCACCTGGCCAGTACTTCTGAATCCAAGCTGGAATCCACGGGTGCGGGGTCGACGGGTCGGACGCGCGCATGATTGGGGTTGGCGGCTCGTTCCGCATGTCATACGAGACTTCCGGAATGTAAGACGTCGTTTTGCCGGTCGCCACCTTCGACGCGAGGTTCTTTGCTCGTAGCCGCTGCGCGACGCACGATTGGCGGAGGAGCTTCGCGTCGCGGCTGAAAACGCCGATCGCCTTGCATCGACACAGCGCATCGCAGAGCACCGCGAGGTCTTCCGGGGACAGGTTGCCCTTGGTTATCCCGACCTGGGTGGTCATGCCGCTGCCGGCCGCCATGCTGCCCGATGCCGCGTTTGTCATACGTCGTTCGCCTGGCCGTTTTCGAAGTGGAGCGACGCCGCCTGATGGCTGCTTAGCCAGTCGGTATGGCCATCCGCATCGGTTGTGCCCTTGACAGTTTGGCCGTCGGCAGACGTGACGGTGTAGGGATGGTTCGCGAGGGGCGCGCGCGTCTTGTCGTCGACGAGCTGGAAGCGACCACGATAGGCACCATCGACTTGCGCGGTGGTCTGGGCGTGCACGCTTTTTCCCGCGCCGACAGAACCGCCCGCGCCGGACGTCGGCTCAACCGTTGCATTGCCCTGTGACGCGATCAGTCGTGCGCCGCAGGCCGTTCTGTCACCATCGGTCGCCACGGCGCGGCCGCCGAACGTCATGCTTCGAACCCGGACGCCCACGATGGGATAGACGCCGCCGCACTTCGGGCACGACACCATGTCACCTTCGAGGGCGAGGGGCTTACCGAAAACGATATTAGTCGACGTGCAGGCAATCACTCGGCCGCCGTGTGACGTCGTGTCGCCTTCTCGAATGAATGCTGAACCCATGCGTAATCCTCACAGGAAAAACTGAGCGGAATGTAGCATGCGCTGCACACGTCATTAGCCTGACAGGATTGCGGGGTGGGGATCGGTGCGATGTCAGGATCTGGCGCACTCGGGTATATAAATACCGCACCGAGCGTCACACGATGGCGATGATCACGGAATGGTGACGAGCACCAAGTCATGAAGCGTATGCACCTGCCTGAAGACGAGAAGCGGGCGGTTGTGATTCTGCGTTCGGACGATTGAGAGGAATGGCTGACGACGTCGAACGTCGAGGCCGCGCGGGCAATGCTGCAGCCGTACCCGGCGGAGGACATGTGGATCGACGCTGTTTCGAATTCATAGCTACCGATTGGCGTGACGACTGTACATATATACAGTATCATGGAGTTGAAAGATCTCCAGTGTTCGCTGTCGTCATGTCTGATGTTGGTCGCAATGAGCTACAATCCGCCGCTGAAATACCAGAGCAACTGACGCTCGATGAGTGCGCGGAAAGCCGGAGAGCACGCGCGGAAAATAAAGACCAACGCCGGGGTGACAGTTCAGTGATACCTGCATTTAATGCGTCTATGGTGTTGCCACCATTCATTGGTGACACACCAACGATACCTGCCGCGTGCTCGCCTTATGTTGCGGCGTTCTCCGAATATGTTCAGCGCTTTGGCCACTCGGAAGAGCGCCGTGAAATTCTTCGCGGCCTTAGAACATATCGGGCAGAGCTGCGAGCGAACGGATTCGTTGCTGGCTACCAGTGGCTTGATGGGAGCTTTTCCGAGGGCGTCGAGATGACGCGGGGCCGTCCGCCAGGCGACATAGATGTGGTGACCTATGCATACCGCCCGCCACATCTGTTGGACACACACGCGTTCGGTCAGTGGTGTATGCAAAATCAGGGACTTATCAGTCCGCGGGCCCTGAAGGCCAGGCTCCATTGCGAAGCTTTTTTCATCGATCTTCATAAACCGCCGCACTTGTTGGTGGACGATGTGCGATATTGGGCAGGGCTGTTTTCCCACCAGCGAGAGACCTTTCTCTGGAAAGGAATGGTTAACGTGCCACTCGACTCTGACGACAACGATGCCGTGGTCGCCGGAATATTGGGTTAGGAGGGGGAGGCATGCTTAAGAAGCTGAAACGCGACGCGTTAGTCGCCGATCTGACCTCGGTGCAGGGGCTGCTTGGGTCGCGCACTTTAGAAGACGATCCGACCGGATTCTTGCAGTACGAGTCGCGGCGCCAAGACATCGAGGATGAACTCGCCCGTCTCGCTGACGTGCCTGATACACACGCGTCACTCGCTGTGTTTTTTGGCGGTGGCCCGGTGCATGGTTCGTATGGCATCGATGCCGATTTTGCCGGAGGCGCTCTTGAAGAGGTTCAAGAATTAATCAAGAAGTGCCTTGCTACTCGTGAACTCGGCCAGCTACGGGATCGCGGCCGTATTCCTCTGCGTGGAAACGCGCAAATGCTGGTTACTGACGTAGCTCGCGGGTCATTTGGCTTTGTTCTCGAGGAGGCGGGTGGCGAAACTCCACTTATCGACACTGTACTCAAGGACGTGGTGGACGAGGTTGCAGAATTGCTGGGGCAAATTGGATCGGTAGATGAGCGTGACTTTGAGGCGGCTAGCGAAGCGTTGGACAGTCGAGTTCTTGTTTCGCTTCGAAAGTTTTTCCGTCGATTAGACGAGGGAGATGCGACCGTTCGTATTGTCGAGTCCGATCGCGACTTTCTATTGGATCGGGCCTCGATTAGTCGAGCGCGCTCACGTACGGATGCGATGGAAATCGAAGAGTCCGGGCAACAGTTCGAGGGAGATTTGTTCTTGCTCCCCGATTCCAGACGGTTTGATATGCACACGTCGATAGACGGGCATGCTGTTGCAGTTAGCGGTCCGGTATCCAGAGACGTTATGCGCCAACTGGAAGGGCAGCCGGAGTTGGGCACGTCGCCGATTGATCCTCGCGACATCCCGCGTCAGCCGTGGCGAGTACTTCTTAAGGTTCGGACGATTCGCGAGCGTGGCCGCGCGCCGAGAACGGCGTATTCGCTTGCTCGATTGATCGAAGCGATTGAACCAAAGCCAGGGGGCGACCAATCGCCTTCGAGGTCGGCGTAAGGTTTGGCATAGGCATTTTGTTTCGCCCTGGACTGACAAGCCACCACATTGCTTCGAAGATTGGAGCCGATGTGGTCGGCTCTGTTTCTTTTCGATGAGGAGTCCGCGGAGTCAGGCAGGGCGGCGAACGTCGAGGCGGAGCGCGCGATGCTCGAGCTGTATCCGGCCGACGACATGGCAGCAGAGCCGGCAGATAACAAGCTAATTGTCACAGCCGAAAATCAATAGTTGGGAATGACTGCGATGTCACTCGCACCTACACTGACCACCGTTGAGGATCTGTATCGGAAGCTGGAGCGCGAGTCTCGCCGTACATTTGGTTCGACGGACCCCGTTGATAAGGCTGATCACTTTTTCAATTTCTGCGTTACCGCAAGTGCGATGCGCGACTATGCGCTAGAGCACCTTGGCAAGATTCAACGAGAAGACAAACAACCTTTTTTTGATGAGTGGAACGCGAGTCCCTCTCTCGTTGCTGCGCATGAGATAGCGAACATATCGAAGCATTTCGTGCTTCGCGATCCGAGGAACAAATCAGTCAAATCGGCCAAGACACGTGATGTCCTGCATCACAACGCAACATTCGTCGATGTCTATGAGGACAATGACGGTCGCCATCATTGGGCCGAAGCCGAGTACCCCACGATAAGCGTTGTGCTTTCGGATGGAAAAACTATGCAGTTGCACGACTTCACCCGTGCCGTTATTGAGTACTGGAGGACGTTTCTCGTGAAGCATGCAGTCCGCATCTGATACCGAAACGGGTGTGTGTTTTTCTGCCTTCGCATGCAGCGTCACTGTACGCGTCCATAGCATTGACGAATGCTCAAACCCGCATCGCGCCGAGGGTCTGAGCTCTGTCAACTGTTCCTACGCACAGCGGAATCGGCCTTCGAATCCGGTGGGTCTCGGCCTCGCGCTTCAAAAGACCGATAGCGCTAAAGCGCACTGCGCGACAAAGCATCAAGCGCATGGAAACGGACACCCTATACGCAAGACAATCGAATGCCATAGCGATGAATTCGACGGTTACGAAATCATCGTCGCGTTCGTGCGGCCGGCACCCGGCGGCACGTGGATGGCGAACGTTCGGGTTCGCACAGACGGAATCGAGTGGCCTTGGCAATATGACTTCGATGCCGAATATCAGACCGTCGGACGAAGCGAGGCGGGCAGGAATCGAAATCGGGCGTGCGATCGATCGTGCGTGATATCGACCGATAGATAACACCACTTGTCCGGCACCTCCGATGTGGAGACGGGCGTGGCGACGAGCCCCCGAGCGTGCTTCGTATCGCGCGTCCGTGTCGTTGCGCAGGCAACGGCCGCATCAATTTGTCCGCGATGCTTCCTTTTCGCCTAAGGTTCCCGCTCGCCGTGCCGTTATCTTGCCTGGACAGCCCTCGTGCCTCGAATGCTGATCCGTTTTCTTGCCTGCTCGCGCAAAACGCGAGCAGGCTTTTTTCGTTTACGACCGCGCGCAACAGGCCGATTGGCGGAATCGAACAGGGGCTTGGCGCAAACCGACAAAGCGCGACAGTCTTACATTCATGTAATGTGTGACCTTCCTCGTGCCCTCATGCTTTGCAGGGCCGTTCGATCCCGACGACCGCAGGCGGTGTCGGGATTTTTTTGCCCGCGTGCCGACCTTCCGACGACGAGCCCGTGCGAAGTGCATCCCGCAAGCACGGTATATTTTGCGAAGACACATGCCGATCAAGAGAACGAGCACAAGGAGTTGCTACCGATGCCGGACACCCGGACCACACTGCGCGCCGCGACGGTGCACGACGCGAACGACATTGCTCGCCTGCACACGCTGAGCTGGCAAACCGCTTATAGCCATATTCTTCCAGCCGCCTATCTGTCCGACGAGGCGCCGACCGAGCATGCGATCCGGTGGCGCAAGTATTTCGATCGCAACGAGCGCGACTGGGGCTTCGTGCTGATCGCCGAGTCGAATGGCGAGCCGGTCGGCTTCGTCAGCGCCGAGCGCCCCGTCGATCCGGCGCTGGGTGTGTTGCTTGACTGCCTGCACGTTCATCCGTCGCATCACGGCAGCGGCACGGGCAAGCGCATGATCGAAGCGGTTCGCGCATGGGCCCGGTCGATCGGCGTGGACAAGGTCCATCTGCAGGTGCTGGAGGGCAACGTGCGTGCGATTGGGTTCTACGAACACAACGGCTGGCAATTGGCCGGAGTCGAAACGAGCCGCATCGGCCGGACGGAAGTCACCGACCGGATTTATGCGATCCAGGCTTGAACGCTTTGCCGGCGTCGGCGTGCCGCGCACGCGCGTGCAGCCGCGGCCGGCCTGCTACGGCATCGCGGCCGGTGAAATCCGAACGGACTTCGCCATCATTCGCCGCAATACCGAACCAGCAAATCGGCTTCGGTCTCGTGGATTTCGACAGGCAAGATCGTCGCGCCGGCATAGGCGAGATAGCGTGCGCGATGCTGGCCGTTACGGAACGACGCGACGCCGATTTTCGACAGGCCGGGAATGCCGAGCAGCGTTCGCGTTCTCGTCTCGCGAAACGTGATGAACGGCATGTCCGGAATCCGGTCCCGGTCCGGATCGAGGAATTCGCGAATGCCCGCGGCCTTGCCGGGTGCCCAATACTGAACCGACGGCAGCACATAGTCGGTGGTGTCGCGGTCGGCGCAGGTCAGCAGTTTCTTCAAGTCGACCGTCACGACCCGATGTCGAGAGTCGTCGGACGAAAATACCCGCTTGAGGTGCGTGTAGGCATAGGGAGCGTGCCCGGGAAACTGGACGATCCAGACATCTACGTCGCCTCGTCGTGCGTGAGCGAGCGTCATTGATTTCCTCTGGTGGCGCAAGCGGCCCTCGTGATTCGAGTTTAGCAGCGCGGACGGCTGTGCAGCAGTTCGATACCAAAAATAGGAAAATGGAGCGACTTACGGCTCAACCGACAAAAAGAATGGGAACGATCATGTGTTGACGGTCCAGATCGACAGGTTGCGAGAATATCGCGATACTGCCAGCGAGAATGAAACCCTGCGCGAAATTCACGCAAGATTCACACGGTGTCGCGAAGCACGCCGGACATCGTAAAAAAATGAGAGGGCGCATTGAGCGGAGAAGCCATGTCGTTGAAACTCGAGATCGAATATCTGGATTACTGCTTCACGGCGACGCTCGAAATCGCCGAGTCCGGCCGTACCGTCGTCGTCGACAGGCAGCTCGAGTCCGAGGTGCGAAGCAAGACGCTCGCGTGGATCGTATTCGATCGTTTTCTGGAGCGAAACGATTTCGCCGACGAGGCGGACGCGCGCGCCAATATCGTCGACTGGCTGGAGCGGCTTGCCGATCCGAGGCCCGTCGCATCGACCGAGATAGCGAAGGTGAGCGCGGGGGCAACCGGCGCGGTGGCGGCAGATTCGTCGACAGCCGAAATCGTCGGCGGCGCTGCTATTGAAATCGTCAGCAATCTCGACTGGATCGATATGGCTGCTGACTGGTTTTCCAGTGGCTCGTTGTAGCGACGAACTTGTATTTTCATGACGCAGATCATTGCGCGCAATAAATTCCGTGCGGAAATGACGAGGCGGGAATCGCATCGCGCGAAAAAATAGAATAATCCTGCTTTGACAATACTTGTGATTTACCGGAAGCTGCGCCTTTGGGCCTGAAAAAGCGGCTTGATTAAAAAATAAAACGCCGGGATGAAAAGACGAACGCCGTCTCCCGGCTTTTCGTCAACGAGGCCGGCAAGCAATGCGTCGTGCTTGAATCGTGACGGTATTCGCCGGCACGCGAGCATGCCGGTTGCCGTCACGTTGTCACTAAAGGGTGAGTTGCCGCACAGACCGCCGCGCGACTCGAGATCACAATTTGACCGGTTGACCGTTCTTCCCCGGCCCGGTCAACCATTTCCCCGCTCGCTCGCGCAGGAGCGGGGGCTTTTTGCCCCCCGACGCCGGAAAATTGCGTCGGCGGAACCGGACAGGCGTTCGGCGGACTGCGCGACGGCACGCGTTCGCACTCCCACATCCGTTCGCCCGATCCGTTCGAATTGCTTTCCTCGTGCCTGAGCGAACCCTCAGGCCCATCGCCGGTTTTTGCCGGCGATGCCTTGATCCCGGCAGCGCGCAACAACGCTGCCGGGATGTTTTTTGCGTCGCATGCGTGACGTCGCATCACGCGCCGCGGGCATCGCGCGCCGCTCAGCCGGCCTGTTCGACGCTGGTTTCCCATCCATCGTAATTGCCGCCGAGTGCGCGTACTTCGCGATTGAGCACGATCGTATGGCGCGTGATATCGGCGAGGGCCATCGTGCCTTCGTGCGAAAACCGCACCGCCGACTTGCCGTCTTCGGTCGGCGCGACCGATTCGACCGGATAGCCTTTCGCTTCGGCCCAGTCCGCGAACTGGTGTGCGTCGCTCGGGTCGGGGAAGTACGCCCAGTGCATCACGCGCCGGCTCACGTCGGCGACGTCGCCTTGCTGCCGCAGCGCCTCCAGCGTGCGCATGTCGCGCATGATCTGCCAGTCGTCCTCGGTCGGGTAGAGCGTCTGCCAGTATGTCGTCTTGTCCGGGTCGTCCTGATGGGCGTACTGAAGCGCATAGGTCGTCCGGTCGGCCAGCGAGTCGACGATCTCGGCGGCCGCCTCTTCGTCGAACGGCACGTAGAAAAGAAAATCCCGGTTGCCGTCGACGGTGATGCGGCCGACTTGCACGCCGTCTTTCGCGGTGATCGCGGCGTCGAGCAGATCCTCGATCTTGGCGAGATCGGCGAATTCGTCGCCGGTCGGCAGACCGTCGGGCGACGGATGCGCGAAGGGAACGCGCACGCTGAGCACCGACGTGCGCGGATCGCCATCCGCGATTTCCGCAAAGCCGTGGTTGAAGCTGATGAAAGCCTGATGGTCGCCCATTCTGGCAGGGAAGGTTCCCCAGGCGTCGCTCATGTGTTTCTCCCGTACACGATCGTCTGTTGACGGTTGCAAAGCGTCCCAATGTATCATCGAAAATCGCGTTGACCGGAGCCGCGCACGTGATCGCGGACCGTGCGCGCCGCGCGGGCAAGGTCCGGGCCGTTCGCAGCCCGCCGCATGCATGCGGCGGGCCGCAAAAACTCAAAGGAGATGCCGATGTCGACGTTTGCGGTGAATGGTGTCCGAATCGATCCGCTCAGCGCGCGCGTGACGCACGTGCGCTGGGCGGCCGTGAACCCGGTCGATCGCTCGTGGGCGGCGGCGCCCAGCGAGGCCCCGGTGGCGGACGTGGCGCGCGCACTCGCGTCCGGCAACGATGTCCGCGCGATCTTCTCGGCATCGGACACCACTGCGATCGGGCCTAGGCTGAAGCGCGTGCTGTATCGCGATGCGTCCGAAGGCATCGAGCTCGACATCGATGCAACCAGCGAGTCGCGCACGTTGCGCGATCTGCCGCAAATCTGACTGCAAGCCGGCCCCCAAAACGAATCCGCGCGAACGCGTCCATGACCATGCCCAGATCCGCCATCGCTTCGCTGGCATTCGCGCTTTGTTCGGCGCTTGCCGCTTGTCAGACCGCGTCCGGGCCGTCGCCCGTGCAACCGTCACCCGAGACCGCATCGGCGACCGTCCCCGCGTCTTCACCGCCGGCCGCGCCGATCCGCGGCATGGGCCTCGCGCCTCATCTGGCGGGGCAGAGTCACTGGGCCATCGGTCAATGCACGACGAACGGCACGGTCAAGGTATGTAATTGACCGACGTCGGCGCAATGGCGCGTAATTCGCGCGAGCGGGATCGGAAAGCCGGCATGTCGCCCGCGTCGATGGCCCGGCGGCCGTCGACACGGGCCAGCGTGCAATGAACAGACGCGAAACGACGGATTCCGGCTGGCATGTCGATCCCGTCGCGGAAATGGTAACCGGCCCGTTGCCGGTCGCGCTGGCAGTCGGCGGCCGAAGGCTGAAAGGTCGTGTGCGCGGGGCTGGCTTCGGCGAGCCGGTGCGGTTATGCGGCCGCCCCGACGCTCTGGCCGGTGGGGGTTGCTGGGCGACTGCTGGGGCTGTCCAGCGCCGCGTTGTTCGTCTCGTCGCGGCGCCAGATGGCGCTGCAGGTCGACGAGACGGGCTTCCGGCTGATCGGTTCCGCCCGCGAAAAACCTGTCACGCCGTGGCGTGACGTCACGGAATTCCGGATCGTCCGCGTCGCCGGTAATCGTTACATCGTCTACCCGTTTTCCGTACATTCATCGCGCACGAAGGTGCCGGATGGCGTGATGTTGCCGATCGGCCGGTTTGTCGATCTTTCGCTCGACGCGGTGGCCGCGTCGCTGCAGGCCTGCCGCCGTCAATTCGGCCAAACCGACGAGCAGGCCGCCCGAACCCGCTGACGAGGCCCTGGGTGTCCTGTGCACCGGTGGCTCGGCCAAACAAAAAAATCCCGCATGTCGTGTCGATTTCCGCGGGAGTCGTCCGTCGTAGCATCGGAGGCGTGCGCATCGCGCGTCCGTCCCGATTTTCGATACGACAACCGACTGAAGGAGCGACACCATGTCCACGTCCGTCAAGCCGATCCCGGAAGGGATGCGCACGCTGACCCCTCATCTGATCTGTGCGGGCGCGACCGCAGCCATCGACTTCTACAAGCGCGCATTCGATGCGACCGAACAGTTTCGCCTCGCGATGCCCGACGGCCGGCTCGCGCATGCGTGCCTTGCGATCGGCGATTCGACGCTGATGCTGGTGGATGAAATGCCCGAGCACGGTGCGCTCGGCCCGAAGGCGCTGAAAGGCACGCCCGTCTGTCTGCATCTGTACGTGCCGGACACGGATGCCGCGATCGCGAAGGCGGTCGAGGCCGGCGCGACGATCACGATTCCCGCCGCCGACATGTTCTGGGGCGATCGTTACGGGCAGGTCGAGGATCCGTTCGGGCATCGCTGGTCGCTGGCGACGCATCAGCGCGACCTGACGCCCGAGCAGATCGCGGACGCAATGGCTAGTGCGCCGCCTTGCGGAAGCTGAACCGACGTCCCTGCACGACCGCGGCCGAGCGGCAGCGCGGCGGCTTGGGTTGCGCGCTGCCGCGCCGGCGCGGCTCGTCCGCGGTCATGCGCCGGTCGTCTTGCCGCGCTGCTTGTGTTCGTCCATCCGGCGATCGGCCGATGCGAGCAGGTCGGCGACGGTGCAATGGCGTGCGGGATCGTACGCAACGTGCGCGACGCTGAAACGGATCGCGTAGCCGCGTGCGTCGGCTGCATTGCGCTGAGCGAGCGTCTGCGTCGCGCGTTCGACGGGCTCGGCGACGTCGGCGGATCGGTGCGCTCAACAGCACGACGAACTCGTCGCCGCCGAGCCGCGCGACGACGTCGCTGTCGCGCAGCGCGTCCGCCAACGTTTCCGAACACGTATCCCGCATTCCTCGATGCATCGCCACGCTGCACGTCTCGCGGCTGCGGTGATCGGCTCCGTGAGGGGCGGCGAAGATGCTGTGAGAAGCGGGTGTCATCGGCTCGTGTTTCGTTCCGATGCGGCGTCGCACGGGCGATACCTCAAGGTGCGCGTCGCGATGCCGTAAACAGGGCAAGTCCAATCGTTCATCGCATCCCATCGCACCATGGTTCGAATTCTGTACGCGGGCTATCTCGCGTTTGCGCTGTATCTCCTTTACCCACTGGTGCAGAACACGCTGATGTTCAGCACCGATTGCGTGCGCGGCGTGCTGCCGATGGGCGATCGCGGCTTGTCGGCGAATCCGGCAAGCGATGCGGACGGGCACGCGAACCGCTGCGTGTCGGGCGCGCATGCCGGCGCAGTGATCGGGCGGGTGCCCGAAATCCATTGAACGTGGCGGCGTCGCCCGTGATGGGCGCTTCGCGAGCCGGCATGCTGGCCATTTGGCTGAATTGAGCATCGCGCCATGCTCGCCGATCATCTGTCACGCGGCGGCAAAAATGCGAGCGGTCGAGCGTCGCGCGAAAGCGCGTGTCGCGCGTCAGTAGCTGGAGCGGTACGGCGTGCCCTGGTCGAAGCGGCTTTGCCAGTGCGTGAGGTAGCGCGACGCGAGTTGCGGATTGTTCCAGACCACGACGACGTTCTCGGAATTGCGGCTGGCGGCCGACGCACTGTAGTTGAACGAACCCGTTTCGACGTGCTCCGCGTCGATCACGAGGTACTTGTCGTGATGGATCGCATAGGCGTCGATCGTGCGCGTCGGGATGCCCGCGTTGACGAGCAGGTTCAGTGCCTGCTTGCTGCTCTTCGCGCGATTGCCCTTGTCGTCGACGACCACCGCGACATTCACGCCGCGGCGCTTGGCGGCAAGCAGCGCGCGCGCGACGGGCGGCGACGTGAACGAGTAGGCGGCGACCCGGATCGAGCTGCGCGCCGCCCCGATCGCTTTCAGCACGAGCGCTTCGGCGCCGCCATCGGGCGAGAACGCCGATTCGACGACCTGCGTCGCGGGTGCTTCGTGAGTGGGGGCCGGCAACCATCGCGACACGAGATCGATCGCTTGCTGGAGCAGCGATTCGCTTTGCGTCTTGCCGAAGGCGGCGAAGGGGGTGGCGAGCAGGGAAGCGGCGAGACAGGCGGCAGCGAGGCGATTGCGCGACAACATCTTGGACAGCGAATAATTTCGAGACAGCGGGCCGTGAGTGTAACGCACGCGTGGCGGCCCGGTCACGTGCGGATGCGAAGCGAGGGGCCGCACGATGATCGGCAGCGGCGATGAGGGTGACGCAAAGTTGCGTTGTGCAACTCGTGTATGCGCGCGGGGCGGTCAACGGACAGCGGACAGCGCCGGCGATGGCATGCGATTGCATTCGCCGTTGCAGGACCCGCGTGTGCGAGCAATGCGTGCTTCCGGTCGGACTGACTCGGCCCCCATGCGGCCTGTCGCCGAAGCGTGCGTGCAACGGGCGCGTCTGACGGACATCCGCGCGTAGCGCATCGTCAATCCGTGGTTACAGGCGCGCCGGCCTCATCGGGCGCGATCCATCCGGGCCCTGGCTCGGGCTGCACGTCGCGCGCGTCGAGCGGCTCGCCACAGGCCGAGCATACGGTCACCGCGTGCATCAGCTGGCCGCAGGCCCGGTGGCGCAATTGCAGCGGCGGCCCCTGGCCGTCGTCCTTCCAGCGATCGCCCCATGCCATCAGCGCGAGCAGCGCCGGGTAGAGGTCGCGGCCTTTTTCCGTCAGCCGGTATTCGAAGCGCGGCGGGCGTTCGTGATATGCGCGCTTGGCGAGCACGCCTTCGTCGACGAGCCGCGCCAGCCGTTCGGCCAGCACGTGGCGCGTCAGGCCGAGCTGGGCCTGGAATGCATCGAAGCGGCGGCAGCCGAGGAAGGCGTTGCGCAGGATCAGCATGGTCCAGCGGTCGCCGAGCACGGCGAGCGTGCGCGCGACCGAACAGTTCAGCGTGCCGATGTCATCCCATTTCATCGTCGAGTCTCTTGCCTCTTGCGGCGGTCTTGCGGCGGTTCAGCGAAATAGCGGGTTCGATTATAGAACCCGCCTTCGGTTGCAACGGGCGCAGCCGCGTTGACAACGGCCGGCATCGTTGACAATAATGGGTTCCAATTTGGAACTTACTCGCGCGGCGACGCGCTTTCAACCCGGAGACAACCCGATGAATCCGCTTTCCCTGTCTGGCCTCGATCTGCTGCGTGCCGCCGTGTCGGGCGACGTGCCACTTGCGTCGATTTCGGAGACGATCCCGATGCGTCCGCTCGATGTCGAGCTCGGTTACGTGAAGTTTTCGGCGCGGGCGGACGGCCGCCACCTGAATCCACTGGGCGGCGTGCACGGCGGGTTCGCCGCGACGGTGCTCGATTCCGTCACCGGGTGTGCGGTGCATTCGATGCTCGACGCGGGCGTCGGTTACGGCACCGTCGATCTGCACGTGAAGATGCTGCGGCCCGTGCCGCGCGACGTCGACCTGATCGCGGAAGGGCGCGTGATTCACCTGTCGCGTTCGCTGGGCGTCGCGGAGGGCACGCTGAAGACGCCGGACGACAAGATCGTCGCGCATGCGTCGGCGACCTGCTTCATCCAGCGGCCGCAGTGACGGAGGGCGGCCGCACCGTCGTCCGGGCAGCGGGCGCGTGAGCGCGCCGGGCAGCCCAAAAGCCGCTTGTAAGCGTGCGCGGCGCCAGCCTGAAGCAACCGCTTCGATGTGATAGCGTTCCTGCTTTCCACCGACGCGACAGGAACAGCATGGAATACCGCACACTCGGCGATTCGGGCATCGAGGTCAGCCTGATCGGTCTCGGCACGATGACGTGGGGCGAGCAGAATTCGGAGCGCGACGCGCACGAGCAGATCGACTATGCGCTCGGGCAGGGCGTGACGCTGATCGACGCCGCGGAGATGTATCCGGTGCCGCCGAAGCCCGACACCCAGGGCCGCACCGAGCAATACATCGGCACCTGGATCGCGCAGCATCGCGCGCAGCGCGACCGCATCGTGCTCGCGACGAAGATCGCGGGGCCGGCGCGGCAGCCGCACAATCCGCGCCACATTCGCGGCGAGGGCAACCAGTTCGACCGCAAGAACCTGACCGAAGCGCTCGACGGCAGCCTCAAGCGCCTGCAGACCGACTACGTCGATCTCTACCAACTGCATTGGCCCGATCGCAGCACGACCACGTTCGGCCGTCCCGCGTATCCGTGGGTCGACGACGCGTACACGGTGCCGATCGAGGAAACGCTCGGCGTGCTCGCGGAATTCGTGAAGGCCGGCAAGGTGCGCGCGATCGGCGTGTCGAACGAAACGCCGTGGGGTGTCGCGCAGTTCCTGCGCGCGGCCGAGCGGCTCGGGCTGCCGCGCATCGCGAGCATCCAGAATCCGTACAGCCTGCTGAACCGCACGTTCGAAAACGGGCTGTCGGAATTCACGCATCGCGACGGCGTCGGCCTGCTCGCGTATTCGCCGCTCGCGTTCGGCTGGCTGTCCGGCAAGTACGAGAACGGCGCGCGTCCGGCCGGCGCGCGCATCACGCTGTTCGAGCGCTTCCAGCGCTACAGCAAGCCGCAGGCCATCGAGGCGACGTCGCGTTACGTCGCGCTCGCGCGGCGTCACGGGCTGTCGCCCGCGCAACTGGCGCTCGCGTTCGTCAACAGCCGCCCGTTCGTGCGCAGCAATCTGGTCGGCGCGACGTCGCTCGAGCAGTTGAAGGAGAACATCGGCAGCATCGACGTAACGCTGTCCGACGAGATCCTCGCCGAGATCGACGCATTGCACGAACGGCAGCCGAATCCGGCGCCGTAAACGGCGCGCGGCCCGCGCGGCAGCGATGCCACGACGGGCCGTGTCGGCGGCGCATGGCTGCGCCGTCGTGTCCCGCGTCAACGCATCTTCAGCCGCGTGCGTGCGACGAACAGCGCGGCGAGGCTCAGCAGCGCGCACCCGATCAGATAGAGCGCCGGCGACAGCCGGTTGCCGGTCGCGCCGATCAGCCAGGTGATGACGAACGGCGCGAAGCCGCCGAACAGCGTGACACCGGTGTTGTAGCTGGCCGCGAGCCCGGTGGCGCGTGTCTGCGACGGGAACAGTTCGGCCATCAGCGCCGGCAGCGCGCCGCAATACATCGCCTTCAGCGCGCCGATCCAGACCAGTGCGGCGAGCATCGTCGCGAACGACGCGTGGCGTGTGAGCCATGCGAACGTCGGCCACACGGTCACGAGCATCAGCACGGCGGCGACCGCCATCATGCGGATCCGCCCGGTGCGGTCGGACAGATGGCCGACGACCGGCGTGACGAGCGTCAGCACGAAGCCGGTCGCGAGCGTCGCCGCAAATCCCGTCGAGGCCGGCAGCCCGAGCTGCTTGATCGCGTAGGTCGGCATGTACAGGATCATGTAGTTGATCGCGGTCGAGATCACGAGCGCGCCGATCGACAGCAGCAGCCGCAACTTCTGGGCCGCGAACAGCTCACGCACCGGCGCGTCGGAGCGCGCCTGCGTCTTGAATTCGACGCCTTCGTCGACGTAGCGGCGAATGTACAGCCCGACCGGACCGATCGCGAGCCCGAACAGGAACGGCACGCGCCAGCCCCAGCTTTCGAGTTGCGCGGAAGTCAGCGTGGCCGTCAGCAGCGCGCCGAAGCCCGACGCGAGCAACGTCGCGAGGCCCTGGCTCGCGAACTGCCAGCTCGACATGAAACCGCGCCGCTGCGGCGCATGCTCGACGAGAAACGCGGTCGAACTCGCGAATTCGCCGCCCGCTGAAAAGCCCTGCATCAGCCGTGACAGCATGATCCCGAGCGGCGCGAGAATGCCGATCGACGCGTAGGTCGGCATCAGCGCGATCAGCAGCGTGCCGGCCATCATCATCGCGATCGACAGCAGCAGCGACGCCTTGCGGCCCGCGCGGTCCGCGTACGCGCCGAGCACGAAGCCGCCGATCGGCCGGATCAGGTAGGACAGCCCGAACGTGCCGAGCGTCAGCATCAGCGACGTCGCTTCGCTCGTGGCGGGGAAGAACAGCTTGGCGATCGTGACCGCGAAGAAGCCGTAGACGATCAGGTCGAACCATTCGAGCGCGTTGCCGATCGACGCCGCGAAGATGATGCGGCGGATCGTCGCGGCGCTGGGGTGCGCGGCGTCCTGCGAGGTCAGGGTGGTCGTATTCATCGTGTGTGCAGTCCCGTGAAAGGGGCGAAGCGCGTTACAGGGCGGCGCCGGCCGCGGCGGCTGCCGCGCGGCGAACGGGCGGCGCGTCGTCGCCGAGATCCCAGAAGAGGCCGGCCATCATCTGCAGCCCCTCGCTGACGACGCTCGCGAGCAGATGCTCGTCGGGCGCGTGCTGCGAGCACGCCGGGTACGAGTGCGGCACCCACAGCGTCGGCAGCCCGAGCGTGTCGGCAAACACCTCGTTCGGCAGCGTGCCGCCGAGATTCGGCAGGATCGCGGGCTTCTTGCCGGTGGTGCGCGCGAGCGACGCGACGGCCCAGCGGACCCACGGATCGTCCGGTGGCACGCGCGTCGCCGGTGCGCCGCGTTCGACGTCGATCTCGATGTCGGCGAAGCCGTGCGTATCGAGATGCGCGCGCAGATGCGCATGCAGCGCTTCCCAGTCGGTGCCGACGACGAAGCGCAACTGGCAGTGTGCATACGCGGCGGGCGGAATCGCGTTGACGGGATGCTCCGGGTTGCCGGCCTTGAACGCGAGAATCTCGAACGTGTTCCAGCCGAATACGCGCTCGGCAGCGGACAGGCCGGGCTCACCCCAGTCGGCGTCGAGCGCCGGGTCGCCGGGGCCGCCGCCGACGGAGAGATCGGCAAGCGCGTCGCGCACGGCAGCCGGGATCGGCGGCGGGCGCAGCCCCGCGACGCGAATCGCGCCGCGCGCGTCGACGAGGCTCGCGAGCGCATGCGCGAGCACGATCGCCGGATTGCGCAGCAGTCCGCCCCAGTTGCCGGAGTGATGTGCGCCGTCGCGGGCGTGCAGGCTCAGCTTGAAGTTGACCGCGCCGCGCGAGCCGAGAAATACCGTCGGGCGCGCGGCGGCGATGCGCGGGCCGTCGGACGCGATCAGCACGTCGGCCGCGAGCGCGTCGCGTTCCCGGCGGCACAGCGCGTCGAGGCCCGGCGACCCGGTTTCCTCGCCCATCTCGATCAGCAGCTTCGCGTTGAAGCCGAGCCGGCCGCCGCGTGCATCGAGCACGCTCGCCAGCGCGGCCAGGTTGATCGAGTGCTGGCCCTTGTTGTCGGCGCTGCCGCGGCCGTACCAGCGGTCGCCGTCGGCCGTCAGCGTCCACGGCGACAGCGGCGCGCGCCACTGCGCGTCGTAGCCGCGCACGACGTCGCCGTGGCCGTAGATCAGCACGGTCGGCAGCGCGTCGTCTTCGTGGCGCGACGCGAGCAGGAACGGGCCGCCGCCGTCGACGGGGTTGTCGACGATCCGCGACGTGAAGCCGAGGCGGGCGGCCTCGGGCGCGATCTCGTCGGTCAGGTAGGCGCGCAGCGCGGCGCCGCTGCCGCTTTCCTGGCTTTCGGTGCGCAGGCCGACGCGGCGGCTCAGGGTCGTGAAGAATGCACCGGATTCGAACTGGTTCAGTGCGTGCTGGATAGCGGCGGTACGGCTCAAATCGTGTCTCCTTTGATGGTTCGCTACGCGCGGGCCGTGCACGCAACGTGAAGTGCGATCGATTCTAGAAAGCCGGTTTTTTTGTCACAATGATCGAATTTCGAACCTTTCTTTGCCGAAAAGGCAAAGCAGCGCGACCGGATGCGGCGCGGAGACAGAACGATGGCGGCTTTCCTGCATGGTCTGGCGTTGCGATATTTCGTCGAGGTGGCGCGTACCGGCTCGATCAGCGACGCGTCTGCGCGGCTGCACGTGGCCGTGTCGGCGATCAGCCGCCAGATCGCGAAACTGGAGAGCGAGCTCGGCGCGCCGCTGTTCGAGCGGCGGCCGCGCGGGATGGCGCTGTCGGAGGCCGGCGAGCGGCTGCTGGCGTTCGCGCAGCGCAGCCTGCTGGAGGCCGAACACGTGATGAAGGACATCGGCGGGCTCGACGCGCTGCACGGCAGCCTGCTGAAGATCGCGTGCTCGGAGGGGTTCGCGATCGATTTCCTGCCCGGCGTGCTCGCGAGCTTCAAGGCGCGCCACCCGGGCGTCGATTTCACCGTGTGGGTCGTGTCGCCGGCGGACGCGACCCGGCGCGTGCGCGACGGCGATGCGGACATCGCATTGACCTTCAGCCTCGCGCCGGAGAAGGGCGTGCGCGTCGACCACACCGAACGCGCGCCGGTCTTTGCGCTGGTCCGGCACGATCATCCGCTCGCGGCGCGCGACGCGGTGTCGCTCGCCGACGTCGCGCGGCACGCGCACGTGCTGCCCGAGGCCGGCACGACGGTGCGTCAGTTGATCGACATCGCGTGCGCGCTCGACGGGTTGCTGCTCGAGCCCGAACTGACGAGCAACAACACCGCCGCGATGTACGGCTACGCGCGGCGCACGGGCGCGGTGATGTTCACCGGGCTGTTGTCGGTGCGCGATCGCTCCGATGCGGACGGCTTCGTCGTCGTGCCAGTGACGAACCCGCAATTGCGCGAACGCAGCATCCAGGTGCAGACGATGGCGGGGCGCGATCTGCCCGCGTCGGTGCGCGCGTTCCGCGACCACCTGATCGACGCGATGCAGGCCGCCTCGCCGCCGCCGACCGCCGCGCGACGCCCGGGACGCCGGCCCGTGAGATAATCGTCAATCCGCCTTCCGTGCCCATGCGGCTCCCCGAGCCGTATCGCCCCTGTTCGACGCCAAATTGAAGAACCTGATTGTCACCCTCGATCGCGCCGGCGAGTTCGACGAGATCATCGACGTGCGCACGCCGCTCGAGTTCGCCGAGGATCATATTCCCGGCGCGCTGAACGCGCCCGTGCTCAGCAACGAAGAGCGCGTGCTCGTCGGCACGATGTACCGCCAGGTATCGCCGTACGAGGCGACGCGCGTGGGCGCGGCGATCGTCGCGCGCAACATCGCGCGCCATCTCGATACGACGTTCGCCGACCGGCCGCGCAACTGGCGGCCGCTGATCTATTGCTGGCGCGGCGGCAAGCGCTCGGGCTCGATGACGACCTGGTTCAACCTGATCGGCTGGAAGGCGCGCCAGCTCGACGGCGGCTACAAGGCGTACCGCCAGTCGGTGTGCGCGACGCTCGACTCGCTGCCGACGCGCTTTCGCTACATCGCGCTCGTCGGCCATACGGGCTGCGGCAAGACGCGCCTGCTGAACGCGCTGCGCGACGTGGGCGCGCAGACGCTCGATCTCGAAGCGCTCGCATGCCATCGCGGCTCGCTGCTCGGCGCGCTGCCGGGCAAGCCGCAGCCGGCGCAAAAGGGGTTCGATTCGGGGCTCGTCGAGACGCTTGGGCGTTTCGACCCCGAATGGCCGGTGTTCGTCGAGTCGGAAAGCCGCAGGATCGGCCTCGTGCAGTTGCCGATCGCGCTGATCGACGCGTTTCACGCGGGGCCGTGGGTGCAGGTCGAGGCGGCCCACGACGAGCGGATCGCGTTCCTGCTCGACGATTACGCGCATCTGTTCGACGAACCCGATGCGTTCAAGGCGCAGCTTCATCGGCTGATCGGCCTGCACAGCCGCGAAGAAGTGACGCGCTGGAAGGGGCTGATCGATGCCGGCGCGCGGGCCGACTTGTTCGCGGAACTGATCGACAAGCATTACGATCCCGCCTATGCGCGCACTTACCGCGCGACGTACAACAAGCCGAACCGGGCGCTGACGTTCACGTTCCGGCCCAACGCAGCCGACGTGCGCGATCAGGCGCGCAGGCTGCTGGCCGAACTCGCGCGAGCCGGACTGCCCGCATCGGCCGCGCTTGCCGCCGGCGCGACATCCGAAACCGACAAAGACCAATCGACGACCACCGCACGATGACGACCACACGTACCCAACCCACTCCGGCGCTCGGCTGGATGACCTTCCTGCTGATCGCGGTCGCGGGCCTGTTCTATGTGAAATGGTTCCCGTACTACAACAAGGCGTTCGTTGCCGCCGAGCACCATTCGATCGGCCAGTCGATCCTGATGGGCACGTCCGCGGCCGCGCCCGAACCGTCGCTGAAGGCGGCGCTCGACTATGCGTGGGCGTACGGCAAGGCGATCTGGCAGGCGATGGTGCTCGGCCTGCTGCTCGGCTCGGCCGTGCAAGCGCTGTTGCCCGCGCACTGGGTGGCGCGCGTGCTCGGCCGCACGGGATTCGGCAGCGTCGCCGCGGGCGGGCTGCTGTCGCTGCCCGGGATGATGTGCACGTGCTGCGCGGCGCCGGTCGTGGCGGGCTTGCGTGCGCGCCACGCATCGCCGGGCGGCGCGGTCGCGTTCTGGCTCGGCAATACGGTGCTGAACCCGGCGGCGCTGGTGTTCATGGGCTTCGTGCTCGGCTGGCACTGGAGCGCGCTGCGCGTCGTGCTCGGCATCGCGATGGTGTTCGGGATCGGCTATCTGCTGAACCGCATCGCGCGTCCCGAAGACCGCAGCATCGACGATGCGCAGCTCGCCGCGCTGGCGGCCGAGCAGGCCGCAGCCGGCAATCCGTTCGTCCGCTGGATGAAACTGCTCGCACGCATGGCCGTGCGGCTCGTGCCCGAATACATCGTGCTCGTGCTGCTGCTCGGCGCCGCGCGCGCATGGCTGTTCCCGCATATAGGCCCGGACATCGGCAATCATCTCGGCTGGATCGTCGCGTTCGCGGTTGCGGGCATGCTGTTCGTGATCCCGACGGCCGGCGAGGTGCCGATCATCCAGGCGATGCTGTCGCTCGGCATGGGCGTCGGCCCGGCCGCCGCGCTGCTGATGACGCTGCCGCCGATCAGTGTGCCGTCGCTGGCGATGCTCGCGCGTTCGTTCAAGCCCTACATGCTGGCGATCGTCGCGGCGCTCGTCGTCGTGTTCGGGATCGCGAGCGGCTTGCTCGCGATCGCGTTCGGGTTCTGACGCATGCAAACGGCGCGCGCGTCGCGCCCCATCGTCGTATTCATCCGGCGCCGCCGCTTCACGTGTGCGGCGCCTTTTACAAGAAGCAAACAGGAAAACGCATGACCCAACCGAAGATCCATCCTCGACTCGAAAAGGCGCTGACGCGCGGCGATCTCGCGATCCGCCAGGCCAATTCCGCGCGGGCGACTGCCGTGCTGCAGGCACTCGGCACGATGATCATCGAGGCCTCCGCAACGATCGGTGTCGAGGCCAGCATCGACATTCCGCAAGGCGATCGGATTTACGATCCCGTCAACGGCCTGTGGCCGCAGAAGATGCTGGTGTCGTTCGACGGCCCGGTGGACGAAGCCGACAAGGAAGAGCTGCGCACGGTCTATTTGCTGGCCGACGATCCGGGCACGCAGTTTCGCGTCGAATGGCATCGTGCAGACGGCAAGCTCGGCCGCCAGGAAGGCGGCCCGCTTGCGACCGTCGCGTTCCTGACCGACGTCGAAATTCCGTGGAGCGACGACGACGAGTAATGTCGTCGCATGAAGCCGGCGGCCGGTGCGCCGGCCGTCAGCGCATCATCCGCCGCCGGAACAGCCATGCGGACAGCAGGAACCCACCGACCGCGTAGCCGGCGAGCACCGCGACGTGCAACGCGATGTCGGTCGCCGGCCGGCCGAGCATCGCAGGGCGGATCAGCTCGACCGCGTTCGCGAGCGGCAGCGCCTGCGCCGCGTGCTGCGCGAGCGGCGGCAACTGCGCGATCGGGAAGAACACGCCCGACAGCAGCAGCATCGGCGTCAGCACAAGCGTCTGATAGAACATGAAGAAATCGTACGACGGGGCGAGCGCCGTGACGATCATCGCGATGCTGGCAAACGCGAGGCCGGCCAGCGCGATCACGGGCAGCACCGCGAGCATCGACGGAAACTGCGCGTAGCCGAGCCCACCCGCGACGAGCATGATCGCGCCGCCCGACAACATCGCCTTGCTGGCCGCCCAGACGATCTCGCCGAGCACGATGTCGCCGAGTGCGAGCGGCGTATGCATGATCGCTTCCCACGTGCGTTGCACGTGCATCCGCGAGAAACCCGAATACATCGATTCGAAGCTCGCGGACATCATCACGCTCGAGCCGACCGTGCCGGCCGCGAGAAACGCGATGTACGACACGCCGTCGACGTGGCCGAGCATCAGGCCGAGCCCGAAACCCAGCCCGAACAGATAGATCATCGGATCGGCGAGATTGCCGAACATCGACGCGAGCGCGAGCTTGCGCCACACGAGATAGTTGCGCCGCCAGACGGCGATCCAGTTGCTGGCGTTCGCCGGCATCGCTATCGCGAAGCGCGATTCACGCGGCGGGGCCGATGGCGTGGTGGCGGAATAGTGACGGACGTCCATGGTCGATCAATCCTGCATCTCGCGGCCCGTGAGCCGCAGGAACACATCCTCCAGATTGGCCGGGCGATGCAGATAGCGCAGCCCCGTACGGCCCTTGAGTCGTGCGCTGACCGGCTCGGGATCGGTCACATAGCAGAATAGCGTCTCGCCGCTGATCTCGGTGTGCTTCGCGAATGCCGACAACTCGTCGCGCAGCGCGGCCGGATCGGGCCCGTAGATCTCGATCACGTCGCAACCGATCTCCGATTCGATCAGCGCGTGCGGCGCGCCTTCGGCGATCTTGCGGCCTTCCTCGATCACGCACAGCCGATCGCACAGGCGCTCGGCTTCCTCCATGAAATGCGTGGTGATCAGGATCGTCTTGCCGCGTGCGAGCAGCGAGCGCAGCCGCTCCCACATCAGGTGCCGGGCCTGAGGGTCGAGGCCCGTCGTCGGCTCGTCGAGCACCAGCACATCGGGATCGTTGACGAGCGCGCGGGCGAGCGTAAGGCGGCGCTTCATGCCGCCCGACAACTCGCCGACTTTCGCATCGGCCTTGTTCTCGAGCTTCGCGAATTCGAGCAGCGGCGGCACGAGTGCGCGTGCGGCCTGCGCCGACATCCCGAAATAGCGGCTGAACACGAGCAGGTTTTCCCGGACCGTGAAGTCGGGGTCGAGGTTGTCGAACTGCGGGACGACGCCGACCCGCCGGCGTGCGTGTCGCGCACGCGATGGAACCGGTTCGCCGCACAGCGAAATGGCGCCTGCATCGGGATGCGCGAGGCCGAGCAGCATCTTCAGCGTCGTGGTCTTGCCGGCGCCATTCGGCCCGAGCAGGCCATAGCATTCGCCGGCCTTCACGTTGAAGGACAGACCGTCGACGACGAGCTTGTCGCCATAGTGCTTTTCGACGTTGCGGAAATCGATCGGTGCGACGGGCATGGGCGGGTTGTCGTTGTAAGCGGGCGCGTTCCGCTACCGGTGCGTGGCGGGCTGGCGAACGGATCGCGCGAATGCGTGTCACACGGGCATGGTCGAAGCACACGATGCCGGCGCGACGCGGCCCGCTCGAGATGGAACGGGCCATTCTAGTGCATCGGCTGCATCGCTTCAGCGCATGCCTGCACGGTGCGATGCAGGTGCGCACCGATCGTGCACCGCATCATCGCGCACGCGCCGCGCGGGGCGAATCAGCGTTTTCCATCCCTTGCGTCCTGAATTGCGGCGCACCATGATGAATGCGTAGGCTCGTTGTTGCGATAGGGAGAATGAAATGAACGCGTCCCACCCACGCACGTGAGGGTAAAGAGGGGTGGATCCTCACGGGCCAACGGCATCGC
>NZ_LPMU01000031.1:0-875 GCF_001534535.1 Burkholderia sp. MSMB1459WGS
ATGTTGACCGTTGCGCCCGCTTCGGCCGTACCCGACAGCGATGTACCGTCCGTCGCGTTCACCGTCGGCAATGCAGGAGCCGTCGTATCGATCGTGATCGCGAACGATGCGCTCGGTGCGCTGACGTTGCCCGCGGTGTCCGTTGCGGTGACGGTCAAGCTGTGCGCGCCTTCACCCAGCGCCGTGGTCGGCGTGAACGTCCAGTTTCCGGACGGGTCTGCCGTCGTCGTGCCCAGCAACGTCGTGCCGTCATAGACGCTCACCGTGCTACCTGCCTCTGCCGTGCCAGCAAGAGTAGGCGTTGCGTCATCCGTACTGCCGCCTGAAACGATCGCGCCAACAATGGAGCCCACGTCGTCCGTCACGGTGCCGATGATCGGCACCGCAGGCGCCGTCGTGTCGCCCGACACCGTTACCGAGGCAGACGGCCCCGTATTGCCTGCTGCGTCGGTGACCGTCACGCCAATCACCGTGCCAACCGGCAGCGGGGTCGACGGCGTATACGTCCATGCGCCACTCGGGTCCGCCGTCACGGTTGCGTCCGGCGTGCCGTCGCCGTTGGTATCGATGTTGACCGTTGCGCCAGCTTCGGCTGTACCCGACAGCGATGTACCGTCCGTCGCGTTCACCGTCGGCAATGCAGGCGCCGTCGTATCGATCGTCAGGTTAAATGCCGTGCTTGGCGTGCTTACGTTGCCTGCGGCATCGGTTGCAGTGACGGTCAGGCTATGTGCGCCTTCACCCAGCGCCGTCGGCGGCGTGAACGTCCAGTTTCCGGACGGGTCCGCTGTCGTGGTACCCAGCAGCGTCGTACCGTCATAAACGCTCACTGTGCTGCCCGCTTCCGCCGTGCCAGCAAGAGTAGGCGTTGCGTC
>NZ_LPMU01000032.1:0-1395 GCF_001534535.1 Burkholderia sp. MSMB1459WGS
TGGCAGCGCGACTGGGCGCGCCGCGACTCGTACGACGCGGTGATGGCGATCGCGAAGGAGCATTCGGGCGCGTACGGAATGGGCGTCGACTACGCGTACACGATGGTCCACAAGGCGCCGCAGCGCACCGCGACGCCGCACGAGTCGATTCCGCCCGTTCCGGCGAAGTAAGCACGGACGGCCTGCAACGGCTGATGCCGGTGCGGCGGGTTCGATGCGAACGCGCCGCATGGGCGCCATGGCCGCGGGCGGCGGACGTGAAAGAAACACGAATGCCGCCCGCGGCATGCCGTTCGGAACGCCGCGCCTGCATTTGAATTTGTCCGGGAGATTTATCGCATGGAACCTTATCTGGTTTCCCTTGGTGCGGGCCTGCTGATCGGTGTGATTTACAGCGCCATCAAGGTTCGCTCTCCCGCACCGCCGCTGATTGCGCTGGTCGGGTTGCTCGGCATGCTGATCGGCGTGCAGGCCTTACCCACCGTGAAACAGCTGTTTGGCTTCTGATCAACAAGAGGTGATGCACATGACCGCAACCGTGACCCAGCCGGATCTGATCCTGCATAACGGACGATTCACGACGCTCGATCGCGCGAACCCCGTCGCCACGGCCGTCGCGATTGCCGCCGGCCGCTTCGTCGCCGTCGGCAGCGACGCGGACGTCATGCCGCTCGCTGGCCGTGCGACGAAGACGATCGATCTCGGCGGCCGCGGCGTGCTGCCGGGCCTGATCGACAACCACTGCCACGTGATTCGCGGCGGCCTGAACTACAACATGGAACTGCGCTGGGACGGCGTGCCGTCGCTCGCGGTCGCGATGGAGATGCTCAAGCGTCAGGTCGCCGTGACGCCCGCGCCGCAGTGGGTGCGCGTGGTCGGCGGCTTCACCGAACATCAGTTCGTGGAGAAGCGACTGCCGACGATCGACGAACTCAATGCAGTCGCGCCGGACACGCCGGTGTTCATCCTGCACCTGTACGATCGTGCGTTGCTGAACGCGGCGGCGCTGCGGGTGGTCGGCTATACGAAGGACACGCCGGAGCCGCCGGGCGGAACCATCCTGCGCGATGCCGCCGGCCATCCGACCGGCCTGCTGCTCGCGAACCCGAACGCGACGATCCTCTACGCGACGCTCGCGAAGGGTCCGAAGCTGCCGTTCGAGTATCAGTACAACTCGACGCGCCACTTCATGCGCGAGCTGAACCGGCTGGGCGTGACCGGCGTGATCGACGCGGGTGGAGGATCTCAGAATTATCCGGAGGATTACGAAGTGATCCGCAAGCTGCACGATGCGGGCGAGATGACGATCCGGATCGCGTACAACCTGTTCACGCAGAAGCCGAACGCGGAGAAGGAAGACTTCGTGAACTGGACGAAGAGCGTCAAGTACCACGA
>NZ_LPMU01000033.1:0-115492 GCF_001534535.1 Burkholderia sp. MSMB1459WGS
TTCACTTCATTCGCTGTGACCAGCTTATGGCGGGACTTGCACCCGCAGGAGTGCGCCCATGCTGGGCGCACAACGACAAAGGGCTGCCGGAAGGCAGCCCTTTGTGCATGAGCGGACGATCCGCCGCGTTACTTCGCCGAGATCGACGCGAACATTTCGTCGCGCGCCTCGCGCGCTTCCTGCGGCGACAGCCCTTCGATCTTCACGCGGCCCGTGCCGGCGTGCACGAGGCCGATCACCTTGGCCGCCGCATACGACAGGTCGAGCACGCGGCCACGCTTGAACGGCCCGCGATCGTTGACCTTCACGACGACCCACTTGCCGGTCGATGCGTTCGTCACCTTGATGTACGACGACAGCGGCAGCGTGCGGTGCGCGGCGGTGAACGCGTTCATGTTGAAGCGCTCGCCGTTCGCGGTGCGGCGGCCGTGGAAATCCCGCCCGTACCACGATGCGCGGCCGGTCTGGCGGAAATCGGACACGTCCTTGCCGTCGATCGGCTCGGCGTCCGCCAGCGACGACTTCTTCGCGTCCTTGCTGTCGGCAGCCGGCATCGACGCCAGCGCGGAATCGAAATTGAGCGGCTGCTTGTCGTCGTCCGCCTTCGCGGCAGCGGCCGTCCTGTCGACCGCCTTCTTCTGGCTCACGCTGCCGGTGGTCTGGCTGGATGGCACCGCACAGCCCGTCAGCGCAAAAAATAATGCAATGGTTCCGAATCGGCTCGGAAAACGTAAATTCATCGACGTGTCGCCTTCTGGTTCGGGCCGCATCGATACAACGCTGCTTCACAACGCAGAGATGCGGCCCGGACGGCAAATGCGTGCACGCCCCGCTCGAGTGCGAGCAGGCGGCTAGCATGGGCGCGGCGTTCGTCTAGGCCGCAACCGTCCTGATTAGCTTTCACGTCTGGCGCAACCTGTCCCCAACAGCCTGACCAGACCCCACATGCCGCCATCGAACATGGCTTCACGTTCGCGCGCGTCGATACGACCAACGCACAGGAACGGCGGCACAGGCCTCATCCGGCGGCGCGGCAGCTGGGCCGCAAGCGGGCGCGCAGCACCCGGCCGGACAAGACGTGAGCACCGAATGCTCGGTGCTGGATACACCGCCGGACTCCCCCGGCGGCCGATGCTTGACGGTGAATCGGATGCCTTATTTAACAGGGCCGAAACACCAGCGAATTGCGTGAAATTCACGCGCAATGGGGCGCATTATACATAAATCAAAACCTTGTCTCGAAAAGCGCCCCCGGCGGACCATTGATTCTCGCTATGGCTGTAACAATCGACATGCTCCGGGAATGCCCTCATCCACGCGCCGCGGCATGCATCGCACGCACGGCAGGCGGCGCGCGCGACCGGTACAATCGCTCCTTTTAGCCGCCGGTGCCTCCATGAAAGTCACGCTCATTCCGGTCACGCCATTCCAGCAGAACTGCTCGCTGCTCGTCTGCGAGAAGACGGGCCGCGCCGCCGTCGTCGATCCGGGCGGCGATCTCGACCGGATCGAACAGGAAGTCGCGCGGCAGAACGTGCAGGTCGAGAAGGTGCTGCTCACGCACGGGCACATCGATCACTGTGCGGGCGCGAAGACGCTCGCGACGCGCTACGGCGTGCCGATCGAGGGGCCCCAGGAAGACGAACGCTTCTGGATCGAGAAGCTGCCGATGCAGAGCGAACGCTTCGGCTTTCCGGCCGCCGACAGCTTCGAGCCCGACCGGTGGCTGAACGACGGCGACACCGTGCAGTTCGGCGACGAGACGCTCGAGGTCTATCACTGCCCGGGTCACACGCCCGGCCACGTCGTGTTCTTCAGCCGCGCGCATCGCGTCGCGATCGTGGGCGACGTGCTGTTCGCGGGCTCGATCGGCCGGACCGATTTCCCGCGCGGCAATCACGAGGATCTCGTCCGTTCGATCAAGGAAAAGCTGTGGCCGCTCGGCGACGACGTCACGTTCGTGCCCGGTCATGGCCCGGTGTCGACGTTCGGTGACGAGCGCCGCACGAACCCGTTCGTGTCCGACAAGGTATTCGGATGAATCAGACCGCCATCCCGGAAATTTACGTCAGCACCGACGTCGAAGCCGACGGCCCGATTCCCGGCCCGCACTCGATGCTGAGCTTCGCGTCGGCCGCCTATACCGAGGACAAGCAACTGATCGCGACGTTCTCGGCAAACCTCGAGACCCTGCCCGGCGCGCACGCGCACCCGGTGCAGGAAGCCTGGTGGAAAACCGAACCCGAAGCGTGGGCCGCATGCCGGCGCGACCTGCAGACGCCCGAGACGGCGCTGGTCGCCTACGTCGAATGGGTCGAGGCGCTGCCCGGCAAGCCGGTGTTCGTCGCGATGCCGGCTGGCTTCGACTTCACGTTCATGTTCTGGTACATGATGCGTTTCGCGGGGCGCTGCCCGTTCTCGTGGTCGGCGCTCGACATCAAGACGCTCGCGTTCGCGATGACGGGCCTGCCGTACCGCAAGGCGATCAAGCCGCGCTTTCCGAAGCACTGGTTCGACGATCATCCGCACACGCACGTCGCGCTCGACGACGCGATCGAGCAAGGCGCGCTGTTCTGCAACATGCTCGCCGACCTGCGCCGTCAGCAGGCCGCGCTCGCGGGCCTGGCCGTGTCGGATACCGATCGGTCGGATAGCGCGGGGGCGGGACAAAATCCCACGGATCCGCGAGCAAATTAGCGAATCTCGCTCAACAGCGCGTCGCCAGATTGCCTTTCCTTTCCCGGCCCTCTAACATTCAGCGTGTTGTAGCTGCCGCATGGAGGCGCAGGTGACGCTCGATTCCTTTTCGCAAAAAATCCTTCGCCTGTTGCAGCTCGACGCGCGCCGTTCCGTTCAGGAAATCTCCGACCAGGTCGGGCTGTCGAGCACACCGTGCTGGCGCCGCATCAAGGACATGGAACAGTCGGGCGTGATCCAGCGCTACACGGCGCTGCTCGATCGCGAGAAGCTCGGCCTGCACGTCTGCGCGCTCGCGCACGTGCACCTGACGCGCCACAACGAAGGCGGCGTCGAGCAGTTCGAGCGCGAGATCGCGACCTGCCCGGAAGTCACCGAGTGCTACAGCACGACCGGCGAAGCCGATTACATCCTCAAGATCGTCGCGCCGGACATCAAAGCCTACGACGTGTTCCTGCACGAACGCATCTTCAAGATTCCGGCCGTGTCGCAGGTGCGCACGAGCGTCGTGCTGCGCGAAATCAAGTTCGACACGCAACTGCCGCTGTAACGCGCAGCCCCACCCCTGCGGCCGGCCGCGTTCGCGGCTGCCGGCTGCCGGCTGCCGGTCACGTCTGCACGGGCAGCGTGCGCGTGAAGCCGATCCGGCGCGCACCGAACTCGCGCTTCAGCGTCTCGACGTCGAGCCGACCGGCCAGCGTCGCATCGGCGTCTTGCGGGTCGCTGTCGAGCGTCACGTCGACCTCGAGCCCCGTACTCAGGTAATGCAGATTGATCGCCGCCGCGTGCAACCCGCGCTGCGCGAGCGCGGCCTCGAGCCGGGCCGCGAGCTCGCCGCGCGGCGGCAGCGCGAGCGCCGGACGGCGCGCCGCGTCGTTCTCGGGGTCGACATGGATCAGCGCATCGAGCACGCGCGGGTCGGACAGCACGCGCGCCCGCGCGGTCTCGGCGATGTAATGCCCTTCGGAGACGGAGATCTTCGGATCGACGAGGATGTGCGCATCGACGAGCGCGGCATCGCCCATCTTGCGCGTGCGCAGGTCGTGCACGTCGCGCACGCCGGGCGTCGCGGCGAGCAGCGCGCGGATCTCGGCCGTGTCGGCCGTATCGAGCGCGCGGTCGGAGAGGTCCTGCAACGCGTCATAGCCGAACGTCCAGCCCATGCGCGCGACCATGAAGCCGACGATCGCTGCCGCGATCGGGTCGAGCAGCCGTACACCGGCCAGGCTGCCGACGATGCCGATCGCGACGACGAGCGACGACGCGGCATCCGAACGCGCATGCCACGCGTTGGCGACGAGCATCGCCGAGCGCACGCGCCGCGCTTCGCGCAGCATGTAGCGGAACAACGCTTCCTTCGACACGAGCACCGTCAGCGCAACGATCAGCGCGGAAAAATGCACGGCCGGAATGTTTTCGAGATTAACGAGACGGTCGCCGGCGCGCCAGAGCATGCCGATACCGACGGCAATCAGGATCGCGCCGAGAAACAGCGACGCGACCGTCTCGTAGCGGCTATGGCCGTAATTGTGGTCGGCATCCGGCGATGCGCCGCTATGCCGATTCGCAACCAGCACGACAAAATCCGAGATCAAATCGGAAATCGAATGCACACCGTCGGCAATCAATGCCTGCGAATGCGCAATCACGCCAACGACGATCTGAAATGTCGCAAGCACGACATTCAGCACAATACTGACGAGCGTGCTCTTGCGCGCAACTGCGTGCTTATCCGCGCTCTGCGCGTCGCCGGAAAACGTGGACATGAAATATGAGATATCGGTGTGCGAGTCGTAATTCTATCAAAGGCGCCCTGCCAGCCCTTCCAATACCCACAAATTTCTCATTTAAATCAATCGCTTATGCGAACGTGTCGCATTTTCATTCACGCGACACACGCTTACATTTTCATGACGGCGCAGAGGACCCTGCCGGTGCCCGGAAAACAAAAAAGCCGCGCTCCTCGACGGACACGCGGCTCTCTTGAAGAGCAGGCAACTTAAACGAATGTTTAAATCGCAAACTGATCGCGGTTCTTGCCGGCGATCCAGCGCGGCGGCTTGCCACGACCCGACCACGTCGCGCCCGTTTCCGGGTCACGGTATTTCGCCGCCACGCCTGCGCGCGGACGACCGACCTTGCCGGCCTTCGCGCGGCTGAGACCGAGTTCGGCGAGCGAAAAGCCGTAGTCGGCAATTTTCTGCTTCACGTCATTCAGCACTTCAGCGTATTCACGCGACTTCGCTTCTTCGATTTGCTTCTCCAGCTTCTCCCGCTGGGCCAGCAGGTCCTTGTAAGAAGACATAGTTTCCCTTTCTATCTATCTGACCAATGGCGCCGGTCTGCAGCCGGCTCACCATTCATGAAATATATGTGCCTCGGATTTTCGAAGGCAGAGATTAGCACAAAAAAGATTTGATAGAAGCGAGATTCATGAAAATCCCGAGGCCAATTGGTATTCGCACATGTCATTTTGACCGGCCGCGGCCTTTTCTCAAATTTTTACGCTCCTGCATAGAGATTAGGACATTAGCGATCGACTATTCGGTCTATCAACATACGCAATTACCCTGCATTCAAGAAAATCAAAGCTTTCATCGGACGACAGTTTTGCAAAAACCACATGACGCAGTTTGCTAAACGGACAAATCCCTGACCCGTGACGTCACGTCACATCCTTTGCGCAGGCGATCAATCGCTCGTGCAGCGCACCGGCATCGGCCGAAGGCGACTCGAACGGCGTGCGCACGCGGCGCCCGTCGCATCGCCAGTCCGCGCCATGGCGATCGACGCCGAGCAGGTCGAGCCCGTCGCGGTGTGCGTCGCTCGCCTCGTATGCACGCCACAGCGCCTGTTCGTCGTCGAATGCGAGCGGCGGCAGCGCATCGAGATGCGTGCCGTCGACCCAGCCCATCCGCCCGAACCCGCCGATATAGCGCAGCCGCTCGATCTCGAGCGCCCAGAACGCGAAATCGCCGAGCGCGAGATAGCGCGCGGCGTCCGGTTCGTAGCGCAGGTAACGCACGGTGACGTGCGGATCGTCGCCGAGCGGCACGAACCGGCCCAGCAGCGTCGCGCGCTCGGCATTCAGGACCTCGCCGCCGCTCGCATCGACGACGAGGAAACCCGCACGCGGATCGGCGGCGAGATTGCGCGTATGCTCGGCCAGGCCGCTCACCAGGATCACGGGCCGATGGCTTGCATCGGGCGCAAACGGCACGACCGTCGGATACGGGAAGCCCTGCGGTTCGCGCGCATGGGTGGCGAGCGTGCCGAGCGCGCAGCGGTGCAGCAGATGCAAGGCGAAGGCGGGATCGATGTTCAAGCGGAACTCCTGCGGTCGAAAGGCGGCGCGGCGGGCATCGCTTCGATGTTACCCGCGCTCGCCGCACGTTGCGCATCGGCCGAACGGCCGATGCGACGCCGAACCGCCGCCTCGGGATGGCCCGATCGCCCGGGCATCGACCGAACGGCCATCGCCCGGCAAGAACGTAAGCGGTTCGATAGAATCGGACAAATCCGACGGGCGCCGTGTGCGCCCGCGCATTTTCCTGGCGAGCCTCCCCGTGTCCGAATCCTCCTCCCCCGAATCGTCGTCCCCGTTCGCCGCGCCGCCCGACGCGCATCGCGTGCTGCCGCTGCCGGCCCGCCAGCGTGCGCGCACGGCGTCGATGGCGCTGTTCTTCGTCGCCGGCATGATGTACGCGTCGTGGGGTGTACACGTGCCGACCGTGCGCGACAAGTTCGCGCTGAGCCCCGGGCTGCTGTCGATCGCGCTGTTCGCGGTCGCCGGCGGGTCGATCGCCGCGATGCTGACCATCGCGCGCTGGATCGCGCGCGTCGGCTCGCGCACCGCGTGCCTCGCCGGCGGGCTCGTGATGTCCGCGTGTGCGGCGCTGATCCTCGTCGTGCCCGACTACTGGATGCTGCTCCCGGTGCTCGCGCTGTTCGGCTTCTCGATGGCGACGCTCGACGTCGCGATGAACGCCGAGGCCAGCGCGGTCGAAATCGCACTCGGCAAGCCGATCATGTCGTCGCTGCACGGGATGTTCAGCATCGGCGGGATGGCCGGCGCAGCGGCCGGCGGCGCGCTGCTGTCGGCCGGCATGGCGCCGGTCGCGCATCTCGCGCTCGCGGCGGCGGCGTGCGCCGCGGTGCTCGTGGCCGCGAGCCCGGCCGTGCTGCCGCACGTGCCGCATCACGAACAGGCGCACGGCGGCGGCAACCGCTGGCGCTCGCCCGCGTTGTGGATGCTCGGCGGCATCGCGTTGATCGCGCTGGTCGCCGAAGGGGCGATGTACGACTGGGCGACGGTCTACATGCGCGACGTCGTCGCGGCGAGCCCCGCGCTCGCGAGCGCCGCGTACGCGGCGTTCTCGGGCGGGATGGCCATCGCGCGCTTCGCGGGCGACGCCGTGCGCGCCCGCTTCGGCGCGCCGCAGCTCGTGTTCGCGAGTGCGTCGCTCGCGTGCGCGGGGATGATCGGCGCGCTGCTGCTGCCGAACCCGGTCGCGGTGCTGACGGGTTTCACGCTGATGGGCCTCGGGCTGGCCAACATGATGCCCGTGCTGTTCGCGGCCGCCGCGCGCGTGAAAGGCATCCATGCGGCCGAAGGGCTCGCGCACGTGGCCGGGCTCGCGTATTTCGGGCTGCTGTTCGGTCCGGTCGTGATCGGCGCGGTCGCGCAGGCCGCGAACCTGACGATCGGCCTGTCGGTCGTCGCACTATGCGCGGCGCTCGTCGCGCTCGTCGCACCCAGGGTGCTCGCGCACCTGAAAATCTGACGGCGCGGCGGCGCACGCCGGCCCAAAAAGAAAGCGCGCATGCGTGGCCGCATGCGCGCTTTCACCCCTGCTGTTGACCGCTGGTCGCGTTACATCTTCACTTCGTCGAGCAGCGACTTCTTGCCGCTCTTGTAGTTGTACAGCGAAATCACGCCGTGCTGCAGGTCGCCCTTCGAATCGAAGGTCGTCGTGCCGATCACGCCCGTGTATTTCGTCGCCGGCATCGCCGCGAGGATCTTAGCCGGGTCAACCGAGTTCGCGCGCTTCATCGCGTCGGCGATGATGTACACGGCGTCATACGTGAACGGCGCGTAGATCTGGATCGGCTGGCCGAAGCGCTTCTCGTACTTCGCCTTGAACGCGCTGCCGCCGGGCATCTTCTCGAGCGAAGCACCGGCTTCCGAGCACACGACGTTGTCGGTCGCGTCGCCGGCCAGGTCGGCCAGCTTCTCCGTGCACACGCCGTCGCCCGCGAAGATCTTCGCGCGCAGGCCGAGCTGCTTCGCCTGCTTCGCGAACGGGCCGCCGGTAGCGTCCATGCCGCCGTACATGATCGCGTCCGGGTTCTCGCCCTTGATCTTGGTCAGAATCGCGCGGAAGTCGACCGCCTTGTCGTTCGTCGCGTCATGCGACATCACCTTCAGGCCGAGCGCCTTCGCCTTCTTCTCGAACTCGTTCGCGAGACCCTGGCCGTACGCGGTCGAATCGTCGACCACCGCCACGCTCTTGATGCCCTTCGAGTGCGCGTAGTTCGCCAGTGCCGGGCCCTGCTGCGCATCGGTCGCCACCACGCGGTACGTGGTCTTGAAACCTTGCTGCGTGTACACCGGGTTGGTCGCCGACGGCGAAATCTGCACGATGCCCGCATCGCTGTAGATCTTCGAGGCCGGGATCGACGTGCCCGAGTTCAGGTGGCCGACCACCGCGACGACCTTGTCGTCGACGAGCTTCTGCGCAACCTGCGTCGCCTGCCGCGGGTCGGCGGCGTCATCCTGCGGGTCGAGTTGCAGCGTGATCTTCTGGCCGCCGATCGTGAGACCCTTCGCGTTGATCTCCTCGACTGCGAGACGCGCGCCGTTTTCGTTGTCCTTGCCCAGGTGTGCAATGCCGCCCGTCAACGGCGCGACGTGGCCGATCTTGACGACTTGATCGGCGCACGCGTTGCTTGCAGCTGCAGCACACAGCATCGCCGCTGCGGTGATCGGCAACAGCTTTTGCATCTTGATATTCATGTAAGTCTCCAGTTCGGTCCCAAAAAACGCCATCGCCCGGTGCCCCGCTGCCATCCCCGTGTTTGCAATCACTGGACGATTCGCCGGTTGCATCGTTCATGCACTTGGCCTCAAGCACGTGAAAACCGCCGCTTTTAGCGGCCGCCCGCCCGTACTTGCGCGCAAGTGTAGGTGATCAAATTAATTTGTGGGACTTTTTTGGGGTAGTGGTAACACTACCGATATGTGCGCTTTGGAAGGAGGACTCGAATAGCGCTGCAAGCCCCGACGGATAAGGGTTTCCGCTAATTCGCGACATACTTTCGAAAGGTCGTTTCGACCCATTCGCGAGGGCATTTCGATTCGGTATTTTGTGCCCGCGATCGTTGAATGAAACGCGCGTGACACCACGCGCGTTTCGTCGTCCGGTATCGATCGTTCTGGCGGATGAAGCAGCGTTCAGGCGGCCGCCGCACGCCATTCCGCGTCGAGCGCGGCGACCAGTTGCGACGTCGTCAGCGCATCGCCGCGCCGCCGCGCGAGCGGCGCGCCCTGCCCGGCCCACAGCGACAGGTAGTCGCCGTCGTTCGCGCGCGCGGCGGCCTGGCGCAGCGGCTGGGTCAGCGCGTTCTGGATCGGATACGGTGCGGCGTCCGCGACGTGCTCGCCGAGCCGCGCCATCAACGCGTTGCGCAGCCCGCGTGCATGACGGCCGGTGATCGCGCGCGTGACCTGCGTCGACGTATCGGCGCTCGCGAGCAGCCGCGCCTTCCAGTCCGCCGCGATCGCGCTTTCCGCGCAGGTGAGGAACGCGGTGCCGAGTTGCGCGCCCTGCGCGCCGAGCGCGAGCACGGCCGCGATGCCGCGGCCGTCCATGATCCCGCCCGCGGCGAGCACGGGCAGGCCCGTCGCGTCGACGAGCTGCGGCACGAGCGCGAGCGTGCCGATCAGCGCGTCGTCGGCGGAACCGATGAAGGTGCCGCGATGGCCGCCCGCCTCGGCGCCTTGCGCGGAAATCGCGTCGGCGCCGGCCGCCTGCCACGCGAGCCCTTCGGCCACGTGCGTCGCGGTGCCGATCACATACGTGCCGGCGGCTTTCAGGCGTGCGACGTCGGCCGCGTCGAGCACGCCGAACGTGAAGCTCGCGACCGGCACGCGCAGCGCAACGAGCGCATCGAGCTGCGCGCGGAAATCCGGCGCGTAGCGCGCAGGCGCCGTGCCCGGCGGCAAGCCGAGCGTTGCGTTCAGCGGATCGATTGCGGCCAGCGCGCGCGCGACGGTCGCCGCGTCGGGCGCGGCTTCATCGGGCAGCACGAACAGGTTGATCGCGAACGGGCGATCGGTCGCCGCGCGGATCGCGGCGACTTCGGCTTCGATACGTTCGGGCGCGAGCGCGCCGGCGCCGAGGCTGCCGAGCGCACCGGCATTCGACGCGGCCGCGACCATCGCGGTCGTGGTCGCGCCGACCATCGGCGCCTGCACGAGCGGCAGGCGCAGGCCGAAGCGTTCGGAAAAGGGCGTGGAAAACGAGCGGGCAGACATGGCGAATCCTTGGATGACGATGCGCGAAAGCGCTTTGTAAAGGCCGACAACATCGACTCTATCGAAGCGGCGCGGCGCCGAAAAATGAATAATCGAGATCGAAACGATCGCTGCGCGAGAAGCGGCCGCGCGCGCTGCAGCACCGGACGATCGGTGGCACACTAGGCCGCCCTCTACTTGTTCCCCGGGGCGCCTCGCGCACCCCGTACGCCAGGAGTTCAAAACGTGACTGCCCAATGGATCGACATCCCGACCGGTAACGACAGCTTCGGTGGCTATCTTGCACTGCCCAAGCGCGGCAAGGGCCCTGCCGTCATCATCATCCAGGAAATCTTCGGCGTGAACGCACACATCCGTTCGGTCGCCGACCAGTACGCGGCCGACGGCTTCGTCGCGCTCGCGCCGGACGTGTTCTGGCGCACGCAGCCGCGCGTCGAACTGACCTACGACGGCGCGGATCGCGACAAGGGCATCGAGCTGATGAAGAAGACCGACGTGGGTCTCGCGGTCGCGGACATCGGCGCGGCGGCCGACGCGTTGCGCGCGCGCCCCGAAGTGGGCGGCAAGCTCGCCGCGATCGGCTACTGCTTCGGCGGCCAGCTCGCGTACCGCGCGGCGGCGACCGGCAAGCTCGACGCGGCGGTGTCCTATTACGGCGGCGGCATCCACAACGCGCTCGATCTCGCCGGCCAGGTCAAGCAGCCGATCCTGTTCCACTACGCGGAAAACGACCACGGCATTCCGCTCACCGCCGTCGACCAGGTGAAGGCCGCGTTCGCCGGCCACGGCGATGCGTCGTTCCACGTGTACCCGGGCGCCGAGCACGGCTTCAACTGCTCGGACCGCGCATCGTACAACCAGCGCGCGGCGGCGCTCGCGCACGGCCGCACGTTGACCTTCCTCGCCGAGCACCTTTAAAAAAGGCACGACCGCGGGCCCGCCACGCCGGGCCCGCGTTATGCTCGCATCATCGCCACGCGTGACAACGGGGGTGACGCGATGCACTCGGACTATCTCGCGCATGATGCAATCGGCCTCGCCGCGCTCGTGCGCGAGCGCCGCGCAAGCCCGCGCGAACTGCTCGACGCCGCGATCGGCCAGGCCGAAGCGGTCAACGGCGCGATCAACGCGATCGTGCTGCAGGACTACGAAGCCGCGCGCCAGCGTGCGGCGGCAGCGCCCGCGCCGGGCGCCGACGCGCCGTTCGCGGGCGTACCGTATCTCGTCAAGGATCTCGGCGCGGCGGTCGCCGGGCTGCCGCTGTCGATGGGCAGCCGGCACTACCGTTACTTCGTGCCGGCCGACGATTCGCCGGTGATCGCGCGCAGCCGCGCGGCGGGCCTCAACGTATTCGGCAAAACCAACACGTCCGAGATCGGCCAGATGCCGTACACGGAACCGGAACTGTTCGGTGCGTGCCGCAACCCGTGGAACCTCGATCACACGCCCGGCGGTTCGAGCGGCGGCGCGGCGGCGGCCGTTGCGGCCGGCATCGTGCCGCTCGCGCATGCGTCCGACGGCGGCGGCTCGATCCGCATTCCGGCGTCGTGCTGCGGGCTGTTCGGCCTGAAGCCGAGCCGCAACCCGGTGCTCGTCGACCTGCCGTCGAACGGCGAACTCGTCGTCCAGCACGCGGTGTCGCGCAGCGTGCGCGACAGTGCGCTGCTGCTCGACGTGACGACCGGCCAGACACTGCCGCCCGGCGCGCCCGGCACCTTCCTCGGCGCGCTCGATACGCCGCCCGGCCCGCTGCGGATCGGCCTCGTCGTCGATCCGATGCTCGCGCCGGCGCTCGCCGACGACACGCGCGCGGCGCTCGACGATGCGGCCGCGCTGCTCGAATCGCTCGGTCATCACGTCGAGCCGGCGACGCTGCAACTCGACTACGCGCGCACGGCCGAAACCTTCCTGACGCTGTGGGCGACGATCGCCGAGGAAATGGTGCTCGGCGCGCGCGAACTGACCGGCCGCACGCCGCGGCGCGGCGAATTCGAGGCCGCGACCTGGGCGATGGCCGTGGTCGGCCGCCGCCTCGCGCGCACGCGGCTGCCCGACGTGCTCGAATGGCAGCGCCAGCTCACCGTGCAGGTCGCCGGCCTCGTGTCGCGCTACGACGCGATCCTGTGCGCGTCGCTCGCCGGGCCGCCGGTGAAGATCGGCGAATTGCAGCCGACGCCGTTCGAATCCGCGCAGATGAAGCTTCTCGCCGCGCTGCCGGTGAAACCGCTGCTGAAGGAAATGCTCGCGAAGTCGTCGGAGAAGGCGTTCGCGTGGGCCGGCTGCACCGAGCTGTTCAACCTGACCGGCCAGCCGGCGATGTCGGTGCCGCTGTACTGGAATGCGCGCGGACTGCCGATCGGCGTGCAGTTCGCCGCGCGCCACGCCGACGACGCGTTGCTGCTCCGGCTCGCGCGGCAGCTCGAACAGGCGCGGCCGTGGTTCGACCGCCGCCCGCCGCTGATGCAGGCACAACGCTGACGCGCGCACGTTTGCGCCACGCGTCCCGCGTCGCCCGTCACGATAAAAAAAGCCCCGTCGGCACGAACCGGCGGGGCCGTTGCGCATGCAACCGCGTGACGGCGCTTACACCGCGAGCCGTTCGCAGATCGTCCGCGTCGCGGCCGCTGCGTTCAGCGTGTAGAAGTGCAGCCCCGGCACGCCCGCGTCGATCAGGCGCTGGCACAGGCTCGTGACGACGTCCGCGCCGAACGCACGGATCGACTCGCGATCGTCGCCGAAGCTCTCGAGCCGGCGCGCGACCCAGCGCGGCACTTCGGCGCCGCACATCTCGGAGAAGCGCATCAGCTGCGAGAAGTTCGTGATCGGCATGATGCCCGGCACGATCGGCACGTCCACGCCCAGCTTGCGCGCATCGTCGACGAAGCGGAAATACGCATCCGCGTTGAAGAAATACTGCGTGATCGCGGAATTCGCGCCGGCTTTCACCTTGCGCGCGAAGTTCTCGAGATCGGCCTTCGGCGACCGCGATTGCGGGTGGTACTCCGGGTAGCCCGCGACCTCGATGTGGAACCAGTCGCCATGCTCGGCGCGGATGAAGCTGACGAGCTCGGACGCATAGCGCAGCTCGCCGACCGCGCCCATCCCCGACGGCAGGTCGCCGCGCAGCGCGACGATGTGCCGGATGCCGTGCGAGCGGTACTGGTCGAGAATCGCGCGCAGGCTGTCGCGCGACGAGCCGATGCACGACAGGTGCGGCGCGGCCTCGAGGCCGCCCTTCTGCATGTCGAGCACGGTATCGAGCGTGCCCTGCTGCGTCGATCCGCCGGCGCCGAACGTCACGGAGACGAATTTCGGCTTCAGCGGCAGCAACTGCGCGCGCGTGGCGCGCAGCTTCTCGACGCCGTCCGCCGTCTTCGGCGGGAAGAATTCAAACGAGAGTTCGATCGGTTTCATGATTCGATGGGGTTGGGCCCATGCCCGCCCGCCCTCAGCCGATGTCGCGCTGGCCGAAGATCAGGGCGGACAGCAGCCACGACACGATGCTGTACAGGATCGAACCGAAGAACGCGGACCAGAACCCCGACACCTCGAAGCCCTTCAGCAGCGACGACGCGAACCAGAAGCACAGCGCGTTCACGACGAGGATGAACACCCCGAGCGTGACGATCGTGACGGGCAGCGTCAGCAGGATCAACACCGGGCGGATCACCGTGTTGATCAGCCCGAGCACGACCGCGATGATCAGCGCGGTGCCGAAGCTCTTGATGTGGATCGACGGCACGAGGTACGTGATGATCAGCAACGCGAGCGCGTTGATGACCCAGGTGAGGATGACGCTCATGGAGTGCTCCGGTTCGGTTGTCGATCGGTACGATCGGTGAGCGCCGCCGCGCCGTGCGCCCCGCGGCGGGTACGCACGGCACGGCGGCGGACGCGCATCAGTAGCGGTAGTGGTTCGGCTTGAACGGGCCGTCCTTCTGCACGCCGATGTACGCAGCCTGCTCGTCCGACAGCACCGACAGGTTCGCGCCGATGCGTGCGAGGTGCAGGCGCGCGACCTTTTCATCGAGATGCTTCGGCAGCACGTACACCTTGTTCTCGTATTGATCGCCGCGCGTGAACAGCTCGATCTGCGCGAGCGTCTGGTTCGCGAACGAGTTCGACATCACGAACGACGGGTGGCCCGTCGCGCAGCCGAGGTTCACGAGGCGGCCTTCGGCCAGCAGGATGATCCGCTTGCCGTCCGGGAAGATGATGTGGTCGACCTGCGGCTTGATGTTTTCCCACTGGTACTGGCGCGTCGACGCGACGTCGATTTCGGAGTCGAAGTGGCCGATGTTGCAGACGATCGCGTTGTGACGCATCGCCTTCATGTGATCGTGGTTGATCACGTGGTAGTTGCCGGTCGCCGTCACGAAGATGTCGGCCTTGTCGGCCGCGTATTCCATCGTCACGACGCGGTAGCCTTCCATCGCCGCCTGCAGCGCGCAGATCGGATCGATTTCGGTGACCCACACGGTCGCGCCCAGGCCGCGCAGCGATTGCGCGCAACCCTTGCCCACGTCGCCGTAGCCCGCGACGACCGCGACCTTGCCCGCGATCATCACGTCGGTCGCGCGCTTGATGCCGTCGACGAGCGACTCGCGGCAGCCGTACAGGTTGTCGAACTTCGACTTCGTGACCGAATCGTTCACGTTGAACGCCGGGAACGGCAGGCGGCCGTCCTTTTCCATCTGGTACAGGCGATGCACGCCGGTCGTGGTCTCTTCGGTCACGCCCTTGATGTGCGCAAGGCGCTTCGAGTACCAGTTCGCGTCGACGTCGAGGTGCGCCGCGATCGACTTGTACAGCGCGACTTCTTCCTCGTTGGTCGGCTTCGCGATCACCGAACGGTCCTTCTCGGCCTTCGAGCCGAGGATCAGCAGCAGCGTGGCATCGCCGCCGTCGTCGAGGATCATGTTCGCGAATTCGCCGTTCGGCCATTCGAAGATGCGGTGCGAGAACTCCCAGTATTCGTCGAGCGATTCGCCCTTGAACGCGAACACCGGCGTGCCGGCTTCGACGATCGCGGCAGCAGCGTGGTCCTGCGTCGAGAAAATGTTGCACGATGCCCAGCGCACGTCCGCGCCGAGCGCCTTCAGCGTCTCGATCAGCACGCCCGTCTGGATCGTCATGTGCAGCGAGCCGGCAATGCGCGCGCCCTTCAGCGGCTGCTGCGCCTTGTATTCGTCGCGGATCTGCACGACGCCCGGCATTTCGGTCTCGGCGATGTTCAGTTCCTTGCGGCCCCAGCCGGCCAGCGCCATGTCGGCGACGACGTAATCGTGGGAAGCCTTGGAATCGATAATGGCGTTCATCACGCCCTCCTTTCTAAAAAGTTTCTAGATTGGTGACGTGAGCGCCGTTCAGGAAGCGGAGCCGACGCGGAAAAATCGCTGCACGGCTGCTTGGTGAAGCCTTCCGAGCCTGGCGGACGCTGGATGGTCCGTCGCAACGCTCCTCGGAAAACGGAGGGGATTGTAGCAAATCGGCGCGCGAAATGCGCAAGCGCCGGGCAACCGCGGCACGGGCGCGCGGCGTCGGCGCGCGCGGCCGCCCCAAAGGGTCAGGATTCGGCGCCGACCCACGCCTGTTCGCGCAGCCGCGCACGCAGGCGCGCGACGGCCTGGCTGTGCAACTGGCACACGCGCGATTCGCTCACCTCGAGCACCGCGCCGATCTCGCGCAGATTCAGACCCCGTTCGTAGTACAGCGACATCAGCAGCTTCTCGCGCTCCGGCAGCCGCTCGATCGCGTCGACCAGCGCCTCGCGCAGGTGCTCGTCGAGCAGCGCCGACAGCGGATCGGCGTGATCGACGCGATAGCGGTCGAGAAACGGCTCGTCGTCGGCCGCGCGGTCGAAATCCTCGTAGTAGATGAGCTGGCTGCCGTGCAGGTCCTGCAGCATCCCCTGGTATTCGTCGAGCGGCATGTTCAGGTGCTGCGCGATCTCGGTTTCGCTCGCCGAGCGGCCGAGGTGCTGCTCGACCTGGTGCACCGCGTGCTCGACCTCGCGCGACGTCTTGCGCAGGCTGCGCGGCAGCCAGTCGTTGCTGCGCAGCTCGTCGAGCATCGCGCCGCGGATGCGCTGCGTCGCGTAGGTTTCGAATTGCGCGCCCTGGTCTTCCTTGTAGCGGCCGGCCGCATCCATCAGGCCGATCATGCCGGCCTGGATCAGGTCGTCGAGATCGACGCTCGCCGGCATCTTCGCGACGAGCTGCAGCCCGAGGCGGCGCACGAGCGGCGCGTATTGCGCGAGCACGTCGGCCTGGGACATCTTTCCTTGAGCGTTGTACATCATGGCTCCCTCCTTCGGGTGGCGCTCACGCGGCGTGTGCCGCGCCCGCCTCGTACGACGGCTTGCCGCCGGCGTGGACCGCGCGGCCCGCGCCCGAACGCGGGCGCATCGGCCAGTACAACAGGTCGGCGGCAATCTGCCGGTAGTCGCGCGCGGCAGCCGACGACGGGAACGCGTCGACCACCGCATGCATCAGTTCGCGGGCGTGCTCGACGAGCGGATCGGCGCTCACGCAGCCGGCGTCGGCGATCGATACGGTCAGGTAGCGGCTCGCGACGCCCGCGAGGTTGTCGAAGGCCGTCTTCGCGTCCGCGTGGCTGCCGACCTGATTCGTCAGCACGCGGAACTGCGCGAACGCGTGCGCGAAATGCAGCCGCTTCATGCACGCGTACGCCTCGGTGATCGCCTGCGCGGCGACCCGCGTGACGACCAGCACGTCGTGTGCTTCGCGCGCGAGCGCCGAGAACGACCCGTCGGCACCGAGCTGCGCGTCGACGAGGACGATGTCGGCCGGGCCGTCGATGAAGTCGCTCAGTTGCGCGTCGCTGTAGCCGGCGCGCGCGAGCCGCGCGGCGCCGCACAGGCCGAAGCCGGCCGCCACCCGCGTGCGTTCGCCGTCGCGCAGCCACGCGCCGGCGAGCGTCGCGCTGGCCGAATGCACGTCGGCGCGCTCGTCGACGACGAGCACGTCCTTGCCGAGCGACGCGAGCGCCGCCGCGAGGTTCACCACGGTGGACGTGCAGCCGACGCCCGCCGGGCCGCCCGTCACCGCGACGATGCGCGACGCGCGCCCGGCCAGCAGGCGCCGCAGCCCTTCTGCCTGGTCGATGATCCGTTTATCCAAATCGCACCTCGTGCAGCTCGGCGGTGGAACGTGCGGTCAGTGCGGAAAGCAGCGTCGGCATGTCCTCGTCTTGCGGCACGAAGGGCGAGCCGTCGCGCGGCACACAGAACGCGCTCTTCAGCAGGAATCGGGTCGACGCGACGTACAGGTTCTCCGGCACCTTCTGGCCAGTCGACACGTAGTGGACCGGCAGCTTGTAGCGGATCACCGTGTCAAGCACGCCGCCGAGGTGGGTCGCCTCGTCGAGCTTCGTGAGAATGCAGCCGGCCAGGTCAGGCCCGGCCAGATCGGGGTGCTCGCCCGCGCTGCGGTACGCCTGCACGACTTCGTTCAGCGTGTCGCCGTGGCTCGTCGCGTTCAGCAGCAGCAGGCGCTGCACCGGCGCGTTCGCGCCGTGCAGCATCGCGATCTGGTCGGACACCGCGCGGTCGCGCTGGCTCATGCCGATCGTGTCGATCAGCACGATGTGCTTGTTGCGCAACTCGGACAGCGCGAGCGCGAGGTCGCCCGCATCCTTCACCGCGTGAACCGGCACGCCGAGAATCTTGCCGAAGATGCGCAGTTGCTCGTGGCCGCCGATCCGGTAGCTGTCGGTGGTCAGCAGCGCGACCTTGCTCGCGCCGAAGCGCATCACGCAGCGCGCGGCCAGCTTCGCGGTGGTGGTCGTCTTGCCGACGCCCGTCGGCCCCATCAGCGCGAACACGCCGCCGCGCTCCATCAGCGCGTCCTCGCTGTCGAGCACCGGCAGGTTCGACGCGAGCACCGACTGCGCCCATTCGGCGGCCTGCTCGAAAGTCTGCGCGCCGTCGCCGGACGGCAGGTTGTCGACCAGCATCCGCACGAGCTGCGCGGAGAAGCCGGCCGCGAACAGGTGCTTCGTCAGCGCGCCGTGGACGGCGCTGCGACGCTGGCGGTCGTGCCACATCAGGCTGTCGAACTGCTCCGTCATCATCCCGCGCAGCTCGCCGAGCTCCTGCATCACGGTGTCGTTGACGATCCGCTCGATGCGCGACTTCACCGCATCGGCTACCGCGGCGGCCGTGTCCGCGGACAGGCGCGTGCGCTCCGTCGCCTTGCCGGCGTATGCGCCCATGTCGGAGGCGCGCTTCGTGGCGGCCGGCGATCCGGCGGCCGGCGCTCCGGCGGCCGGCATCCGGCGTTCCGCGTCGCGCACGATGTCGCGCGCCCAGTCGTGCGGCGTCGCGCCGGCCGCGGCTTGCGGCGCGGGCGCGCCCGCCCGCGGCTCGGCCGGCGCCTGCGCGCGGGCCATCAGCGCGTCGCGCTGCTGCGTCAGGCGCTTCGCGTGCTCGACCAGCCACGGCGCGGGCTCGGAAGTGGCGGCCGGGGCGCCGGCGGCCGGCGTACCGGCAGCGGGCGTACCGGCAGCGGGCGCACCGGCCGTCGCCGCCGCGATCGAAGACGCTGCCGCCGGCTCGTCGGCATCGATCGACGAAGCGTGCACGTCGGCCTCTTGCGCGTCGGCGCTCGCGCCGAACACGGACGAGAACACGTCCGGCAGCCCGCCTGCGCCTGCCGCATACGGATTGACGGCCGGGCGCGGCGCCATGCCCGGGCGCGATACGATGCCCGGCACGGCGGCGGCCGGCACGGATTCCGGCTGGCGCGACGTCGCGAGACGCGGACGCGCGGCCGGCGGCGCCACCGCGGCGAGATCCGAATCGGCGAGTGCAACGATTTCGACGCTGCCGTCATCGAGCGTGCGGTTCGACAGTACGACCGCGTCGGCGCCGAGCGCCTCGCGCACGAGACGAAGTGCGTCGCGGCTCGTTGCGCCGGTGAATTTGCGAATGTTCAAGCGGAACCCCCGATGACGTTAACGACTTTGATCGTGCGCGTGTCCGGCACTTCGGCATACGACAGCACTTTCAATTGCGGCAGGCTGCGGCGCAGGAAACGCGCGAGCATCGCGCGCAGTGCGTGCTGCACGAGCAGCACGGGCGGCAGCCCGAGATTCTGTTGACGCAGCATCGCCTGCTGCGTGCCGGTCAGTAGGTTGTGCGCGAGGCCGGGTTCGAGGCCCGGGTTCGCGCCGGTGGCGAGCGCCTGCGACAGCACGCGCTCCAGATTCGCGTCGAGGCCCATCACCTGCATTTCGCCGTTGCCCGGATACCACTGCTGCGTGATCGCGCGGCCGAGCGAGAGCCGCACCGCGGCCGTGATCTCGTACGCGTCGCCGCGGCCCGCATGCTCGGACACGGCCTCGAGGATCGTGCGCATGTCGCGGATCGGTACGCCTTCCTCGAGCAGGTTCTGCAGCACCTTCTGCAGCGTGGTGAGCGAGATCGTCTTCGGCACGAGGTCCTCGACGAGCGACGGCGCGTCCTTGCCGGTGCGCTCGACGAGCGCCTGCACTTCCTGGCGGCCGAGCAGCTCGGCCGCATGCTGGACGACGAGATGGTTCAGGTGCGTCGCGACGACCGTGCTCGCGTCGACCACCGTGTAGCCGTACACCTGCGCCTGCTCGCGCAGCGCGACGTCGATCCACACGGCCGGCAGCCCGAACGCGGGATCCTGCGTGACGGCGCCCGGCAGCGCGGCCGTCACCTGGCCCGGGTTGATCGCGAGCCACTGGCCCGGGAACACTTCGCCGACGCCGATCTCGACGCCCTTCAGCGCGATCCGGTACGCGTTCGGCCGCAGTTCGAGGTTGTCGCGGATATGGATCACCGGCGGCAGGAAGCCGATTTCCTGCGCGAATTTCTTGCGGATGCTCTTGATGCGCTTGAGCAGCTCGCCGTCGCTGTTCTTGTCGACGAGCGGAATCAGCCGGTAGCCGACTTCGAGACCGAGCGGGTCGATCAGCTGCACGTCGTCCCACGTCGCTTCGTGGCTGTCGGCCGGCAGCACGGCGGGCGGCGCGATGTCGGTCACGTCGCCGGCCGCCTTGCGGGCCGCCGCGCGCCTCGTCTGCGTGCGCGCCAGCCAGATCGCGCCGCCGCCGAGCGCGAGGAACGCGAAGTGCGGCATCCCGGGGATCAGCCCCATCAGCGCGATGATCGCGCCGGTGATGTTCAGCACGCGCGGGTTCGTGAACAACTGGCCGGTGATCTGCGTGCCGATGTCCTCGTCGGTCGCGACGCGCGACACGATCACGCCGGCCGCGGTCGAGATCACGAGCGACGGGATCTGCGCGACGAGGCCGTCGCCGATCGTCAGCAGCGTGTAGTTGGTGCCGGCCGCGGCGAACGACATGTCGTGCTGGACCATCCCGACGATCAGCCCGCCGATCACGTTGATCGCCATGATGATCAGGCCGGCGATCGCGTCGCCGCGCACGAACTTCGACGCGCCGTCCATCGACCCGTAGAACTCGGCTTCCTGCGATACCGCGAGGCGCCGCTTGCGCGCCTGTTCCTCGTTGATGAGGCCCGCGTTCAGGTCGGCGTCGATCGCCATCTGCTTGCCGGGCATCGCGTCGAGCGTGAAACGCGCGGACACTTCGGCGATCCGCCCCGCGCCCTTCGTGATCACCATGAAGTTGATGATCATCAGGATCACGAACACGACGATGCCGACCGCGAAGTTGCCGCCGACGAGGAAGTGGCCGAACGCCTCGATCACCTGGCCGGCCGCGTCCGGCCCGGTGTGCCCTTCGAGCAGCACGACGCGCGTCGACGCGACGTTCAGCGACAGGCGCAGGAGCGTCGAGAACAGCAGCACGCTCGGGAACGCCGCGAAGTCGAGCGGCTTCATCGTGTACATGCTGACGAGCAGCACCATCACGGACAGCGCGATGTTGAACGTGAACAGCAGATCCAGCAGCATCGGCGGCAGCGGCAGGATCATCATCCCCAGGATCATGCAGATGAGGATCGGGCCCGCGAGCGCGCGCAGGTTCGTGCCCGCGAACGGGTTCGCGCGCTTCGCGAACAGGCCGGTGGTCGGGGTGCTCATGCTGCGCTCCCTTGCTTGCCGAGCGTGTCTTCGGCTTCTTCGCGCTCGTCGTCGGCGGACACCGACGCGCCCTTGTCGAGTTCGGCCGGCACGTCGAGATCGACCGGCACCGCCGGGAACGCGCCGCCTTCCGAACGGAAGCGCTTGAGCTGGTACACCCACGCGAGCACTTCGGCGACCGCCGAGTACAGCGAACCGGGGATCTCGCGCTCGAGTTCGACGTTGTGATACAGCGCACGCGCGAGCGGCGGCGCTTCGAGCAGCGGCACGTTGTGTTCGGCCGCGAGCTCGCGGATGCGCGCGGCGACGAGGTTCACGCCCTTCGCGACGACCTTCGGCGCGCGCATCTCGCCGTCCGTGTATTGCAGCGCGACCGCGAAGTGCGTCGGGTTCGTGACCACCACGTCGGCCTTCGGCACGGCCGCCATCATCCGGCGGCGCGCGATTGCGCGCTGCTGCTGGCGGATTCGCCCCTTCACGTGCGGATCGCCTTCGTTCTCGCGATGCTCGCGCTTCACTTCTTCCTTCGTCATGCGCAACTTCTTGTTGTACTGCCAGAGTTGGTAAGGCACGTCGAGCCCGGCGACCACCAGCATCCCGGCGACCGTCGTGCCGCAGCACACGGCGACCAGATGCAGCGCATCGGGCAGCGCGGCGCCGAGCGGCTGCGTCGCGAGACCGAGCAGTTCGTCCTTGCTGCGCCAGATCGCGATGCCGCCGATCCCGCCGACGACGAGCGTCTTCGCGACCGACATCCCGAGCTGGATCGGCCCCTGGATCGAGAAGATCCGGCCGAGGCCCGAGATCGGGTTCAGGCGGTCGAACTTCAGCTCGAACGTCTTTGGCGAAATCAGCCAGCCGCCGAGCGCCATCGGCGCGAGCAGCGCGGCGACGCCGGTGAGCGCGAGCAGCGGCAGCAGCGCGGCGAAGCCTTCGAGGCTCGCGCTGCCGGCCGCCGACAGCATCCGGTTGGTGTCGAACGCGGTCGCGCGATCGAAGGTGAACGCGCCGCGCAGCATCGCCTGCAGGTGCCCGCCCGACGGACCCGCGAGCAGCCATGCGCCGTAGAACCCCGCCGCGAGCAGCGCGAACGAAGCCAGTTCGCGCGAACGCGCGACCTGCCCCTCCTCGCGCGCCTTCTCGCGGCGCCTGGGAGTGGCGGCTTCGGTCTTGTCGAGATCGCTCTCGTCTGCCACGGGGCCTCCGGTCGGGTACGGCGGAATGCCGCTTTCCAGTGACACCGATTATTCATGGAGGCGTCAAACGCCGATCGGTCGAGCAAAGCCGGGAAAGGGGGGTATTTCGGGCAATCGGGCGAGCCGCCGCAAACGCTGTCGGATCGGGGCGGAACGATGCGACGCGGGGCGGAAAACGGTCCGGTCGGTGCATGGGCGAAGCGGCGGTCGCAACCGGGACGGCCGCGGCGTAATGCGAGGGGGAAAGGTGAAACGACGGGGGAAAGATCGGGGGAAACGGGGCCAGACGCAAGGGAGTCGGGAGTCGGGACAGGCCGGCGGCCGCCGGCCCGAACGACCTGAGCGGCCTAAGCGGATTCGCCTGCCGCCGCCCGCTGCAGCGCGCCGAGATCGAGCTTCTTCATCGTCATCACCTGCGCCATCACGCGCTCGGCGCGGGCCGGGTCGCCCGTCATCAGTTCGGCCATCTGCACGGGCACGACCTGCCACGATACGCCGAAGCGGTCGCGCAGCCAGCCGCATTGCTGCGCGCGCTCGTCGCCGCCTTCGGACAGGCGCGCCCAGTAATGGTCGATCTCGTCCTGGTCGCGGCAGTTGACGACGAACGACACGGCCGGCGTCATCTGGAACGCGGGGCCGCCGTTCAACGCGACGAACGCCTGCCCGTCGAGCTCGAACGCAACGGTCATCACCGCGCCCTCGGCGTTGCCGGACGCGTGCGCGCCGGCCTTGCCGTAGCGCGCGACGTGCACGATACGCGCGTTGTCGAACACCGATACGTAGAAATCGGCCGCCGCCTCGGCGTCGCGGTCGAACCACAGGAACGGCGTGATGCGCTGGATACGCGGGTTCATGGCGTTGTCTCCTCGATGTCGTGCCGGCACCGGTGCCGGTCTTACATCGTAGGCGCTATGCCGGCGTCTGGCAGCGATCCGGTCCGTAGCGCACGCCCGGCGCATCGGAATAAAAAAGGGGGCGATCGCTCGCCCCCTCGTTGCTGCGTCCGGCCGTGCCGCGTCAGAACGCGACGAACGGCTGCGCGCCGCCGCTCGCGGTCTTGTCCATCCCGAAGTAGATCGTCTTGCCGTAGAAGTGCGGCATGCCGATGTCGAGCCAGCTGGACGAGCCGAACGGGCCCGCGATGTCGTTGAACGCGAACGTCGACGGGTTCGCGAACAGCGCATCCGCGTTCGCGACCGTCATCGACACGGTGCCCGACGCGCCGTTCTGGCCGCTCAGCGTGGCCGAGTAGGGCGTCGTGGCCGACGGGCAGTAGAACTGCGTATTCCTCGAACAGACCGTCTGCGAATCGTTGAAGAAATACGCGTTCGAGCCCGTATCGAAGAACGCGGTCACGTTGCGCCCCTGGAACGTCGCGCTGACGTCGCCGGTCGTGGTCGACGTCATCACCGTCTTGCCGCTCAGGCTCGGCAGGCCGAACGTCAGCGTGCCGGTTGCGCTCGCCTGCCCGCTGGACGAGATGTCGGGCATCTGCACGCTCACGCCGTCGTTGTTCGCGAACCGATGCACCGGGTTGGCCACCTGCTGCGCGAGCGGCACGAGCGCGACCGTGCAGCTCGCGTTGTCGCCGTTCGGGCACGCGTAGTAGTTGTTGCTCGTCGACGTCGACGTCGCGCAGGTCGTGCCGCAGTCGTACGGCGCCGGCCCGATGCCGAGGATCCCGTTCGCGCCGAGCGCGCCGGTCGAGTTGGCCGACGCGCCGCCGTTCGTGCACGAGCTCGGCACGTTCGTCGTGCCGAGGTCGCCGATGATCTGCACGGGCAGCGAGCTCGCCTGCTCGGCGCCGATCGACAGGTCGACGGTGCGCACCGACCCCCACGTGTAGCTCGACACGAACTTGCCGCATTCGGCGACCGGCGCGCCGCCGCTCGTCACCTGCGGCAGGCTGTCGTGCACGCCCGCCACCGCGCTGCCTACGAGCCGCAGCCCGTAGGACGCGGTATCGACGAGCACGTTGTTGACGATCTGGCAGTTCGACGTGCCCGGCACGCAGACCTTCACGCTGATGGTCGGGATGTTGATCACGTTCGCGGCGCCCGCGCCGACCGTGATGACGGCCGTGTTGCCGCTGTTGCCGTCGGATCCGCCCGAGCCGTTGCCGCCCGTGTTGCCGTTGTTGGCCGAACCGCCACCGCCGCCGTCGCCGCCGCCGCATGCCGTCACGAGCACGGCCGTTGCGGCCAGGAGGCCCAGCACGCCGAGCCAGCGCTTGAATGTACGAGGAATGCTCAAGATCGCTCTCCCGCTGTCACTGGATATCGGTGCCGGCCACGCCGGCCGGCAGCGCCGACGGCAGCCATGCCTGGCCGGAGAAGGCGCCCATGTGGCCGCCCGTCCGGATCACGAGGCCGCTCGTTTCGACGGCCACCGGTGCGCGCCAGCCGCGCGCCCGGTGCGCCGCCTGGACGCCGGCGGTGTACTGCGGGAAATAGCTGCCGAGCAGCGACGCGAGATCCGGCATCGTCGGCCCGCGCCACGCGAGGCCGAACACGCTGCCGGCGGCCGACGTGTATTCGTGGATGACGGTGCCCGATCCGAGCGTGATCTCGCGGACGGTATAGGCGGCCGTGCTCGTCTGCACGCCGTCCGCCGAGCGCATCGCGCGCTGCAGCGCACGCACGGTGGCGGCCTGATCGTCCGCCGGCGGCGACATCGGCGCGCCGCCCAGTTCCGCGTGTGCGTGGACGGCCCACAGCACACCCATTGCAGCCGTCGCATGCGCGACGGTCCAGCCCAAGCGTTTCAGCTTCACGTTCCCCCCCACGGGACTGGCTTCGTTGCCGACGGCGCCGCCATCGGCCCACGCCGCCTGCCAACTTATCAATCTTACGGATGACGCTACGTTGCTGCTGACGCGTAGTATGCCTGCGGAGTGTGGCGAAGTGTCAATTCGACGCAGGATCGCGCCGCGCCGCGCAGGGGCGGCGCGCACGGGAAAACGAGGCGGGGACGGAGAATGTGCGCATCGGACGGCCCGCGGAACGGGGTGCGCGGATGCGCCGCGGCAGGATCAGAAGCCGAGGCTCGCGAGCAGGTCGTCGACCTGCCCCTGATCCTGGACGACGTCGGATTTGCCTTCCGGCGCGATCTGCGGGCCGTTCAGCAGCGATTCGGGGCTGCCGGTCGCGCTCATTTGCTCGGCCGCGAGCGCGGCCGCGGTGGCCGCGAACTGCTCGCGCCGCTCCGGCGCGATGTTCTCGACGAGCACGGTGAGGAGCTGCTGCTCGATCAGGTAGACCATGTCCATGATCTTCTTGATCACCTGCCCGGTCAGATCCTGGAAATCCTGCGCGAGCATGATCTCGAGGAGTTGCGCGCGGGTCGCCGACGTCGACTCGGGCAACGTGCGCAGGAACGCGCGCGTATCGTCCATCAGCTCGCGCACTTCCGCGTGCTCGATCGGTGCGGCGTACCACTGCGCCCAGCGTGCGTCAAGCGCCTCGGCCTCGTTCTGGATGCGCTCCTGCATCGGCTTCGCGACCTCGATCGCATTCAGCACGCGCACCGCGGCCTGCTCGGTCATCGTCGCGACGTAGCGCAGCCGATCGCGCGCATCGGGCACGGCCTCCGCCGCACGCTCGACGTGCTTGTCGAGCCCGAGCTCGCGCATCGAATCGCGCAGCGTGCGCGTGACGTGGCCGATGCGCGCGAGAATGCGGTCGCTCGGGAAGTCGGCGCCTTCTGGATGGCTGTCGGCGCTGAACCCCGCGCCGGCGAGCGCCGCATGGATCGGCTCGTTCACGTCAGCTCCCGGCTTTCGCCATCTTGTCGATGATCTTGTTCAGCTTCTCGTCGAGCGTCGCGGCCGTGAACGGTTTCACGACGTAGCCGCTCGCGCCGGCCTGCGCGGCCGCGATGATGTTCTCCTTCTTCGACTCGGCCGTGACCATCAGCACCGGCAGGTGCGTGAGCGTCGCGTCGGCGCGGATTTCCTTCAGCATCGCGAGGCCGTCGAGGTTCGGCATGTTCCAGTCGGAGATCACGAAGTCGAAGCCGCCGCCGCGCAGCCGCGCGAGGCCGGCCGCGCCGTCCTCGGCTTCGTCGACGTTCGTGTAGCCCAGTTCCTTGAGCAGGTTGCGGACGATCCGGCGCATCGTCGGGAAATCGTCCACCACCAGGATTTTCATGCTCTTGTCCATCGTCGTTCCTTTCCAGATTCGTTTCCGTCGGGACGCGTATCGTGGCACGCGCCCCGTGACATTCCCTTCACACGCGCTGCACGCGGTCGCCCATCGTCGCCAGGCGCGCCATCACGCGGCGGCTCATGTCGGCGAGCGGCGCGATCTCGTCCGCGCCGCCGAGCGCGATCGCCTCGCGCGGCATCCCGAACACGATGCAGCTCGCTTCGTCCTGCGCGAACGTGTGAGCGCCCGCGCGTTTCATTTCCAGCAGACCGGCCGCGCCGTCGCGGCCCATCCCGGTGAGGATCACGCCGATCGCGTTCTTGCCCGCGTGCGTCGCCGCCGAGCGGAACAGCACGTCGACCGACGGGCGGTGCCGGTTCACCGGCGGCTCGTCCGACAGTTGCGCAATATAGTTCGCGCCGCTTCTCGCGAGCAACAGGTGCGCGTGGCCCGGCGCGATGTACGCATGGCCCGGCAGCACGCGTTCGCCGTGCTCGGCTTCCTTCACCGCGATCCGGCACAGGCCGTTCAGCCGCTGCGCGAACGACTTCGTGAAGCCCGGCGGCATGTGCTGCGCGATCAGCACGGCCGGCGCATCGGGCGGCAGCGGCGTCAGCACTTCGCGAATCGCCTCGGTGCCGCCCGTCGACGCGCCGATGATGATCAGCTTCTCGGTACTGACGAGCGGGTTGTTGATCATCGGCGCGGCCGCGGCGCTGTCCGCCGTGCGGGCGGCGGCCTGCGGCTGCGGCGCCTGGCGCACGCGCGCGCGCGACGCCGCGCGGATCTTGTCGGCGAGCTTTTCCGCGTAGTCGAGCATCCCGTCGCGAATCCCGACGCGCGGCTTCGTGACGAAATCCACCGCGCCGAGTTCGAGCGCGCGCAGCGTGATTTCCGAACCGCGCTCGGTCAGCGACGACACCATCACGACCGGCATCGGCCGCAGGCGCATCAGTTTCTCGAGGAAGTCGAGCCCGTCCATGCGCGGCATTTCGACGTCGAGCGTGAGCACGTCGGGGTTGTGCTGCTTGATGAGCTCGCGCGCGACGAGCGGGTCGGGCGCGGTCGCGCACACCGTCATGTCGGGCTGGCTGTTGATGATCTCGGTCATCAGGCTGCGGATCAGCGCCGAATCGTCGACGCACAACACTTTGATCTTCTGCACTGCGGTCATGCCTCCTGCTTTCTTGATAGGGTCGCCGCGTACGGGGCGCCCGGGCTCCCGGCATGCGGGTTCGCCGTCCGCGCGCCGCCGCCACTGCCGGCCGGTGCGGCGCCGCGCGCGCCGAACAGCTCGATGCGCGGGCGCGCCGGTTGCGGCGCCGCCGGCCGCTTCGCGGCGGCGAACAGCTCGACGTGCGCGCGCGTGCGCGCGGCGCGGGCGCGATCGGCCTCGCGCGCGAGCGCGGCTTCGCGCTCAGTCACGCCCGGCACCTGCAGCCGCAGCTTCTTCACCATCGCGCGCCCGCTGTGCGGCATGAACGCGACCTTGCGCGGATGCACGCCCTGCAGGTCTTCCGCGGTGATGCGGATGCGCTCGAGCGCGAGATAGCGGCGCACGAAATCCGCGTTGCGATCGCCGATGTTGATCGTCGTCATCCCGGCCAGCACGGCCGCGCCGCCGAACACCTTCGCCTCGATGCGCTCGCGGCGCCCGCCGGCCTTGATCAGCTCGTTGATCAGCACTTCCATCGCATACGCGCCGTAGCGCATCGATTCCGACGCGGCCGCGCCCGGATCGGCGCCGTCGTCCGGCAGCATGAAGTGGTTCATCCCGCCGATGCCCGCGTACGGGTCGTGCAGGCACGCGGCGACGCACGAGCCGAGCACGGTCATCAGCACCATGTCCTCGGCCGTCGTGTAGAACTCGTTCGGCAACAGCTTCACGCCGGGGCGCTCGAAGTGGTTGTCGAAGTAGCGATTGGTCGCGATCGGCAGTGCGCTCATCCGCGCTCTCCATAGGCGAGCGCACCGCCCGCGGCCCGCGCGCGCGACGGCATCGCGCTCGCCGCGCTCGCCTGCGCGCCGCGCGGCCGTGCGCTCTGCGCGGCGTCGCGCGTCAGTTCGTACACCGTCTGCCCGCGCAGCCGGAACGCCTGCGTCACGTACGTGAAGTTCTCCGAATGGCCGGCGAACAGCAGCCCGCCCGGCTTCACGAGCGGCTCGAAGCGCGACAGCACCTGCCCCTGCGTCGGCTTGTCGAAATAGATCATCACGTTGCGGCAGAAGATCGCGTCGAACGGCTTCGCGATCCCGTAATCCGCATCGGTCAGGTTCAACTGTTCGAAGCGGATCATCGCGCGCAGCTCGGGGCGCACCTTCACGCGGCCGGCCTGCGCGCCCGTGCCCTTCAGGAAGAAGCGCTTCAGCCGCTCCGGCGACAGGTGCTTGACCTGGTCGTACGTGTAGATGCCGGCTTCGGCCTTCGCGAGCACCTGCGTGTCGAGATCGGTCGCGAGGATCGACGCGCTGCGCGCAGCCGTTTCGCCGAGCGCCTCGATCAGCGTGATCGCGATCGAGTACGGCTCCTCGCCGGTCGACGCCGCCGAGCACCAGACCGATACCGGCGCCGGCCGCGATTTCACGAACTCGGACAGGATCGGGAAATGGTGCGACTCGCGGAAAAACGCGGTCAGGTTGGTCGTCAGCGCGTTGGTGAACGCTTCCCACTCGAGCGGATCGTCTTCCTGCTCGAGCAGGTCGAGGTAGTCGCGAAACGTGTCGAGGCCGCGCGCCCGCAGCCGTCGCGCGAGACGGCTGTAGGCCATGTCGCGCTTGTGCTCGGACAGCGAGATGCCCGCGCGTTGGTGGATCAGCGCGCGGATGCGGGCGAAATCCGCGCCGGTGAACGCGAAGTCGCGCCCCGGCTCGCCCGCGCGAGGCGAGGCATCCGGTGCATCGGGTCGAAACGGCGCGCGCGCGTGCGACATGGTTTAGAAGGTCTCCCAGTCGTCGTCGGACGCGCCGGCGGCCGCCAGCGACGGCTTCTCGCCGTTCAGCGCCGGGCGCACGAGCGCGGGTTTCGCGGCCGGCTTGTCCGCCGGCGCGGCCGTCTTCGCGAGACGCGGGCCGTAACCGCCCGCCGCGGCGCCGCCACGTGAAGCCGCTGCGTCCTTCTGCGTACGCGCGGCGGCATCGGCCTCGCGCTTCGGTTCGGGGGCGGCGCCCGCGGCTGCCGCGCGCGACGCCGGCGCGGCGCGGCGTGCCGCCGCTTGGGCCGCAGCCTGCGGCGCCGGCAGCGCGGCAACCGGCGCACGGTCGCGCGATTCCGACGGCAGCGCGGCCGGTTCGTGCGCGATCGGCCGCGCGACGCCGCGCGCCGGCGCGAGCGCGATGCCGCCCGCGACGCGCCAGCCCGACACGATCGCCTTCATCTGGCGCGTCTGCTCCTCGAGCGACGCGGCCGCGGCGGCCGCCTGCTCGACGAGCGCCGCGTTCTGCTGCGTGACCGCATCCATCTGGCCGACCGCGCGATTGACCTGCTCGATGCCGGTCGACTGCTCGTCGGACGCAGCGCTGATCTCGCCCATGATGTCGGTCACGCGGCGCACGGCCTGCACGATCTCGTCCATCGTCGAGCCGGCGCGCGCGACGAGCGCCGAGCCGCTGTCGACCTTCTCGGCCGAATCGCCGATCAACTGCTTGATTTCCTTCGCGGCGCTCGCGCTGCGCTGCGCGAGCGAGCGCACCTCGCCCGCGACCACCGCGAAGCCGCGGCCCTGCTCGCCCGCGCGCGCGGCTTCGACCGCCGCGTTCAGCGCGAGGATGTTGGTCTGGAACGCGATGCCTTCGATCGTGCCGATGATGTCGACGACCTTGCCCGAGCTCGCCGCGATGTCCTGCATCGTCGACACGACCTGGCCGACCACTTCGCCGCCCTGCGTCGCGATGTCCGATGCATTCACCGCGAGCTGGCTCGCCTGCCGCGCGTTTTCCGCGTTCTGCCGCACGGTGCCCGTCAGTTGCTCCATGCTCGACGCGGTTTCCTGCAGCGATGCGGCCTGCTCCTCGGTGCGCTGCGACAGGTCGGTGTTGCCGGTCGCGATCTCGCGCGCGCCGACGTCGATCGACTCGGTGCCGCGATGCACCGCCTGCACCATCGTCGTGACGGCGTCCTGCATCCGCTTGATGCCGCCGAACAGGCGGCCGATCTCGTTGTTGCTGAACACGCTCACCGGCTGCGTGAGATCGCCGCCGGCGATGCGCTCGAAGTGCGCGATCGCGTCTTCCAGCGGCTTGACGATCAGCCCGCGCAGCGCGAAGCGGATCGCGATCACGACGACGAACGCGATCGCGATGCCGGCCGCGATCAGCGCGATCATCATCGAGATCTGCGACTGCGTCTCGGTCTGACGTTCTTCCGCGCGCTTCTGCAGCGCCGCGATCACGGCCGCCGCCGTCTGGTCGAACGCGACGAACATCGGGCTGATCTTCGTGTCGGCGATCGCGTGGTACGCCGCCATGTCGCCCGCGCGCGCCGCGGCGAATTCGGGCTCGACGCCTTCCTTCACGATCGTCGTATACCGTGCGGTGAGCTCGTCGACGAGCGCCTGCTCGATACCGGGTTTCGGCGTCGACTGGAACGCCTGCCAGTTCTGGTTCGACTTTGCATACAGCGCCTGCGCGCGCTCGAGCACCTTCGCGGCCTCGGCCGCATTGCCGGCTTCGGTCAGCGTACGGAAGCGGTCGAGCGCCACGCGCGAGCGCAGCAGGTGCGCGGCCGTGTCGTCGAGCGTGTGGATCGCCGGCAGGTCGACGTGCGCGATCTCGTCGAGCGAGCGGCTCGCGTGATTCAGCGCGTAGAGGCCGAGCCCGCCGACCGCGGCGGTCAGGCACACGAGGATGAGTCCGACCGCCGTGAGCGTCGTGCGGATCGACCAGTTATGCAACATTGCAGATTCTCCCGAAATTGCTGCGCGCGCGGCGCGCTTACCCGCCGAGCGTCTCGATCAGCGCCATTTCACGGCTCGACATCAGCTTCTCGATGTCCATCAGGATCAGCATCCGGCCGTCGACCGTGCCGAGGCCCGTCAGGTACTCGGTCGTCAGCGTCGCGCCGAATTCCGGCGCCGGCATGATCTGGTCGGTCTGCAGCGTCAGCACGTCCGACACGCCGTCGACCACCATCCCGACCACGCGGTTCGACACGTTCAGGATGATCACGACGGTCTGGTGGTCGTACTCGACGCGGCCGAGATGGAACTTGATCCGCATGTCGACGATCGGCACGATGATCCCGCGCAGGTTGATCACGCCCTTGATGAACTCGGGCGCGTTCGCGATGCGCGTGACGCTGTCGTAGCCGCGGATTTCCTGCACTTTCAGGATGTCGATCCCGTATTCCTCGTCACCGAGCGTGAACACGAGGAATTCCTGGCCCGTCGCGTCGCCGTGTTCCGCGTCGCGGCGGCTCGTTACCGCGTTCGCCGCGGCCGGATTGATCATTTGGACTTCAGCAGACACGTTTGCCCCCAATCGGTTGATGGCGAGAGTCAGAACATCGCGAGCTCGGCGCCGGCACGGGCGCCGTGCGTCGCACGGGTTTCGCGGTTCAGCGCCGCGACGTCGACGATCAGTGCGACGCTGCCGTCGCCGAGAATGGTCGCCGCCGAGATGCCGTGCACCTTGCGGTAGTTGGTTTCGAGGTTCTTCACGACCACCTGCTGCTGGCCGACCAGCTCGTCGATCAGCATCGCGAAGCGACGCCCCTCGGTTTCCATGATCGTGACGATCCCCTGCGTCGGGTCGGTGCGCGCGTCGTCGACCGAGAACACCTCGTGCAGCGCGACCAGCGGCAGGTATTCGCCGCGCACGCGCACCACGCGCTCGCCGTTGCCGACCGTGTAGATGTCGTCGTTCGACGGCTGCAGCGACTCCATCACGAAGTTCAGCGGCAGGATGAAGATCTCGCCGCCGACCTTCACCGACATCCCGTCGAGGATCGCCAGCGTGAGCGGCAGCACGATCCGCGTGGTCGTGCCGCGGCCGGCCTGCGACGAGATCTCGACGTGGCCGCCCATCGACTGGATGTTGCGCTTCACCACGTCCATCCCGACGCCACGGCCCGACACGTCGGTCACCGTCTCGGCGGTCGAGAAGCCCGGCGCGAAGATCAGTTGCCACACTTCGTCGTCGCTGATGTTCTCGGAGATCTGCATGCCTTGCTTCGCGGCCTTCGCGAGGATCCGCTCGCGGTTCAGGCCCGCGCCGTCGTCGCTCACCTCGATCACGATGTTGCCGCCGTGATGCGCGGCCGACAGCACGAGCTGGCCGACCGCATCCTTGCCGGCGGCGATGCGCCTGTCGACGGTTTCGATGCCGTGGTCGAGGCTGTTGCGCACCAGATGCGTGAGCGGATCGATGATCCGTTCGATCAGGCTCTTGTCGAGCTCGGTCGCCTGGCCGAACGTGACCAGCTCGACCTGCTTGCCGAGCTTGCCGGCGAGGTCGCGCACGAGCCGCGGGAAGCGGCTGAACACGTAGTCCATCGGCATCATGCGGATCGACATCACCGCTTCCTGCAGGTCGCGCGCGTTGCGCTCGAGCTGCGCCATCCCGTTGAACAGGCGGTCGTGCAGCGCCGGATCGAACGCACTCGCCGTCTCGGCCAGCATCGCCTGCGTGATCACCAGTTCACCGACGAGGTTGATCAGTTGATCGACCTTCTCGACGCCGACGCGGATCGAGCTGCCTTCGGCGCCGCCCGCGGCCGCGGCGGCCGGGCGGGCGCGCTTGTCGTCGTGATGCGCGGCGGCCGGCGCCGCGTGTTCGGCCGGTTGCGGTTGAGCGTGCTGTTGCGGCTGCGGCTGCGGCTGCGCTGCGGCCGCGGGCGGCTCGGCCGGTGCCGGCGCCGGAGCGGCCGGCTGCGGTGCGGCAGCCTGCGGCGCGAACACCTCGACGCGCGCGGACTGCGCGGCGGCGGCCGCTTCAGCCGCTTCGGCAGCCGCGGCGGCGGTGTCCTGCGCGACGGCCGGTGCCGCCTGCGCGGCCGGCGCCGTGCCGTGCGCGACGCGGATCTGGCTTTCGTCGATCACGAAGCAGCACACCGCGACGATATCGTCGGACGGCACGTCCGATTCGACCCACAGCGACAGGTCGGCGCCCGCTTCCTCGCGCCCGACGATCCGGCCGAGGTTGCCGAGTTCCTCGGTGAGCAGCGCCTGGTCCTTCGCGTCGACGCCGACCAGCGTGATCTTCAGGTGCGGGCCGCCGGCGCCGGCGTCGGCCGCCGGATGCGCGGCCGCCACGGCCTGCTCGACCACATGGTCGGGCGCACGGTCGCCGCCGGCGGCGGGCGCGGCGGGCGGCGTCACGGCTGCGGCAACCGGGGCAACCGGGGCAACCGGGGCGGCCGGCGCGGGCTCGGCTGCGGCAGCGGATGCACCCGCCCCGCTTTCGGCCTTCAGCCGCTCGAGCTTTGCGCAGATCGCCGCGGCGGCCGCCGCGTCCGGTTCGGCGCTCGCGCGGTAGTCGACGAGCTGGTCGGACAGCACGTCCTTGGTCTCGAGGAACGCGTCGACCATGTCCTTGGTCAGCGTCAGCTCATGGTTGCGTGCGCGGTCGAGCAGCGATTCGAGGATGTGCGTCGTATCGGTCAGCGCGGAAAAGCCGAACGTCGCCGCGCCGCCCTTGATCGAATGCGCAGCGCGAAAGATCGCCGCCAGATCCTCGGGATCGGGCGAATCGACGTCGAGATTCAACAGCAGCTGCTCCATCTGCGCGAGCAGCTCGTCCGCTTCGTCGAAAAAGGTCTGGTAGAACTGAGTGATGTCGAGAGTCATGCCCGGTCACCGGTTGAATTCGTCGCGTTCATGTCAGGAGGCAGCCGGCTCGGACAGCGTGGCGACCAGGTCGACCAGCACGCCCGGGTCGATCGGCTTTTCGATCCAGCCGGTCGCACCCGCGTCGCGTGCGGCGTCCTTGAACGCGTCGCTGCCCTCGGTCGTCAGGACGAGGATCGGCGTGTCCGCGTACGCGCTCAGCTTGCGCAGCGCAGCGATCACCTCGAGCCCGCTCTTGCGCGGCATGTTCTGGTCGGTCAGGACCAGGTCGTACGGCGCCGTCGCCGCCATGTCGAAGCCGGCTTCGCCGTCCGGCGCCACCGTCACGTCGTAGCCGGCCTGCGCAAGCGTGGCCTGCAGCAGCGCACGCATGGTCGCGGAGTCGTCGATGGCGAGAATGGTTCGGATCATGTCTGTCTCGGAAACGTCAGGGTTTCGGCGCCACGGCAACGGCGCTCGCCACGACCGGACGCACCGCCGGCGCCGGGCCGCCGAGCTGCTGCGCGAGCAGCTTCGAACCGGCCGCGTCGGCGGACAGCGTCGTCGTCGTCGCGTCGTCGCGCATCAGCGCTTCTTCGGATTTGCGATTCAGCACGATCACGCTGATCCGGCGGTTTTCCGGATCGAGCGGATCGGCCTTGTTCAGGTTCTGCGTCGACGCGAGGCCCAGCACGCGCAGCACTTTCGCCTCGTCCATGCCGCCGGAGATCAGCTCGCGGCGCGACGCGTTCGCGCGATCGGCCGACAGCTCCCAGTTGCTGTAGCCGCCCTCGCCGCCCGCGTACGGCACGGCGTCGGTATGGCCCTGGACGATGATCCGGTTCGGCACGTCGTTCAGCGTCTTGCCGATCTCGCGCAGGATGTCGCGCATGTACGGCTCGACGTGGTCGCTCGACATCGCGAACATCGGCCGCTTCTGCGTATCGACGATCTCGATGCGCAGCCCCATCAGCGTCGAATCGATGCGGATCTGCTGCTTGAACTGGCGCAGCGTCGGATTGGCCTCGATCGCGGCCATCAGCTTGATCTGCAGGTCGTGCAGGCGCGCCTGCTCGAGCCGTTCGAGCGCGCCCTGCGCCTGCGCTTGCGCATGCTCGTCGACCGGCTTCGCGACGCGCTCGGCGAGCGACGTCGTGCCGTCGGTGCGGCGCAGCGTGCCGGCGTCGACGCTCGACAGGTCGCGGCCGCCGCCGTTGATGATGCTCGCGTCCTGCGAGCTGCGATCGCCGCTGCCGAGAATCGCGGCCTTCAGCGGCATGTTGAAGTATTCGGCGATCCCCTTCAGCTGCACCGGCGTGACCGAACTCAGCAGCCACATCAGCAGGAAGAACGCCATCATCGCGGTCATGAAGTCCGCGTACGCGAGCTTCCATGCGCCGCCGTGGTGGCCCTTCTTCGCCGGGGCCACCCGCTTGACGACGATCGCGCGATCCTTGCTCTTGCTCATCGGTCGCTCCGCGTCACTTCGCCTTCACGCGGCGCACATGTTCTTCGAGCTCGGAGAACGACGGGCGCTCGGTGGAGAACAGCACCTTGCGGCCGAACTCGACCGCGATCGCCGGCGCATAGCCGTTCAGCGTCGCGAGGATCGTCACCTTGATGCACTGGAACATCTTGGTCGACTCGGCGACGCGCTGCTCCGCGAGGCTCGCGAGCGGCCCGATCAGCCCGTACGACAGCAGGATCCCGAGGAACGTGCCGACCAGCGCCTGCGCGATCATCGCGCCCAGCACCGCGGGCGGCTTGTCGGCCGACGCCATCGTGTGCACGACGCCCATCACGGCCGCGACGATGCCGAACGCCGGCATCGCGTCGCCGACGCGCATCAGCGCGTGCGCCGGGCCTTCGCCTTCCGCGTGGTGCGTCTCGATCTCCTCGTCCATCAGGCTTTCGATCTCGAACGCGTTCATGTTGCCGCCCACCATCAGGCGCAGGTAGTCGGTCAGGAATTCGACGATGTGGCGATCGGCGAGGATCTTCGGGTATTGCGTGAAGATCGGGCTCTTTTGCGGATCGTCGATGTCGGCCTCGAGCGTCAGCGTGCCTTCCTTGCGTGCCTTCGCGAGCAGCACGTAAAGAAGCGCCATCAGCTCCATATAGACGTCCTTCGTGTATTTCGAGCCCTTGAAAAGCGTCGGCAGCACGCGCAGCGTGGCCTTGATGGTCTTGCCGCCGTTGCCGAGAATGAACGCGCCGACGCCGGCGCCCACGATCATCAGGATCTCGACCGGCTGGATCAAGGCGCCCAGATGCCCGCCTGCCAGCGCATAACCGCCGAAGACGGACAACAGCGTCACGAGTGTTCCCACGATAATCAGCACTGCCTGTCCCTCACGAAAGACCGGCGGGGAGACCGCCGTTAAACAGGTTTACGGCAGTCGGCAGGAAAACTTTCGCGGCCGCCCGGCGGCGGCCCGACGGTGTTTACCAGAGCAATGCGCGGACGATTCGCGCGGCCCGCGGGCGTCGCCCGTGCGCCGCGCGTGCCCCGTCCTGCCTTGCCCGGCCTGGCGCTCAGGCCGCGGCGGCGGCCAGTTCGGCGCGCGCGGCGGCGGCCTTGCGGGTCTTGCCGGCCCGCGACGGCGGCTGGCACAGCCCGCACACGAAACCTTGATGCGGATCATGCGCGTGCGCGACGAAGTGGCCGCCGCAGCGCGTGCACGGCGTCATCTGCAGCATCCCCGAATCGAAGAAGCGCACCAGCGTCCATGCCCGCGTGAGGCTCAGCGCGGCCTCGTCGCCGGACAGGTTCACGTGCTCCAGATAGAGCCGGTACGCCTTCACGATCGACTGGATCGGCTCGCAGCGGCCGTGGTCCTGCATGAACCGGTAGATGTTGTAGAACAGCGACGAGTGGATGTTCGGCTGCCACGTCATGAACCAGTCGGTCGAGAACGGCAGCATCCCCTTCGGCGGCGACACGCCCTTCAGTTCCTTGTACAGCTTGATCAGACGGTCCCGCGACAGGCTCGTCTCCGCCTCCAGCAGCTGCAGCCGGGCGCCCAGTTCGATCAGTTCGATGGCGAGGGTGATTTCCTTCACCTCGATCACGACGCTTTTGCTTGCCATGGTGATAACCGTCCGCTTGACGTTGTTCGAATGAATGGCCGATACGCTGCCGGCCGGCGCGGCACGCCGGGACAGACGCAAGGCGGGATGGATCAGCGGACGCCTTCGACCTGCTGCCCGGCCATCAGGATGGCCGAGTGGGCGTGCGTGACGACGTCGCTGCGGCCCTTGTCGGCGAGCGACGACAGCAGCGCGTGATCATCGAAGCGGAAGCGGCACAGCATCTGGTTCGACGCAGCCAGCTTCACGGTCTGGGCGAGCGTGAGGTTGGCGAGCACGTCGGCGAGTTCCTGGGAAATGCCCATGCGGAACATGCCCATCGCCTTGTCTTCCCGCAGCAGGCGCTGCGCGAGGAGGAGGTACGACAGGTTGACCTCTTTGATCTCACTGAGCATTTCGCTGGTGGCGCTCATGATTCCCCCGTTAAAAAACTTTGCTTTGGCCGTTCATGTTATGAAAACGTTTGCTCGATCAGTGCGCACCGGGCGCTCAGTCGGCTCGTTTATAGTCTTACAGGGCGAATTTTGGCCAAACGGGATTTATGTCGGTATCAGCGAAGTGGCGTATGCCATGCAGGATTTGTCTGTAAACCGTGTAGGAATTTTTCCGACAAGGCGAATTGAAAGGGACAGTCGGAAAACGGGTTGCAACGCGGATTCGGTTGCGAGGGGTCTAGTGTCCGCCGCGCGCGTGGCGCAAGGCTTGCCGGCAGGGCTGCCGACAATCGGATCGGTAAAAATTATAGTGGTTTTTCACGATAGCGCAACAATAGTTATGGCTGTGGCAATTCACGATTCCGCGCCCTTTTTCTCGGGGTTTTCGCGTATTTCATCGTGTAACAAGCCTTAAGTGTTTGAAAAAACACTCGAACCCCTCAGGGCGATATCGATAATGGACTCGAATGGGCGGCGGCGCGAGCCGTGCCGGCCCGCCCCGCAGCTTGCCGACCGGCGCCCCGCGCACTCCGCCCAAGGCCCGGCCACGTACCGCCAACCGCGTGCGTCGGCAAGTTCCGCAACCTTGTACGGATCCGCACCGGCGCCGTCGCGCCGTCGGATCGACACAGGAGAACACCCATGCGAATTGCCCAGATCGCGCCGCTTTACGAAGCCGTCCCGCCGAAACTCTACGGCGGCACCGAGCGTGTCGTGTCCTACCTCACCGAGGCGCTCGTCGAGCTCGGCCACGACGTGACGCTGTTCGCCAGCGGCGACTCCGTCACGTCGGCCCGCCTCGAGGCGGCGTGGCCGCGCGCGCTGCGGCTCGACCCGTCGGTCCGCGATTCGATGGCGCCCCATATGCGGCTCCTCGAGCAGGTCGCCCGGGTCGCGCACGAATTCGACGTGCTGCACTTCCACCTCGACTACCTGCCGTTCCCGCTGATGTCGCGCCTCGACACGCCGTACGTGACGACGCTGCACGGCCGCCTCGACCTGCCGGAGCTGCAGCCGGTGTTCGACGCGTTCCCGGATTCGCCGGTCGTGTCGATCTCGAACAACCAGCGCAAGCCGCTGCCGCAGGCCGCGTGGGCCGGCACCGTGTACCACGGGCTGCCCGACACGCTGCTCACGCCGCAGCCGGACGTGAAGCCCGAATATCTCGCGTTCCTCGGCCGGATCTGCCCCGAAAAGCGTGTCGACACCGCGATCCGGATCGCCGCGCAAAGCGGGCTGCCGCTGAAGATTGCCGCGAAGGTCGACAAGGCCGACGCGGACTACTTCAAGGAAGTGATCGAGCCGCTGCTCGATCAGGCGCATGTCGAATTCATCGGCGAGATCAACGAAGCGCAAAAGCCGGCGTTCCTGTCCGGCGCGAAGGCGCTGCTGTTCCCGATCGACTGGCCGGAGCCGTTCGGCCTGGTGATGATCGAGGCGATGGCCTGCGGCACGCCGGTCGTCGCGTTCAACCGCGGCTCGGTGCCGGAAGTGATCGAGGACGGCGTGACCGGCTTCATCGTCGAAGACGTGCAGGGCGCGGTCGGCGCGCTGCACCGGATCGACAGCCTGTCGCGCAGCGCGATCCGCGCGCGTTTCGACACGCGTTTCAGCTCGAAGGCAATGGCGCAGCGTTACGTCGAAACTTACGAATCGCTTTGCGCGGCAACCAAGCAACCGGCATTGCGCCGGGTCGCGGGCGCCTGACACGGAAATCCGCGCGGAAAATATTCCGGAAAATCCGCACCGAAATCGGCGCGCAAAACAAAAGAGCCGCATCGTCGATGCGGCTCTTTCTATTTGGCGGGCGCTCACTCGATCAGGAAACGATCGCGGTTTTTGCCGGCGATCCAATTCGGCGGCTTGCCGCGCCCGCTCCAGGTTGCACCCGACTTCGGATCGCGGTATTTCGGCGGCAGCGGCGCCTTCTTCGGCGGTCGCCCGCGCCGCGCCCGCTCCGCGAAGCCCAGGTCCTGGGCCGTCAGGCCATACTCGGCAATCATTCGCTGGACATCGGCAATCACCGCTGCCACTTCCTGGCGGCGCACGTCGTCCGCCTGGGCTTGCAGATCGGCGATCTGCGCCTTGAGTTTCGCGTATTGAGACATTTTTCGACTCCCCTTTTCGATGATGCGGCCCCGGCGAATCCGGCCGGGACACCAACATCCGTTACGTCATCCGCACTGCCGCCCTGCCCTTCGAAATAAATGCTGCCATCTTTAACCGAATCGCCTATATCGAGAATGCGGACTTATTCTAATAAAAGGCATTCGTCAGCCATTCAAATTTAACAATCGTTTACCCTCTTGGACCCGATTCATTTCCTATAATCCAGACCAATTCCAGACGACGAAATAAATTCGTTGCGTCGTCCGGGGTCTTCAACCCACTTGAACGAGGTCCTTAGATGAATCTTTCTCAGCGTCTCGCTGCAGAGGTATTCGGCACGTTCTGGCTGGTGCTCGGCGGGTGCGGAAGCGCCGTGCTGGCCGCCGCCTTTCCGGGCCTCGGCATCGGTTTTGCCGGCGTCGCACTCGCCTTCGGCCTGACCGTACTGACGATGGCATTCGCAATCGGCCACATCTCGGGTTGCCACCTGAATCCGGCGGTGAGCGTCGGCCTGACGGTCGCCGGCCGCTTCCCGGCACGCGATCTCGCGCCGTACATCGTCGCGCAGGTCGTCGGCGCCACGCTCGGCGCGTTCGTGCTGTACCTGATCGCAACCGGCAAGCCGGGTTTCGATGTCGTCGGCAGCGGCTTTGCGACGAACGGCTTCGGCGATCGCTCGCCCGGCCACTACTCGCTCGCCGCATCGTTCATCTGCGAAGTCGTGATGACGGGCTTCTTCCTGTTCGTGATCCTCGGCGCGACCGACAAGCGCGCGCCGGCCGGCTTCGCGCCGATTGCGATCGGGCTGTGCCTGACGCTGATTCACCTGATCTCGATCCCGGTCACCAACACGTCGGTGAACCCGGCGCGCTCGACCGGCCCGGCGCTGTTCGTGGGCGGCGACGCGATCGGCCAGCTCTGGCTGTTCTGGGTCGCGCCGCTGATCGGCGCGGTACTCGCGGGGATCATCTACCCGCTGGTCGCCGGGCGTGACGACGCCGTCGACCTGCTGCCCGCATCAGCTCGCACAAGCGAATAAAACACTACGGGGTCAAGCGAGCAGAGCAGCGAGCCTCACGCTGTCGAAGAACATCGAGGCAGGCAATTTCGACGGGCGCCCCTGGCGCCCGTTTTTCATTTCCGCGCGGAAAACGCGCCCGGCGCGGGCGCTCAGGACGCGACGACGTCGCCTTCGAGCGAGAACAGCGTGCGCAGGTGGCGCGCGACGCCCGCGTCGAAGTTGTTGCCGATCCGCGGGATGTGCGGCAGTCGCGCCACCAGGTCGGGGTTCGCGTTGTTCATCATGAATGCGTGACCGGCGGTTTCGAGCAGGTCGATGTCGTTCATGTTGTCGCCGAACGCGATGCAGTGGCCGGCGTCGATGCCGAGCCGCGCGAGCACCGTGCGCAGCGCGCGCCCCTTCGACACGTTCGCGGTCATCACTTCGAGGCAGTCGGGCAGCGAGTACGTGACGTACAGCGTATCGCCGAACTGCACGCGCATCTGCTCGGCGACGACCGCCAGATCGGCCGGGTCGCCGATATACAGCACCTTCGCGATAGCCGCGCCGTCGTGCGCGGCCATGTCGATCACTTCGTACCGGAAGCCAGAATCCTGGTGGAATTCGAGCAGGTGCGGCGCTTCGCGGTCGATCAGCCAGCCGTCGTTGGTGAACAGGTTGACGATCACGCGGCCGTGCGCGCCGACGACTTCCGGCTGCACGAGGCTGCGCACGACCGCTGCGTCGATGTCCTGCGCGTGGATCGTCGTGTCGTCCGGCGCATGCACGCGCGCGCCGTTCGACGTGATCAGGTACGGCCGGATGCCGAGGACATCGCGAATGCCGGCGACGTCCGCGTAATGGCGCCCCGTGGCGATCACGAACTGCACGCCGTCGCGGTCGAGCCGGCGGACGGTGTCGATCGTGTACGGGTCGAGCTGGTGGTCGCTGTTCAGCAGCGTACCGTCGAGATCGGTGGCGATGACTTTGTACATGGGACGGGGGAGTGGCGCTCGCGGCACGGAGGAAGCGTCATTTTAACGTCGTGCCCGACAGCGCGCCGGACGGTTGCCAGCCCCGCGCCGCCCGAGGCGCTGCTGCGGCGCGGCATCTGCCGCACGCGCCGCTCACCTTGGCCGCCCTCCGCGGCCCCAGCCGACCTAGCTCCCCTAGCTCACCTAGCCGCCCTCCGCGGCCCGCAACGCCTGCAGCGCGAGCCGCAGCGCACCATGCGCAGAATCGTCGAGCGGCGCGCGCAGCCGCGCGGCGTGCCGCGCCGGCACGGCCGGCGCGAGCGCGTGCGCCAGCCCGCCGCACAGCGCGACCGGCAGCGCCTGCTGCGGATCGAGCGCGTCGATCATCTTGCCGATCTCGTCGCCGGCTTGCGCGATCAGCGCGCTCGCGACCGGGTGCGCGCGGTGCGCGAACACGATCGGCGCGAGACGCGCGTAGACCGTCTGGTTCGCGTCGCACGACCACTGGACGAGCGCGTCGCGATTCTGCGCGCCCGTTTCCGCAAGGAGTGCGGTGGCGAACGCGTCGCGCGGCACGCGACCGTCGAGTGCCTGTTGCGCATAGGCGAGCGCGCGCACGCCGAGCCACGCGCCGCTCGCCTCGTCCCCGGACGGAAAACCGAAACCGCCCGCGATCCGGCACGCGCCGGCCGCATCGAGCGCCGCCGCGATGCTGCCGGTGCCGAGCGCGACGATGAGCCCCGGGGCGCCGCCGTGCGCGCCGACGACGGTCGTGTACGCATCGCTCTCGATCGCGAGCGCGCCGAGCGGTGCCCGTGCGCGGAACGCGGCGAGCCACGCCGCGTTGTTGACGCCGGCGAGCCCGCAGCCGAGCGCGCACTGCGACCACTCGAACGCGAGACCGGCCTGCGTGAACGCGTCCGCGCAGGCCGCGCCGATCGACGCCCATGCGCGCTCGATACCGAGGCCGAGCCCCGACGGACCGCCACGCCCCTGCGCCAGCTCGCGCCCGTGCCGGTCTGCCAGCACCGCGCGCGTGCCCGTGCCGCCGCCGTCGATGCCGATCGCAAAAAGTAATGCCGCCATGCCTTCATCCCGCTGATTCGAACAGGCGCCAAGCTTAACCGGATCGGCGCCGCGCGCCCATCTGCCGTTCGGCCGGCTATCCCGCCCAAAGGGCTTCCGCTATGCTGGCGCGATCGAATCGACACTGAAGACGAGGCAGACGATGTCGCAACGGTGCAACTGGGTGAAGACGGAAGCGGACGCTCACTATCACGATACCGAGTGGGGCGTGCCGTCGCACGACGATCGCCACTTGTTCGAAATGCTGATCCTGGAAGGCGCGCAGGCAGGGCTGTCGTGGTCGACGATCCTGAACAAGCGCGCGGGTTATCGCGAAGCATTCGCCGATTTCGACGTCGACGCCGTCGCGCGCTTCACGCCCAAGCGCATCGAGAAATTGCTGGAAAACCCGGGCATCGTGCGCAACCGCGCGAAGGTCGAATCGGCGGTGATCAACGCGCGCGCGGTGCAGCGCATCCGGGAAGAGCACGGGTCGCTCGCCGCGTTCCTGTGGTCGTTCGTCGGCGACACGCCGGTTCAGAATGCGTGGCAGTCGTACCGCGACGCGCCCGCGTCCACCGAACAGTCCGACGCGCTCAGCAAGGCGCTGAAGGCGTACGGCTGCAAGTTCGTCGGCTCGACGATCTGCTATGCGCTGATGCAGGCAACCGGCATGGTCAACGATCACGAAGCCGGCTGCCCTTGCCACGCACGATGCGCGGCGCTCGGCGGCAAGCAGCCGGCACGCCTGCGCCAGGCGGGCTGACGGCGCCGGTGCAAACTCGGCCGGACGCCGCGCCGCCACCCTGCGGCGGTGGCACCGTCCGCCTGCCGCAGGTTACTTGCCGCTCGGCCTTTATCGCGCCGCGCGCGACGACGCCGATACGACCGCCCGCGCGCTTCGCGTAGCTCGCACGCGTGCGCTGCGCTTCTTCACCCAGATGCAGACGCCCGTCACGCTCAGCATCGCGATCACGATGCCGAGCATGCTCACGGCGACACGTCCGGCGACACCGGCGATCCGCCCCGAGTGCAGCGGAAACTGCGCCTGCATGAACAGGTCGCCGGCCGAACCACGGCCCGGCACCTGCGCCGCGACGGGCTTACCGGTCACCGCATTCCAGTACAGCCACGCGTTGCCGAGCCCGACGTCGCCATGGTCGTTGCCGGGCGTGAAGAACCCGACCGCGTAAGCGTTCATCGCAGGGGCGAACAGCAGCGCGCCCGGCGGCGCGGCGATCCCCGCGTCGCGGCCGGCCGAGCGCGCGATCTCGACGATCCGCTCGCGCGGCAGCACCGGGCTGCCCGGCGGGGCCGGCGGGAAATGTTCGGGATTCGTGTACGGCGTTTCGGCGAGCGGCGACACCAGCGAGACCAGCGGGCGCACGACGGGCACGGCAAGGTTCATCGAAATCGACGTGACCGCGACGACGAGCAGCAGCCCCCACACCCACACGCCACCCGAGCGGTGCAGGTCGAACACGAGCGGATAGCCGCCGCGCCGCACGCGGAACGCGAACGACTTGCGCCAGCTTTTCAGGTTCGGAAACGCGAGCACGAGCGCGATCAGGCTGTCGATCGCCCACACGATGCCGACGACGCCCATCACCCAGAACCCGAAATTGATCCCGCCGTACACGGGCAGGAACAGCGAGTAGTGCAGCCGGTAGATGAACGGCATCAGGTCGAGCCGCGCGAGCGACGGCGCGCCCCATTCGCGGCGGCCCTGTACCCTGCCGGTCGCGGGATCGACGGCGATCTGGCTGAAACCGAGTGCGTACGGCTGGCCGGTCGCCGGATCGGTACGCGGCATCACGCCCGCCTGCAGCGTGTGCCCCGGTTCGATCGCGAGCGGCAGGTAGGTCACCTGCACGCGCGGATCGGCGGCCTCGATGCGCGCCGCGAGCTCGAGCGGCGCAAGTGGCGCCGCGCCGCTGCGCGCGGTATAGAAATCCGGGTTCAGCGCCGCATCGAGTTCATGGTCCCACGCGATCAGCGCGCCGGTGAGCCCCGCGACGAACAGGAACAGCGCGATGGCGAGCCCGAACCAGCGGTGCAGGCGCACGAGAAACGGTCGCAGGAACGCGTTCATCGCGTGCGCGGCGCAAGAAAAGCGGGCCGGCACGAGCGGCGGCCCCGATTCGACGGGATGCAGTTCATTTCATGGCGAGCGCCGCGCAACGGTCATCCGGTCGGGCCCGGCGAGGCCGGATGCCCTTGTACGCGGCATGGAATTGTTGCGCGGTTGGCGGGTTTTGATACGATGCGCGACATTTTAACGCAATGCGAATGATTCTTACTCGCATTTTTACTCGCTCGCCATGACCGTCTGCCTCGCCCGCCCGCCTGTCCGTCCACGCCGCGTGGCCGCCGCCCTCGCCTGCCTTGCCGCGTCGCTCGCGCACGCGGACGATTCGCCCGGCGACGCCGCGGTACTGCCCGCCCTCAACATCACGGCCGCGCATGATTCGCCGCAACACTTGACCGACACGATCTTGACGGGTGCGCTCGGCACCCGTCGCCAGCTCGACACGCCGTTCTCGACGACCATCGTCACGTCGGAAGAGCTCGAGGCCCGCCAGCCGTACAAGCTCGGCGACGTGTTCGCGAACGACGCGTCGGTGTCGGACAACAGCGGCGCCTACAGCGCCTGGGCCAGCTACATGACGGTGCGCGGCATGCAGCTCGACTGGCAGAACGGCTACAAGATCGACGGACTGCCGTTCGTCACGTACGGCATCACGATGCCGTACGAGCAGCTCGATCGCGTCGAACTGCTGAAGGGGCTCGGCGGCTTCCTGTATGGCTTCGTGACGCCGGGCGGCGTCGTCAACTACGTGACGAAGCAGCCGGGCGCCGAACCGGTGCGCAGCGTCGACATCGGTTACCGGAGCACCAACGTGTGGACCGAGCATGTCGATCTCGGCCAGCGCTTCGGGCCCGACCACATGTTCGGCGCGCGGCTGAATGCGACCCACGAGGAAGGCAAGACCTACAACGACGGCAACATCCGCCGCGACAGCGTGTCGCTCGCGCTGCAGGCGAACCTGACGCGCGACCTGTCCGTGTCGTTCGGCGCGCTGTACCAGGACCGCCGCACGACGGGCCAGACGCCGTCGATCTTCACCGGCAGCTATCCGGGCGGCGCGCTGCCCGCGACGATCAGCGGCGGATCGACGAACCTGGGCGGCAAGGACCAGTACCTGAACACGAACCTGCAGCTCTATACGACCGGGCTGCAATACCAGCTCGCGCCCGACTGGCAGCTCGACGTCACGTACAGCTACAGCAAGGCGACGCGCCGACGTAACGAAAGCACGCTCTACCTGCAGGACGCGGCCGGCAACTACACCGACAGCCGCTACGTCGGCATGGAGGATCACCGCTTCAGCCAGTGGCGCGCGATGGTCGAGGGCAAGGTACGCACGGGCCCGTTCAGCCACCAGATCGTGCTCGGCGCGTCGTGGCAGAAGCAGGCGAACGACTATTCGGCGAACAGCGTGTTCGTGCCGCTCGGCGCCGGCAACCTCTATGCGCCGAATCCGTACCGCTACGAGAGTCCGCACGGTTTCATCCAGTACCGCACGAGCGAGATCGTGCAGAAATCGCTGTTCGCGAGCGACACCGTGCAGTTGACCGAGCGCTGGTCGGTGCTGGCCGGCGTGCGCTACATGAACTACGCGCAGCGCGCGTTCCAGGCGAGCGGCGCCGAGGCCCCCGGCTATCGCCAGAACGGCGTAGCGACGCCGACCTTCGCGGTGATGTTCAAGCTCGCGCCGACGACCACCGCGTACGCGAGCTACGCCGAGTCGCTCGAGCCCGGCAGCCGCGTGAACGACGTCTACGCGAACGCGGGCCAGGTGCTCAAGCCGTTGCGCAGCAAGCAGTACGAGCTGGGGATCAAGAGCGAGCACGCGCGCTGGAGCGCGACGGCCGCGCTGTTCCGCATCGAGCGCAGCGCCGAATACGCGAACGCCGCGAACGTCTACGTGCAGGACGGCGAATCGATCATTCAGGGGATCGAGGTCGGCGCGCGCGCGAAATTCGGCGCGCACTGGAACGCGGGCGTCGACGCGATGCTGCTCGACGCGTGGTACGCGAACGGGATCGGCAACAATGGCAACCGCGTGGCCGGCGCGCCGCGCTTCGTGCTCGCCGGCGACCTCGGCTATGCGGTGCCGGGCGTGCCGGGGCTGACGCTCGGCGTCGACGCGAAATTCACCGGCGCGACGCCGCTGCGCGCGGCCGGCGGCCTCGACGCACCGGGCTTTCTCGTCGTCAACGCGGGCGCGCGTTACCTGACGCGGGTCGGACGGCACGACGTGACGCTGCGCGCATCGATCGACAACGTGTTGAACCGCCGTTACTGGGAATACCAGTACGCGGACTACGTGAAGCCGGGCGACCCGCGCACGGTGAGCCTGAGCGCGAAGATCGATTTCTGAACGCCGCGGCCGGCGGCCGCAACCCGCTGGCCGCAGGGTCTCGCCAGCCGGCGGGAACACCCACGCCGCAATGGCCTCGGGATTTTCCCGGCCCGCCAAAGCAAAACGGCGAAGCGGCCTCTTTCGAGGCACACTCCGCCGTTTTGCGGCGAACCGGCAGACGCTCTTAGTGGAGCTTCTTCGGCAGCATCTGGCTGCGCAGACGCTTGTGCAGGCGCTTGACGGCTGCTGCCTTCTTGCGCTTGCGGACTGCGGTCGGCTTTTCGTAAGACTGGCGTTCGCGCAGTTCAGCGATCAGGCCATTTTTTTCGATAGCGCGACGAAAGCGGCGAATCGCCACTTCGAACGGCTCGTTTTCTTTCAGAAGAATCGTCGTCATGTCGTTCCTAAATTGCTTAAACGGTCAAAAACGTAGCGGCCAAGCGCCACGCACCGGCCATCCGAGCGTCCCCACAACAGGCGAAACGAGCGGAAATACGGCCTCGGAGGCCGGAAAAGAGAGGCGGAAAGCACCGCGAGTACGCTTCACAACCGCGTGCAGCGCCGCGTTTGACTGCCAGCAGACATGCCGAAACCGGCAAAGGCGTGACAGAAAATCTCAATTCAGCCCGCCATCATAGCAGGGAATCACAGACAAAACCACCCTTTTGTCGGTCGTGTGTGCACAGCGTCGCGACTGCGTCTCAGCGCCGGTTTCTGCCCCGTTTAACTCGGCGCCGCGCTGCGCCGGTCCGAATTGACAAAGAAGGATAAAAAATCGGGCCGAATCTGCAAGCGCCCCTCAAGTTTTGTTTTGGTACGCCGAAATCCTGCTCTGAGGCGGCCAGCAATGAACGAGTGCTTCCGCCGACGCCAAAACGGCTTTCCAGGGCTTTCGGCTTACACAGGAGATTTTTCCATGCTCGGAATTAACAGCAACATCAACTCGCTGGTTGCACAGCAGAACCTCAACGGCTCGCAAAACGCCCTGTCCCAGGCCATCACGCGCCTGTCGTCGGGCAAGCGCATCAACAGCGCAGCGGACGACGCAGCAGGCCTCGCGATCTCGACCCGGATGCAGACCCAGATCAACGGTCTGAACCAGGGCGTGTCGAACGCCAACGACGGCGTGTCGATGATTCAAACGGCTTCGAGCGCACTGTCGTCGCTGACGAACAGCCTGCAGCGTATCCGCCAGCTGGCCGTCCAGGCGTCGACGGGCACGATGTCCACGACCGACCAGGCAGCACTGCAGCAGGAAGTTTCGCAGCAGATCCAGGAAGTGAACCGTATCGCGTCGCAAACGACGTACAACGGCACGAACATTCTCGACGGCTCGGCAGGCATCGTGTCGTTCCAGGTCGGCGCGAACGTCGGCCAGACGATTTCGCTGGACCTGAGCCAGAGCATGTCGGCTGCGAAGATCGGCGGCGGCTTGGTGCAGAAGGGCCAGACGGTTGGTACGGTAACGGGTCTGTCGCTCGACAACAACGGTGCGTACACCGGTTCGGGCGCAACGATCACCGCGATCAACGTGCTGTCCGACGGTAAGGGTGGCTACACGTTCACCGACCAGAACGGCGGCTCCATCTCGCAAACCGTTGCACAGTCGGTGTTCGGCGCAAACGCAACCACCGGCACCGGCACGGCAGTTGGCAATCTGACGCTGCAGACCGGCGCAACCGGCGCGGGCACCTCCGCGGCACAACAGACGGCAATCACCAACGCGATCAGCCAGATCAACGCCGTCAACAAACCGGCTACCGTGTCGAACCTCGACATCAGCACGGTCAGCGGAGCGAACGTCGCGATGGTATCGATCGACAACGCGCTGCAGACGGTGAACAACGTGCAGGCGGCACTCGGCGCGGCACAAAACCGTTTCACGGCAATCGCCACGGCGCAGCAGGCAGAATCGACCGACCTGTCGTCGGCGCAGTCGCAGATCACCGACGCGAACTTCGCGCAGGAAACCGCGAACATGTCGAAGAACCAAGTGCTGCAGCAAGCAGGCATCTCGGTGCTCGCACAGGCGAACTCGCTGCCGCAGCAGGTCCTGAAGCTCCTGCAGTAATCGCGTAGCAACCCACGGCCGGGCCCCGCGTAACGCGCGGCCCGGCCGCAGTCACTTGGCGCGCGGGGCCTCGCTCCGCCGCCAGGTCTTCATCCAGAATTTCCCGGATCACCCGCCGCACGGAGCAACACGATGTCGACGATCAATTCCGCCGTCACTGCCGCCAACAACTCGGCCAACAGCCAGCTGCAACAGGCTGCCCAATCGATCATCAGCGGTTCGACCGGCAACTCGTCGATGGACGTCAACTCGCTCGTGACGGCACTCGTCAATGCGAAAACCGCCGGTCAGGCCGCCGCGCTCAACGCGCAGCAAAGCAGCGACAACACCCAGATTTCCGCGTACGGCGCGCTGTCGGCCGCGCTGAGCGCACTGCAGGCCAGCCTCACGACGCTGTCGAACGGCTCGCTGCAGAACACCTTCACCGCGACCGCGAGCGGCACCGGCCTCACCGCGACCGCGGGTGCCGGCGCGGTGGCCGGCAGCTATTCGGTCGGCGTCACGCAGATCGCGACGTCGCAGTCGCTGTCGTCGGCCGCGTTCGGCGCGTCGACCGCGCTCGGCACCGGCACGATGACGCTGTCGCTCGGCAGCCAGTCGTTCACCGTCGACGTGAACAACACCAACAACACGCTGTCCGGCATCGCCGCCGCGATCAACTCCGCAACCGGCAACCCTGGCATCGTCGCGTCGGTCGTCAACGGCAGCGACGGCGCGCACCTCGTGCTCAGCTCGACGCCGACCGGCGCGGCGAGCACGATCGGCGTCGCGCTCAGCAACGTCGCCGGCGACAACGGCCTGTCCAGCCTCGGCGTCACGTCGACGGCCAGCACGACGGGCGGCCAGTCGACGATCACGTCCGCGAACGGCAGCGCCGCGTGGAAGCAGAGCACGGCCGCGCAGGACGCCGCGTTCACGATCAACGGGATCGCCGGCACGAGCGCGAGCAACACCGTGACGAGCGCGATCACCGGCGTCACGCTGAACCTGACCAGCGCCGCCGTCAGCACCACGCAGCCGCAAACGTTGACGGTCGCGACCGACACGAAATCCCAGGCCGCCGCGATCAACAACTTCGCGACGCTCTACAACACGCTCGTCACGACGATGGGCTCGCTGTCGAGCTTCACGTCCGGCGCGTCGTCGCAAGGCCCGCTGCTCGGCGACTCGACGCTGAACACGATCAAGAACGCGCTCGCGTCGATCGTCGCGAGCGGCGTGAACAGCAACGGCTCGACGGTCAACCTCGCGTCGATCGGCGTCACGCTGCAGGCCGACGGCACGCTGAAGGTCGACAGTACCGCGCTCAACGGCGCGCTGCAGAACAATCCGACGGGCGTCGCGTCCCTGTTCAACTCGACGAACGGGATCGGCGAGCAGTTGACGACGAATATCACGAACTACACGAAGACGAACGGATTGATCGCCGCGCGCACGACCGCGCTCAGCAACGATCTGAAGAACGTCGCCCAGCAGCAGACGACGCTGACGAACTACGCAGCACAGCTGACCACCCAGTACCAGGCGCAGTTCACCGCGCTCAACACGCTGATGGCGACGATGAACACCAACTCGCAATACCTGACCCAGCTGTTCGGCGGCGCGAACAGCGGCGGCGCGCTGGCGAACAACAAGAGCTGACCGCTAGCCGGACAGGAGAGCCCCGATGGAACAGACCGAACTGATCGCCCGGATCGACGCGCTGACCGACTCGATCGAACACGCGGCCACGATGGCCGACTGGGCCGAGGCCGTGCGCCTCGCCGATGCGCGCTGGCAGCTCGTCGCGCTGCTCTCGACCGACCAGCCGCCCGTCGGCATCGCCGCGATCCGCCGCATGCAGGTCAGCAACGACCGCATCTTCGCCGACGCGCAACGCGCGCAGCAGGAGCTGACCGATGAATACCAGGCGGCGATGAGCCGCGTGCAGGCCGTCGGCCAGTACCAGAGCATCGCGAGCCGTTGAGACGCGCCGCGCGGCGTGCTCGACATGCGCGCCGCCCACCCGACAACAAGAACTACGCGCTGATGTGAGGGCGTGCTCGTTCGCCTCCCCGCCCGCCTCGTGCGGGCGTTTTTTTAGGCACTGCCGGCAGCACCGCCCGGCTTGAGCCGACCGGTCAATCGGCCAAACTGACCGGGCTTTTCCCGTCACCTCGCGGCATCGGCGCGACGACCCGCTACCGATAATGGTATCGACCGACTTTCCGCAGATTTCATCATGTTCTCGACCGAACCGCCCGCCTCCGCCGCGCTCACGCCTGAACAGCAGCTTGCGCAGGACATTGCGCTCGTCATGGAGAACGCGCTCGAGCGCCAGCGCAGCGGCGCGTTCGACGACGCCCGGGCGCTGTACGAGGCCATCCTCGACGCGGTGCCCGCGCATGGCGATGCACATTACAACCTCGCGGTGCTGATGGTCGATACGGGCCGGGCGGCCGACGCGGTGCCGCATTTCGAAGCCGCCATCGGCGCGAACCCGGACAACGGCTACTACTGGGTCAGCTACATTCATGCGCTGCATCGCACCGGGCAAACGGCCGCCGCGTGGATCGCGGTCGAAATCGCGCAGCAGCGCGGCGTGCACGGCCCGGCGCTCGACGGGCTGATCGCGCAATTGGCGTCGCCCGCCGTCGTGCTCGCGACGGCAGCGGTCACGGCCCCGAGCGACATCGACACGGCGATCGTCCTGGAAATCGCGGCCGGCGCGACGGCCGAACAGCGCGACGCCGGCAAGCCGATCCGTCGCCCCAATCAGACGCTGCTGCAAAAGCACGCGGCGCTGTTCGACAGGAACAAGCACGCGGAAGCCACCGCGCTTGCGCGGCAACTGGTCGCCGACTACCCGAAAGACGGCGCATGCTGGCGCGCGCTGTCCGCATCGCTTCATCGGGAAGGCCGCTTCGCAGAGATGATCGAGGCCGGCTTTCGTACGATCGAATTGCTGCCGGATGAATTACTCGTGCGCATGCTGCTCGCCGATACGCTGCGGATGATGAACCGTCTCGCGGAGGCCGACGAGCAGTGCACGCGCCTGCTCGAGCTTCAGCCCGATCACCCGGAGGCCTTCCGGATTCGCGGTCTCGTGCTATTCGCGCTGCGCCGCACGGATGAAGCGATCGCGGCCTGCCGACGGGCGGTCGAGCTTGCGCCCGGCGCCGCTGCACCGTGCGGCACGCTCGGCTTCGTGCTGCTCGAACAGGGCGCAACGCAGGAAGCGATAGGCTGGCTGAAGCGCTCGATCGAAATCAACCCGACCGACAGCATCACCCACAGCAGCATGCTGTTCTGTATCGCGCACAGCAGCGACTTCGATCCGCAGACGCTCGTTGCGGCACACCGCAAGTTCGGCGAGCGCTACGGCAATCACAAGCGCAAGCGCGCGGCGGTGTTCTCAAACCCGCGCGACCCGGCGCGCAAGCTGCAGGTCGGCTTCGTGTCGGGCGACCTGTTCAGCCACGCGGTCGCCTCCTACGCGGTGCCCGTGATCGAGCATCTCGCGGCCGATCCCGGCGTTGCGATGCACTTCTACCACAATCACTTCGAGGAAGATGACACGTCCGAGCGTTTCAAGGCCCACGCGACGACCTGGCGCAATGTCGCCGGCATGAGCGACACGGCCTTCCTCGAACGCGTGCGCAACGACGGCATCGACATCGTGATCGACCTGTCGGGCCATACCGGCCGCAACCGGCTCGTTGCGCTCGCGCAGCGCGCGGCGCCGGTTCAGGCATCGTGGATCGGCTATCCGGCCACGACCGGGCTCGCCGCAATGGACTACTACCTGACGGACCGCTTCGTCGCGCCGCACGGCGCATTCGACGATCAGTTCGTCGAGCAGCTCGTGCGGCTGCCGGCGATCGCGCCGTTCATGCCGCCGCCGAACTGTCCGCCCGTGAACGTGCTGCCGGCGCTGCACAACGGCTATACGACTTACGCCAGCTTCAACCGCCTGAACAAGCTGAGCCCGCACGTGATCGAGGTTTGGGCGCGCGTGCTGCACGCGGATCCGGCCGCCCGCATGGCGCTCGGCGCAATCGGCAATGCCGGCGACCAGCGCGTCCTGACCGAATGGTTCGCCGCGGCGGGCATCGACGCCAACCGCCTGACGTTTCACCGGCGCTCGAACATCCCCGTCTACATGCAGCAGCATCACGGCGTCGACCTCTGCCTCGACGCGTTCCCGTACACCGGTTCGACGACGACGCTGAATGCGCTATGGATGGGCGTGCCGACCGTGACGATCCCCGGCGCGACGATGGCCGGGCGCGGTAGCGCGGGCTGGCTGCAGCATGTCGGACTCGATGCGTACATCGCGACGGACGAGGACGATTTCGTCGCGAGGGCGCTGGCGCTCAGCCGCGACACCGCCGCGCTACAGGCGCTTCGCGCCGGCCTGCGCGCGCGCTGCGGAGCGTCCGCCGCGTTCCGCCCGGCCGTCGTCGCGGCCGGGCTGTCGTCGGCGCTGCGCACGATGTGGGCCCGCTGGTGCGCGGGAGAGCCCGTCACCGCATTCGACACGCCGCTGTTCGACGACGTGACGACCGCACAGGCCGCGGCCGACGCCTGAGCGCCGCGCGTTATCGAGAGAGACCACCATGACCGCCAGCCTGCCCGCATCGTCCGTCGCGCAACTGCCGCACGAACGCATCTACGTCACGCAACCGCACCTGCCGCCGCTCGCGGAATTCCTGCCGTATCTCGAGAAGATCTGGGAAAGCCGCACGCTGACGAATGGCGGCCCGTTCCACCAGCAGTTCGAGCGCGCGCTGTGCGACTATCTCGGCGTGCCGTACCTGTCGCTGTTCGCGAACGGCACCCTCGCGCTCGTCACCGCGCTGCAGGCGCTGCGCATTACCGGCGAGGTGATCACGACGCCGTACTCGTTCGTCGCGACCGCCCATTCGCTGCTGTGGAACGGCATCAAACCGGTATTCGTCGACGTCGCGCCCGGCACGCTCAATCTCGACCCCGCGCGCATCGAGGCGGCGATCACGCCGCAAACCACCGCGATCATGCCCGTGCATTGCTACGGCAACCCGTGCGATGTCGACGCGATCCAGAAGATCGCCGACAACTACAACCTGCGCGTGATCTACGACGCGGCGCACGCGTTCGGCGTGCAGAACGCCGACGGCAGCGTGCTCGCGCACGGCGACCTGTCGGTGCTGAGCTTTCACGCGACGAAGGTGTTCAACACGTTCGAAGGCGGCGCGATCATCTGCCCCGACGCGAAGACCAAGCAGCGGATCGACCACCTGAAGAACTTCGGTTTCGTCGACGAGGTCACCGTCGTCGCACCTGGCATCAACGGCAAGATGAGCGAAATCAACGCCGCGTTCGGGATGCTGCAGTTGCAGCATATCGACGGCGCACTCGCACGCCGCCGCGAGATCGACGCGTTGTACCGCGCGCTGCTGGCCGACGTGCGCGGCATCCGCTGCGTGCCGCGCGGCGGCCAGACCGTCGCGAACCATGCGTATTTCGCGATCCTCGTCGACGAAGACTATCCGCTCGACCGCGATGCGCTGTACCAGAAGCTGCGCGACTACGACGTGTACGCGCGCCGCTACTTCCATCCGCTGATTTCGGAATTTCCGATGTACCGCGGGCTGCCGTCCGCCAGCCGCGACAACCTGCCGGTCGCAACGGAGGCCGCGCGCAAGGTGTTGTGCCTGCCGATCTACCCGGCGCTCACTGACGACATGGTCCGCCGCATCGTCGAGCTGATCGCCTTCTGACCCGCCGCATCTACAGGTAACGCTCGTCGGCCGCGCGCGCGCGGATCCGGCGCGCCGGGTTGCCGTACGCCACCGTGTACGGCTCGACGTCGTGCAGGACGACCGCGCCCGCGCCGACGATGCTGTGCTCGCCGACCGCAATCCGGTGCCGCAGCATCGCGCCGAGGCCGATCGCCGAGCCGCGGCCGATCCGGCAGTTGCCGCCCGTGACGACGCCCGGTGCGAGGCTCGAGAAATCCGCCATCACGCCGTCGTGGTCGAGCGACGCGTTCGTGTTGACGATGCAGCCTTCGCCGATCGAACAGCCCGGGTTGATCACCGCGCCGGCCATCACGACCGTGCCCGCGCCGATCGTCGACGCCTTGCCGACGCACGCGGCCGGATGCACCGCCGACACGCGCGGCAGGCCCGGCACGAGCGCCGCGAGCCCGGCCGTCACGGCCTCGCGTGCATGATTGTCGCCAATGGCGACCAGCAGCCCGACGATCCCGTGCCGGTCGACCAGTTGCGGCAAATCACGCTCGGCGCCCAGCACCGCGTAGCCGAGCGTCTGCTCGCCGGGCGTCCGGAACGAATCGATCAGCCCGGCGATCCGGTACCGGCCGGCCTGTTCGACGATGTCGATCACGACCTTGGCGTGACCGGAGGAGCCGACGATGATGATGTTTTCCACGAGGGCCTCGATTGATCTGATAAGCAGCGGCAGCACGGTCGCGTTTCGCGCAGTATGCCGTGTCGTCGCGCCCGTGCCGCGCGCGCCGTCACGTCAGACGCTACGCGCCGTTTCGTCCGCCGTCACGCGTGCGACTGCAAAATGCGCAGCAAACGCCCCCCTCAGCCGCTCGGCCAGCCGAATCCAGCTTTCTTCGCGCCCGCGCCGGAACAGCCGCACCGTGCCCGGATACCACGGCGAATCCTCACGGTCGTGCATCCACCGCCAGTCCACGTCCTGATTCGGCAGCAGCACCCAGCAACGCTTGCCGAGCGATGCGGCCAGATGCGCGGTCGACGTGTCGACGGACACCACGAGATCGAGTTGCGCGACGATCGCGGCCGTATCGGCGAAATCGTCGATCTCCGAGCCCAGGTGCAGCAACGGCAAGCCGCCCGGCGGATGCCGCGCCTCGTCCTCGCCCTGCCCCTTCTGCAAGCTCACGAAATTCACGCCCGGCACGCTCCACAGCGGCGTCAGCAACGCCAGCGACGGCAGCGAGCGGTGCGCATCGTTGTGATGCTTCGGATTGCCTTTCCACACGAGGCCGATACGCGGGCCGGCCGGCAGCACATCGAGTCGCGCCCCCCAGCGGGCGACGCGCGCCGGATCGGGGACGAACCGCACCGGCGGCGGAATCGTGTCGAGTGTCGTGCCGGCATGCATCGGCGCGCTCAACAGGCTCGTCCAGTAATCGAATTGCGCGGCCTGCGCGGTGGCCGTCTCGTGATCGAGCACCGCGTCGACGCCGTCGACCGTCTCCATCAGCCGATGCAGCGCCGGCTGGCACGCGAACACCACGCGCGCCGCCCGCCGCGCGCGAAATTCCGCGAAATAGCGGCTGAACTGCAGCATGTCGCCGAGGCCGTCCTCCTGCCAGACCAGCAACGTCTTGCCGGCCAGCGGCTCGCCTTGCCATTGCGCGCACCGCAGCACCTCGCGGGTCCGGCGATGCACGAACGTCGACTGCTCGTAGCGGGATTCGTAGCGGCGCCACCCTTCCTCGAACCGTCCGCGGCTGAGCAGCAGCGTCGCCAGCCCGAAGCGCGCGTCGTCGTAGTCGGCGCGCAGCTCGAGCGCGCGGCGGTATTCGCGCTCGGCTTCGTCGAGGCGGCCCGCATGCGCGAACGCCGTGCCGAGGTTGTAGTGCGCTTCGGCCATCTGCGGCGCGAGCGCCAGCGCGTCGGCGAACGCGATGGCCGCTTCGTCGTGGCGGCCCTGCGCACGCAGGACGCAGCCGAGATTGTTGTGCGCCTGCGGCAGGTCGGGCCGGCAGCGGATGGCGTCGCGATAGGCCGCTTCCGCTTCGGGCAGGCGGTCGAGGTTCTGCAGCGCGATGCCGAGGTTGTAATGCGCTTCCGGATGATCCGGACACAGCGCAATGGTCTGCCGGCTGGCCGCCTCCGCTTCCGGCAGCCGCTGCATGTCGACGAGGATCGCGCCGAGATTCGCGTGCGCGAGCACATGGTCGGCACGAACGGCGATCGCGAGCCGGTACGCGAGCTCGGCCTCCGCCGGCCGGGCGAGGACGCGAAGCAGGTTGCCGAGATCGGTCAGCACGTCGGGTGACCGCGGCTCGATCGACAGTGCCTGCCCGAATGCCTGTTCGGCCTCGTCGAGCCGGCCGAGCGCTTCGAGCACCTTGCCGAGCCGGTGATGGTGCGACGCGCGTAGCGGCGTGACGGACGCCAATTGCCGGCGGCCGACCGCCTCCGCCTCGAGCAGCCGCCCCTGCGACACAAATAGCGCGCCAAGGCCTTCGTACGGCGGATCGAACACCGGCATGGCATCGATCGCGCGCCGCCACCATGCCTCGGCGTCGGCCAACCGGTTCAGGCCCAGCGCGCACACGGCCGCGACGTGCAGAGCCGCGACGTCCGCCGCAGGCGCATCGAGCAGCGGCGCGACGCGCGATAGCGCGTCGGCAAACCGTCCGTTCTGGCACAAGGTCGCGGCGTGTTGAACGCACGCGGATTCGTCGGAAGCAAGCGTCGTCATGAAAGGCTGGGCAAGGCGGCGGACATTCATCGCGTCCGGCCGTCGAGGCGGCGGCCCGGCACGCGCGTCGCATGTCGCGACCGGACAACCGTTTCGGCACGGGAAGCGTCGATCGACAGGTTACCGAAGCGCGCATGCATGCGATGCGGTGATGTGAGCCCATTCCGCGCGGCTGTTCGGGCGATGGACCGGCCGCCCGGCGCGTGCCCGGCCTCCGATGCGTCGTCTCGCCGTACCGAAGTTGTATGTCCCGCTCGGCGAATCAGGGAAGCACATCGATTCAGACATCGCGTCTCTCGTACAAAAGGGACTGAGGCCCAAGATCCAGCGCGCCCTGGACATTGTCCGCGTAATCGGAAACGAAAGTGTGCACCCCGTTAACTTGACGTTCGGGACGACGATGATCACGGATCCGCGTGAAGTCGACGCGCTCTATGAACGACTGCCGGAGAGCAAACGAGAGGCTATCGAGCGACGAGACACGGCAAAACCCGCAAAGTGACCAGCCGGAAAACCAGCATTGGGTTGTGGCGCGAGCAACGCTATCGAGACTGCATAACCAAGGCGCATAAAAGTACGTCAAGGAATCGGCCCGCCAATCTCCGCGCAGCCCGCGCCAGACGGCCCCCGAGCGCCGGGCGCATGAGTGCATAAAAATCGCTCGTTTTTGCGGGCAGACGAGGCGGGTCACAATTGCGCATATGGGTTCCGCGCCGACGTCGCCAAGGGCTCGGCTGCGTCCCGCAGGCCCCATGCATAGTCCACATCTCGGCGTCTGCACCTCGTCGCAACAAGCCAAGCCTCGATTCAAAAACCCCCGGCCACAGGGGGACCGTGACCGGGGCAAGGAACCGTCCGTACTCAGGCACGAGGAGGACGTATGAAGAGTCTAGGAGGCCAATTTTCTTTCCCAAATAATGGAAAACTAGCATTTAAAACGCTCATTATTCGTCGACAGGAAGCAGTGGCAAGCCTGTGGCGTGACGATTCAAACGCGGGGAACTGCAACATGCCGGTCCAGAACGACATCGCCGCCTCAAGCGGCCGAGTCTGCATAAACAGTGTCGCCCAACGCGGCACGCCGCTACAGGTGTTGAAGGAACTGGGCGGCTGGGAAACGCTGGAAATGGTGCAGCGGTACGCGCACCTGTCAGCCGATCACTTGGCGCATTGGGTCAGGCCGCTGACGGCCGAGCCGGCGCCGATGCTAGCTGCAATTTAGCTGCAATGAGTCTGTCCGACGAAGGGAGGAAACCGCTGAAAGCCTGACTAGACTTGGCGCGCCCGGCTGGGATCGAACCAGCAACCCCTGCCTTCGGAGGGCAGTACTCTATCCATTGAGCTACGGGCGCGTGAGACAGTGAAGCGACCCCATATACAGGCCGCCCACGATTGGCAAGACGGCAAGGATACCCGGTTTCCCATGACGCGTCCACCTCGCCCGCCGAATCGCCGTCGGGCGAGCCTGCGTGCGGGTAAACACGCGCCATCGCATCGCTCGCCGTGATGTAAACGTTCCGTCTATAATCGTCCGTGCTTCATTGGACTGCCATTTTGCCGTTGCACCGCGCTCACAATTCCTATTCACGGAGACGAGGCAAGCATGAGCGAAGCACCCCACGAATCTCCCGTCAAAACCCCTGGGCAGCTGATTGCCGTCATCATCGCGTCGTTCGCGATTCCGATCGTCCTGATCGTCCTGTTCGCCAATTACGCGAACCATGCGTTCCGTTCCGGCGCCGGCACGGACGCGCTGTCCGACGAGCAGGTCGCCGCACGTATCGCCCCGATCGCGAAGGTCGACGTGAAGGACGCCAACGCGCCCCGCACGTACAAGACGGGCGAGGAAGTCTACAAGGCCGTCTGCGTAACCTGCCACGGCACCGGCGCCGCCGGCGCGCCGAAGTTCGGCAACAAGGACGACTGGGCGCCGCGCATCTCGCAAGGCTTCGACACGCTGCTGAAGACGGCCCTCGCGGGCAAGGGCGCGATGCCGGCGCGCGGCGGCACGAGCCCCGACGACGTCAGCGACTATGAAATCGCGCGCGCGATCGTCTACATGGCGAACAACGACGGCGCGAACTTCCCCGAACCGGCCGCACCGGCCGCCAATGCGGCGCAGCCCGCCAGCGGCGCACCCGCGTCGGGCGCCGACGCGTCGAACGCGCAGGCCGCCGCCGCCATGGCGGCGATCGCCGCGATCCCGAAGGCCGGCGAAAAGCCCGCGGCCGCCCCGGCCGGCGCCGATGCGGCAACGGCCGGCAAGGCGCTGTACGCGTCGACCTGCCAGGCCTGCCACGCGGCCGGCGTGCTCGGCGCACCGAAGTTCGGCAGCAAGGAAGACTGGGCGCCGCGCCTGAAGGATTCGATGGATACGGTCTACAACTACGCGCTGCACGGCAAGGGTGCGATGCCGCCGAAGGGCGGATCGAACGCGTCGGATGCCGACGTGAAGGCGGCCGTCGATTACATGGTCAACGCGGTGAAGTAACGCTCCCGCTCGGCCATCCGTAAAAAACCCCCGCGACGCACGCGCTTCGCGGGGGTTTCGTTTTCGTGCGGCCGGTTCGTCGCGCCGTCGGGCGCACAGCGGCGCCGCGTCACTTCTGCAGCAACGCTTTCAGGCTCGCGAGCCGGTCCTTCGGCGACATCGGCGCCTCTTCCGGCGTCGGCGGCGGCGCTTCGTCGAGCCCCATCTCGGGAATGAACCGCGACGGTTCGCACACGACCGTCTCGCGCGCCCGCTTGCGCTTCTTGCACCAGTTCAGGTGCAGGCTGCGCTGCGCGCGGGTGATCGCGACGTACATCAGCCGGCGCTCCTCCTCGATCCGTTCGTTGTCGATCGGGCCGTCGTCCTCGCTCCCGCCGCGGTGCGGCATGATGCCTTCCTCGACGCCGACCAGGAACACGTGCGGATACTCGAGCCCCTTCGACGCGTGGACGGTCGACAGCCGCACGGCGTCCGGATCCTCGTCCTTGCCTTCGAGCATCGACATCAGCGCGACGGTCTGGATCAGGCCGAGCAGGTTCTTGCCGGTATCGGCGAGCCCGTCCGCGTTGTGGAAGCCGTCGGCCTCGCCGTCGACGGCTTCCGTCTCGGGCTTCGTGCCCTTGCGCTTCAGCCATTCGAGGAATTCGAGCACGTTCTGCCACTTCGACTGCGCCTGCCGCTCGTCGAACGCGTCGTACAGGTACGCCTCGTAGTGGATCGCCTCCATCATGTCGTCGAGCACGACGGTCGCGGGCTCCTTGTCCGCGCGCTCGGTCAGGCGCTGGATGAAGTCGCAGAACATGCGCAGCGGCTCGATCTGGCGCGCCGACAGCCGCGCCTCGATCCCGCCCATGTACACGGCCTCGAACAGCGACACCTTCGCCTGCCCCGCGAACGACCCGAGCGCCTCGAGCGTCGTGTTGCCGATGCCGCGGCGCGGCGTCGTGACCGCGCGGATGAACGCGGGATCGTCGTCGGCGTTCGCGATCAGCCGCAGGTACGCGCACAGATCCTTGATCTCGGCTTTGTCGAAGAACGACTGGCCGCCCGACAGCACGTACGGGATCCGCTCGCGCCGCAGCACCTGCTCGAAAATCCGCGCCTGGAAGTTGCCGCGGTAGAGGATCGCGTAGTCGCGGAACTGCGCGCGCCGCTCGAACTTGTGCGCGGACAGCCGGAACACGACCGATTCGGCCTCGTGTTCCTCGTCATTGCACGCCGTGACGGTGATCGAATCGCCCATCCCGTGCTCGGACCACAGCTTCTTCTCGAACAGCTTCGGGTTGTTCGCGATCACGTTGTTCGCGGCGGTCAGGATCCGCACCGTCGACCGGTAGTTCTGCTCCAGCTTGATCACGTGCAGCTTCGGGAAATCCTTGCCGAGCTGCGCGAGGTTCTCCAGCGTCGCGCCGCGCCAGCCGTAGATCGCCTGGTCGTCGTCGCCGACCGCCGTGAACGCGGCTCGCGGGCCCGCGAGCTGCTTCAGCAGCTCGTACTGGCATGCATTGGTGTCCTGGTACTCGTCGATCAGCAGGTAGCGCAGCTTGTTCTGCCAGCGGTCGCGCACCTGCTCGTTCTTCGCGAACAGCTCGGCAGGCAGGCGGATCAGGTCGTCGAAATCGACCGCCTGGTACGCATGCAGCGTCGCCACGTAGTTGCGGTAGACCAGCGCGGCCTGGTGCTCGTCCTCGTTGGCCGCGATCGCCATCGCCTCGTCGGGCATGATCAGGCCGTTCTTCCACAGCGAGATGATGCTCTGGATCTTGCGGATCAGGCCCTTGTCGGTCGTGCCGAGCTGCTCCTGGATCATCCCGAAGCAGTCGTCCGAATCCATGATCGAGAATTGCGGCTTCAGGCCGACGTGCTCGGCCTCCTGGCGCAGGATCTGCACGCCGAGCGAGTGGAACGTGCAGACGGTGAGCTGGTTGACGGGCACCTTGCGGCCTTCCTTGCCGGGCGTGGTGAGCGTCTTGCCTTCCAGCAGCTTGGACACGCGCTCGCGCATTTCGGCGGCGGCCTTGTTCGTGAACGTGACGGCGGCGATATGGCGCGGCTCGAAGCCTTTCGCTTCGATCAGGTGCGCGATCTTCTGCGTGATCACGCGGGTCTTGCCACTGCCCGCGCCGGCGAGCACGAGGCAGGGACCGTCGAGGTAGCGCACCGCTTCATTCTGAGCGGGATTGAGGCCTGCGGACATGATGGCGGATGGTGTTGCTGGTTGACGGCGGAGCGCCGGGGAGGATGCCGTGCGCGGCAGGCTGGCGAAGCTAGCGGACACGCGGGCAGGACGCGCATGTTAACACGTCGGCGGCGTGTATTTCGGGTGCGCCGCAGGGCAGGGGCCGGCAGGCTTGCCGGGCGGGCACCCACTGTCCGTTCGCCGTGGTCGCGCCTGTCCGTTCGGCCAATCCGGCCCCGTCCGCGCTGCGATCGGACACAATACGCACTCCCCGGCGCCACCCGCCGGCCCGCTTCAATTCACCTGAGCGTCACCGGATCGATCTCATGGAATACCTGCTCGCCGCCGCCAGCGTCGGCCCGCTGCTGTCCGTGCGAGGGCGTTACATGCGCCGGCGCCGCGTCGCGCCGCGGCAGTTCGAGACGGCCAGCCCGCGCGACGGCGTAGCCGGCGACGGCCCGCGCCGGGGCAGGCTGGCCGCCCCGGCTCGCCGCGCACCGCGCGCCGGGTGGTCACGCCGTACGGCGCCCAACCCGCGCAAAATGCCGGCACTCCTTGTGCAAACGCCGCATCGCTTCGCGCGTTTCGCCCGGCGCGTCTGTGCAAGCGGCGGCGCCATGCCAAAATAGCCGGTCGTCTTCGTGCCGTTTCGGCGCGCCATCCTTTAATTTCCTTCGCAGCCAGGAATTGCCATGTCGTCATTGCTCAGGATTGGTTTGATGGGTTTCGGTTTCGCCGGCGCGACGTTCCACGCGCCCGTGATCGCCACGAGCGGCCGCACTGAAGTCGCCGCGATCGCGACGAGTCAGTCCGATCGCGCGCACGCCGCCTACCCGGGGGCGCGCATCGTCCCCGACCTCGACACGCTGCTCGGCCTCGACGACATCGAATGCGTAGTGATCGCCACGCCGAACGACACGCACTTCACGCTCGCGCGCCAGGTGCTCGAAGCCGGCCGCCACGTGGTCGTCGACAAGCCGGTCACGCTCACCGCCGACGAGGCGCTCGCGCTCGCGCGGCTCGCGAACGCACGCAGCCGGCTGTTCGCGCCGTTCCACAACCGCCGCTGGGATGGCGATTTCCTCACCGTGCGCCGGATCGTCGATTCGGGCGAGCTCGGCCGCATCACCTGCTTCGCGTCGCACTTCGACCGCTTCCGGCCGACGCCGCGCACGCGCTGGCGCGAGGAGCCAGCCCGCGGCGGCGGCCTGCTGCTAGACCTCGGCCCGCACCTGATCGATCAGGCGCTCGCGCTGTTCGGCACGCCGGACACCGTGAGCGCCACCGTCAAGACGCGCCGCGACAACGGCACGGCGCCCGATTTCGTGCACCTGCTGCTCGGCTATCCGGACAAGGACGTCGCGCTGCATGCGAGCGCGCTGTCGGCGATCGAGCCCGCGCGCTTCACGCTGCACGGCACACGCGGCAGCTACCAGAAGTTCGGGCTCGACACGCAGGAAGACCAGCTCAAGGCGGGCCTCACCGCCGACGACGTCGAATTCGGCGGCGGCAATCCGCCCGGCCTGCTGCGCGTGCTCGACGGCGACGTCGAGGTCGAACGTCCGGTGCCGACGCTCGACGGCCAGTACGCGGAGTTCTACCGCGCGCTCGCCGCATCGATTCGCGACGGCGCGCCGTTCCCCGTCACCGCGCAGGACGCGGTCGACGTGATGACGATCATCGAGCTCGCCGCGCAGAGCGAGCACGACGGCCGCCGGCTGCCGTTCGTGCGCCGTATCGTCTGATCGTTGCCGGCCGAGTGAGCGCCGACCCGGCCGGCATCCCGCGCCACGCACCGTAGCGTCTGCCGCCCACGGCCCCGTCGGCTCGGCGGCATGGCGGCATGGCGGCATGGCGTCTCAACATTCCGTTACAAATGGTGCGGGAACGAAAGTCAGCGGTCGCCCGGTCTGACGCGTTTCTCGAAAATCGATCCGACACCCATCCGTCAGGAGAATTTGATGCAACGGTTGATTCGCGCAGCGGCATGCTGCGTCCTGGTTTCCTCGCTCGCGGCCTGCATCGTGCAGCCGCAGCGGCCGGCCCGGCAGGCGCCCCCGCCCCGACCGAATCCGCAGGTCGTCGCGAACGACCGCATGCAGGAGGTCCAGGGCCGGATCGACAACCTGCACCGGCGGATCGACGCGCGCGTGAACGGCGGCTACTACCCGCCGCCGTATGGCGCGCAGTTGCACCACCGCCTCGACGTGATCCGCCAGGAAGCGAACGACATGGCGGCCCAGCACAACGGCGGCCTGTCCGGCGACGAACAGCGGGTGCTGAATCAGGAACTCGACACGGCCGCACGCGCGATCGGCGAGTAACACGCTGGCACCTGCCGGAGCGGATGACGCGGCGGCGCCCAGGGCCGCCGCTTGTCGCGAAGCGACATTCTTTTGCCCAAATTGACAATGCCCACCCGCTCGCGTACAGTCGCCCGCACGCGTCGGGAGAGCGTGCGACCGGGTGTTCCGACACCGGTTGCGCCGCCGAAGGGGCACACCCGCAAACTCTCAGGCAAAAGGACCGACCGCGTCGGGGAACCGCGTCCGCGCACTGCGCGCGCAATACGTTCCCCGCACTCTGGAGAGCGGCAGTAGCCCGCAGCACATTGGCTGCGCGGGCAAGCTGCCCACCGAAGGGGCGCGCGCTCGCCGGGCTTGGCCCGCAGCGCAATCTCTCAGGTATCGAGGACAGAGGGGCATGTACCGGATTGCTCGAGGCCATCGGCCGCGGCGGTCGGCACATGGCCGTTCTGATCCGCGCGCAAGCGCCTTGCCTGAGGCCTCGATGACTGCACTGAATCACACCCCGCTCAACGCCGCGCACCGCGCGCTCAATGCCCGCATGGTCGACTTCGGCGGCTGGGACATGCCCGTCAACTACGGCTCGCAGATCGAAGAACACGCGGCCGTGCGCACCGACGCCGGCATGTTCGACGTGTCGCACATGTGCGTCGTCGATTTCACCGGCAGCCGTGTGCGCGCGTTCTTCGAGCATGCGATCGCGAACCACGTCGGCAAGCTCAAGACGCCCGGCAAGGCGCTCTACTCGTGCCTGCTCAACCCGCAGGGCGGCGTCATCGACGATCTGATCGTCTATTACTTCACCGAAGAATTCTTCCGCGTGGTCGTCAACGCCGGCACCGCCGAGAAAGACATCGCGTGGTTCAACCAGCTGAACGAGCAAGGCGGCTACGGCCTGACGATCGCACCGCGCCGCGATTTCGCGATCGTCGCCGTCCAGGGTCCGAACGCCCGCGAGAAGGTCTGGGCGACGGTGCCGTCCGCACGCGCGGCCACCAGCGAGCTCAAGCCGTTCAACGCCGCGCAGGTCGCCGGCACGCCGTTCGGCGATCTCACCGTCGCGCGCACCGGCTACACCGGCGAAGACGGCTTCGAAGTGATCGTCCCGGCCGTGCACGTCGTAGCGCTGTGGAATGCGCTGCAGCAAAACGGCGTGCGCCCGTGCGGGCTCGGCGCGCGCGACACGCTGCGCCTCGAGGCCGGCATGAACCTGTACGGCCAGGACATGGACGACACCGTCTCCCCGCTCGACGCGGGCCTCGCCTGGACGGTCGACCTCAGCGCGCCGCGCGACTTCGTCGGCCGCGCCGCACTGGAAGCCAACGGCACGCGCGCCGCGTTCGTCGGCCTGATCCTGCAGAAGGAAAACGGCAAGGCGGGCGGCGTGCTGCGCGCGCACCAGAAGGTCGTCACGCCGCACGGCGAAGGCGAGATCACGAGCGGCACGTTCTCGCCGTCGATGCAGGAATCGATCGCGTTCGCGCGCGTGCCGGCGGCCGTGCAGATCGGCGACACCGTCCAGGTGCAAATTCGAGACAAGAATCTTCCCGCGCGCGTGGTAAAACTGCCGTTCGTGCGCAACGGCAAGGTCCTCGCTGCGTAACGACCGAGAAGCGGCCGGGGCCGCCTCCCGGCAAGCCGGGAGATGGCGCCCGGCGCAACCCCATCCGGCGCACCATGGCGGCGCGCCAGCAGAACGAACACACCTTTTTATCCAGGAGCATCCGATGAGCAACGTCCCGGCCGATCTGAAGTACACCGACGAACACGAGTGGATCCGCACCGAAGCCGACGGCACGCTGACGGTCGGCATCACCGATCACGCGCAGAGCACGCTCGGCGACATCGTCTTCCTCGAGCTGCCCGAAGTCGGCAAGTCGGTGACGGCGGGCGACGCCGTCGGCGTCGTCGAATCGGTGAAGGCGGCATCCGACATCTACTCGCCGGTGTCCGGCGAAATCGTCGAAGTCAATGGCGCGATCGTCGACGCGCCGGATCAGGTCAACAGCGACGCGTACGCAAGCTGGCTCTTCAAGATCAAGCTCGCGGACGGCGCATCGACCGACAAGCTGATCGATGCCGAAGCGTACGGCAAGCTGATCGACTAATTTCCCTTACCCGAACCGCGCGCGGCCGGTCGGCCCGCGCGGGACCAGAGTCACGCCATGAAGCTCGAACACCCGGACCGCCTGATGAACCGCACGCCCCTCTCGCTCGCCGCGCTCGAAACGCACGACGCGTTCGCCGAACGCCACATCGGCCCCGACGCCGCCAGCCAGCAGGCCATGCTCGACACGCTCGGCTTCGCGTCGCGCGCCGCCCTGATCGACGCCGTGATCCCGGCGTCGATCCGCCGCGCCGAAACGCTGCCGCTCGGGCCTTTCGCGCAGCCGAAGAGCGAGGCCGAAGCCCTCGCCGCGCTGCGTGCGCTCGCGGACAAGAACCAGGTGTTCCGCTCGTATATCGGCCAGGGCTACCACGACACGCACACGCCGGCCGTGATCCTGCGCAACGTGCTCGAAAACCCGGCGTGGTACACGGCCTACACGCCGTACCAGCCCGAAATTTCCCAGGGCCGCCTCGAAGCGCTCCTGAACTTCCAGCAGATGGTGGCCGACCTCACGGGTCTCGCGATCTCGAATGCATCGCTGCTGGATGAAGCCACCGCCGCGGCCGAAGCGATGACGCTGCTGCAGCGCACCGGCAAGCCGACGTCGAACGTGTTCTACGTGGCCGACGACGTGCTGCCGCAGACGCTCGAAGTGATCCGCACGCGCGCGCTGCCGGTCGGCATCGAGATCAAGACGGGCCCGGCCGCCGACGCGGCGCAGGCAAACGCGTTCGGCGTGCTGCTGCAGTACCCGGGCGTGAACGGCGACGTGCGCGACTACCGCGCGCTCACCGAAGCGATCCATGCGGCCGGCGGCCACGTGGTCGTCGCGGCCGACCTGCTCGCGCTTACCGTGCTGACGCCGCCCGGCGAATGGGGCGCGGACGTCGCGATCGGCAACACGCAGCGCTTCGGCGTGCCGATGGGCTTCGGCGGCCCGCACGCCGCGTATCTCGCGGTGCGCGACGAATTCAAGCGTCAGATGCCGGGCCGCCTCGTCGGCGTGACCGTCGACGCACAGGGCAAGCCCGCGCTGCGCCTCGCGCTGCAGACGCGCGAACAGCACATCCGCCGCGAGAAGGCCACGTCGAACGTGTGTACCGCGCAAGCGCTGCTCGCGATCATGGCGAGCATGTACGCGGTCTACCACGGCCCGCACGGCCTGAAGACGATCGCACTGCGCGTGAACCGCATCGCGGCGCTGTTGGCCGCCGGCGTGAAACAGCTCGGCTTCGCGACCGTCAACGATACGTTCTTCGACACGCTGACGATCGACACCGGCGCACGCACCGCGCAGGTCCACGAATTCGCGAAGGGCAAGCGCATCAACCTGCGCCGCGTGAGCGACACGCAAGTCGGCGTGTCGGTCGACGAAACGACGACGCGCGACGACCTCGCCGATCTGCTCGACGTGTTCGCGCAGGCCGCGGGCGGCACCGCACCGGCCGTCGATGCGCTGGATGCAGGTCTCGCCGGCGTCGCCGCATTGCCGGCCGGCCTCGAGCGCACGAGCGCGTACCTGACGCACCACGTGTTCAACCGCCACCATTCCGAAACCGAAATGCTGCGCTACCTGCGCAGCCTGTCGGACAAGGATCTCGCGCTCGACCGCTCGATGATCCCGCTCGGCTCGTGCACGATGAAGCTGAACGCGACGTCGGAAATGCTGCCCGTCACGTGGCCCGAGTTCGGCCGGATCCACCCGTTCGCGCCGGCCGAGCAGACCGTCGGCTACCGCGAGATGATCGACCAGCTCGAACAGATGCTCGTCGCGGCCACCGGCTACGCGGCCGTGTCGCTGCAACCGAACGCGGGCTCGCAGGGCGAGTACGCGGGCCTGCTGATCATCCACGCGTACCACGCATCGCGCGGCGAAGGCCATCGCGACGTGTGCCTGATCCCGGCATCCGCGCACGGCACGAACCCGGCGTCCGCGCACATGGCCGGCATGAAGGTCGTGGTCGTCGCGTGCGACGCACAGGGCAACGTCGACATCGCCGACCTGAAGGCGAAGGCCGAGCAGCACTCGAAGAACCTGGCGGCGATCATGATCACGTATCCGTCGACGCACGGCGTGTTCGAGCAGAACGTCCGCGAGATCTGCGAGATCGTGCACGCGCACGGCGGCCAGGTGTACGTCGACGGCGCGAACATGAACGCGATGGTCGGCCTGACCGCGCCGGGCCAGTTCGGCGGCGACGTGTCGCACCTGAACCTGCACAAGACCTTCTGCATCCCGCACGGCGGCGGCGGCCCGGGCGTCGGCCCGGTCGCGGTCGGCGCGCACCTCGCGAAGTTCCTGCCGAACCAGCGCTCGACCGGCTACGCACGCAGCGAAGACGGCATCGGCGCGGTGTCGGCCGCACCGTACGGCTCGGCGTCGATCCTGCCGATCTCGTGGATGTACATCGCGATGATGGGCGCGAAGAACCTGACCGCTGCGACCGAAACCGCGATCCTCAACGCGAACTACATCGCGAAGCGCCTCGCGCCGCACTACCCGGTGCTGTATTCGGGCCCGGGCGGGCTGGTCGCGCACGAGTGCATTCTCGACCTGCGGCCGATCAAGGAATCGAGCGGCATCAGCGTCGACGACGTCGCGAAGCGCCTGATGGACTACGGCTTCCACGCGCCGACGATGAGCTTCCCAGTGCCGGGCACGCTGATGGTCGAGCCGACCGAATCGGAATCGCAGGAAGAGCTCGACCGCTTCATCGCCGCGATGATCGCGATCCGCGAGGAAATCCGCGCGGTCGAGGAAGGCCGCGCCGATCGCGAGGACAACCCGCTGCGTCACGCGCCGCACACGGCCGCCGTCGTCACCGCGAACGAATGGCCGCACGCGTACTCGCGCGAGCAGGCCGCGTACCCGGTCGCATCGCTCGGCACGAACAAGTACTGGCCGCCGGTCGGCCGCGCGGACAACGCGTACGGCGACCGCAACCTGTTCTGCTCGTGCGTGCCGGTGTCGGACTACGCATAACGCGCGTCACGCCCGGAGCCGGCCAACGGTGACCGCACCGCACGCAACCCCGGTTGCGTGCGGTTTTTGCGTTCGTCGGGCCGACCGGTTCACGTTCATCCGCCAATCCGGCTAACATCACACGCGATCCAGCCAATGAAGGAGTTCCGCATGGTGCGTCCGATGTTTCCGGGCCATGGTGCAACAGAGCGGCGGCCGCGCACGCGCGCAGGCCGTTCCGTGCCGATGCTCGTCGCGTCGCTGTCGCTGGCCGCCGCCGGCCTCGGCATGTCCGGCCGTGCGCACGCGGCGATGAATTTCTGCGCGGCGCCGGCGCTGCAGGCGAGCGAGACGACGCAGGCTGAGCCCGGCGTGCAGGCGCTGATCCGCAGCGTCGACGCGCGCATCGGCGAGCAGCCGAAGGCGATGGCGCGCGTGCACACCGAAGGCACGCTGCCGCACGAAGGCATCTACGACCAGAGTGCCGCCGCGCTCAAGGACATGGACCTGATGCGCGATGCGGCGCTCGCGTGGCGCGTGACGAACGCGCCGCGCTACCTGCAACTCGTCGACCGCTTCCTGTCCGCGTGGGTCTCGACCTATCAGCCGAGCTTCAACCCGATCGACGAGACGCGCTTCGACAGCCTGATCGTCGCGTACGACATGACCGCGAGCGCGCTGCCGGTGAAGACGCGCAACGCGGCGGCCACGTTCATCGCGAAGCTCGGCGCCGGCTATGTCGCGCAGGTCGACACGCAGAAGCGCCCGCTCACCGGCACCTGGCGCAACAACTGGCAGAGCCACCGGATCAAGCTGATCGCGCTGTCCGCGTTCACGCTCGGCGACCGCAAGATGATGAACGCCGCGCAGCGGCTGTTCGTCGAGCATCTCGCCGACAACATCGGCCCGGACGGCAAGACGTGGGATTTCGAGGAACGCGATGCGCTGCATTACGCGGTCTACGATTTGCAGCCGCTGGTGACGGCCGCGCTCGCCGCGCGCCGCTTCAACCGCAACTGGCTGCGCGAGCGCGGCGCGAACGGCGCGACGCTCGCGGCCGCGCTCGACTGGCTCGTGCCGTATGCGCTCGGCGAGAAAACGCACGAGGAATTCGTGAATTCGCCGGTGCCGTTCGACGCGAAGCGCCGCGAGGCCGGCCTGCCGGGTTACACGGGGCAGTGGGACCCGAAAAACGCCACCGAACTCTTTCATCTGGCCGCGCGGCTCGACGGGCGCTATGCCCGCGTCGCGCAGCAGCTTTCCCCAACGCCGCCCGCATGGCTCGCCGCGTGCCTGCCATTGCAGGCGCGCTAGCTTCATTCTTATCGCAAGGCAGGTATCGAAATGGCAGTCAGCGTGTTTGACCTCTTCAAGATCGGCATCGGTCCGTCCAGTTCGCACACGGTCGGACCGATGCGCGCAGCGCTGATGTTCGTCCAGGGCCTCGAGCGCGACGGGCTGCTCGACGCGACGGCCCACGTGAAGGTCGAGCTGTACGGCTCGCTCGGCGCCACCGGCAAGGGTCACGGCACCGACCGCGGCGTGATGCTCGGCCTGCTCGGCGACGCGCCCGACACGGTGGATCCCGACACGATCGACGCGCGGCTGGAAGACATCCGCAAAACGAAGCAGCTCGCGCTGCTCGGCACGCATCCGGTGCCGTTCGTGCTGAAGGAGAACATCGCGTTCTACCGCCAGGCGCTGCCCGAACATCCGAACGGGATGAAGCTGCGCGCGAGCGACGCGAACGGCGCGGTGCTGGTCGAGCGCACTTACCTGTCGGTCGGCGGCGGCTTCGTCGTGACGGCCGGCGCGCCGAACACCAAGGTACTGAGCGCGGCCGAGCAGATGACGCACCCGTTTCGCACCGGCGCGGAGCTGCTCGCGCTGACCGCATCGACCGGCAAGTCGATCGCGCAGCTGATGTGGGAAAACGAGCGCGCGTGGCACACCGAGCAGGAGACGCGCGACGGGCTGCTGAAGATCTGGGCGGTGATGCAGTCGTGCGTGTCGCGCGGTTGCGGGATCGGCAATCCCGACGCCGACGGCAACCTGCCCGGCCCGTTCCAGGTGAAGCGGCGCGCGCCGCAGCTGTATCGCGCGCTGACCGGCAACCCGGAGCGCGCGCTGCAGGATCCGCTGTCGATGGTCGACTGGATCAACCTGTACGCGATCGCGGTCAACGAGGAAAACGCGGCCGGCGGCCGCGTCGTCACCGCGCCGACCAACGGCGCGGCCGGCATCATCCCGGCCGTGCTGCATTACTACACGCGTTTCACGCCCGGCGCGAACGAACAGGGCGTGATCGACTTCCTGCTGACGGCCGCCGCGATCGGCATCCTGTACAAGCTCAACGCGTCGATCTCGGGCGCGGAAGTCGGTTGCCAGGGCGAAGTCGGCGTCGCGTGCTCGATGGCCGCCGGCGCGCTCGCGGCCGTGCTCGGCGGCACGCCGCAGCAGGTCGAGAACGCGGCCGAGATCGGGATGGAACACAACCTGGGCCTGACCTGCGACCCGGTGGGCGGGATGGTGCAGATCCCGTGCATCGAGCGCAACGCGATGGCGTCGGTGAAGGCCGTCAACGCGGCGCGCATGGCGCTGCGCGGCGACGGCTCGCACTACGTGTCGCTCGACTCGGTGATCAAGACGATGCGCGAGACGGGCGCCGACATGAAGACGAAGTACAAGGAAACGTCGCGCGGCGGCCTGGCGGTGAATATCGTCGAATGCTGATGCCGAACCCGGCGGCGACGCGGGACGGACCGATGTCCCGCATTGCCGCCGGCATGGCGCCCGGCGCTAGTCGTTCAGCCAGTTCTCCAGCCGCAATCCCGGATAGCTGACGAAATCCCGCTCGTTGTTGGTGACGAGGACGACATCGAGCGACACCGCATGCGCGGCGATCAGTTTGTCGAGGTGATCCTTCTTCCGCTCGCGGGTGGCCTCGCGGACCGGGCCATACGCTTGCGCGGCCGCGGCGTCGAAAGGCGCGACGGGAATATCCTCGATCAATGCGGCGAGATTGCGGCGCTCCCGGGCCGGGCTCGCACATGCGCTCACGCCGTACTCGAGTTCCGCATAGGTGATCGCCGACATGACGACGTCGCCCGTGTAGCACTGCGCGAATCGTTTCGCGACCTGCTCCGGCTGATTCTTCATCAGATAGATGCACATGTTGGTGTCGAGCATGAAGCGCGGCATCACAAACCCTCGCGTTCGGCCTGCTCCTGATCGCCACGCCCTTCGGCCATGAAGTCCGGCCCGAATTTCGCGAATTTCTCCAGTACCTGCGTCAGCGGCCGCCGCATCGGCCGAATCCGGATTTCATCACCGACGCGCTCGATTTCCAGTTCGATATCGCTGCGCTCGTAGGCGAGGTCCGCCGGAATCCGCACGGCCTGCGAGTTGCCGTTCCGGAATACCCTCGTGGTATGCATGTCGATCTCCGCATGGATGTACGTTGTATGTACATTATACGATGCGGTCTTAGATGTAAATCCATGTGTGTACATAACAGGTCTTCCGTTGACTGCCGAGCCGGCCACGCGGGCGACGCGCACCGCGCCGGCTTCGACCGGCTCCGTCAGCGTCTTTTGATCGATCGCCTGCTTTCCGCGTCGAGGCAAGCGCCTGGGTCGCCGTCCGTAGCGCTTACTTTTCACCGTCGCGCAAGCGGGCACAAGCCGGCCGTTCGGCCAGCCGAAGCCGGCGCGCATTCCCCGACCCTCCCAGCGTTCCGACACTTTTCAGCGGCCGGCGTACCGGCGGCCGGCGTACCGGCGCCCGGCCAACCGGCGTAAGCTGTACGTCCCGCTACCCAAGGGAGACGGCTGCCCATGTCGCATTCCAAGGATCTCGAGCCGCGCGCCACCACCGGTGCGCGACTGCTCGTCGATGCGTTGCTCGCCAATCACGTCGAACGCGTGTTCTGCGTGCCGGGCGAGAGCTTCCTCGCCGTGCTCGATGCGCTGGCGGACGACACCGCCCGCATCCAGACGGTCGTCTGCCGCCACGAGGCGGCGGCCGCGAACATGGCCGAAGCGGTCGGCAAGCTGACCGGCCGCCCCGGCATCGCGTTCGTCACGCGCGGGCCGGGCGCGACGCATGCGTCGATCGGCGTGCACACCGCGTTCCAGGATTCGACGCCGATGATCCTGTTCGTCGGTCAGTGCGCACGCGAGCACCTCGACCGCGAAGCCTTCCAGGAAATCGACTACCGCCGGATGTTCGGCCAGATGGCGAAATGGGTCGCGCAGATCGACGACCCGCGCCGCATCCCCGAATACCTGAGCCATGCGTTTCACGTCGCGACGTCCGGCCGGCCCGGCCCGGTCGTGCTCGCGTTGCCGGAGGACGTGCTGTCCGACGCATGCGCACCGCAGCCCGTCGTGCCGGCCGCGAAACGCATCGCGGCGGCGCCGTCCGCCGCGCAGATCGACGAGCTGCGCGAACGGCTTGCGCGCGCGGAACGGCCGTTCGCGATCGTCGGCGGCAGCGGCTGGACGCCGGACGCCTGCGCGAACCTGCGCACCTTCGTCGAACGCTGGCAATTGCCGGTCGCGTGCGCGTTCCGCTTCCAGGACACGATCGACAACGCACACCCGAACTACGCGGGCGACGTCGGGCTCGGGATCAACCCCGCGCTCGCGAAACGCATCCGCGACGCAGACCTGCTGCTCGTGATCGGGCCGCGCCTCGGCGAAGCGACGACCGGCGGCTACACGCTGCTCGACATCCCGAAGACGCGCCAGACGTTGATCCACGTGCATCAGGGCGCGGACGAACTCGGCCGCGTGTACGCCGCCGACCTGCCGATCGTGTCCGGCATGCCCGAGATCGCCGCGCCGCTGGCCGCGCTCGAACCGCCCGCGCGGCCCGCGTGGGCCGGCGCGGCCGCCGACGCGCACCGCGCGTACCGCGAATGGCATGCGCCACTGCCGATGCCCGGCGACGTGCAACTCGGCGACGTGATGGTGCAGTTGCGCGAGCGCCTGCCGCACGACGCGATCCTGACCAATGGCGCGGGCAACTATGCGATCTGGCTGCATCGCCACTTCGCGTACCGGCACTTCCGTTCGCAGCTCGCGCCGACGAGCGGCACGATGGGCTACGGGCTGCCGGCCGCGCTCGCCGCGAAGTCGCTGTATCCGCAGCGCGCCGTCGTCGCGCTCGCCGGCGACGGTTGCTTCATGATGGCCGGCAACGAGCTCGCGACCGCGATGCAATACGGGCTGAACATCGTGGCGATCGTCGTCAATAACGGTCATTTCGGCACGATCCGCATGCATCAGGAGCGCAACTACCCGGGGCGCGTGCACGGCACGGGACTCACGAACCCGGATTTCGCCGCGTATGCACGTGCGTTCGGCGCGCATGGCGAGACGGTCGAGCGCACCGCCGATTTCGCGCCCGCGCTCGAGCGCGCGCTGACCTGCGGGCTGCCCGCGGTGATCGAGATTCGCATCCCGCAGGACGCCAGCACGCCGGCCGCGACGCTCGAGCAGATTCGCGAGCAGGGCCGCCGCGCGCGCGGCGCATGACGATGGACATGCGCACCACGCCGCCCGTCGCCGCGCTGTCGCCCGACGACGCGCTGGCCTGCCCCGGCACGCTGCTCGCGCCCGACGGCATGCTCGTCGCGCCGTACGACCTCGAGCATGGCGACGCGCGCGCCGAAGGCTACGTGCCGGCCGCGCCGGCGCTCGGCCTGCTGCACGCCGCTCACCGGCCGTTCCGCCTCGATTACGGCGAGGCACAGCACGTGCACGTGATCAACGGGATGGGCGTCACGCTCGGCGATTCGGTGATCGGGCTGACGGCCCTCGCCGCGCTGCGTGCGGCCCATGCGGACCTGCGCTTCACGCTGTACCGGCCGGCGCGCGCGCCGCGCTATGTCGAAGCGCTGTACGCGCTCGCGGCAGACGTCGTCGCGCCGTCACGCACGCTGCCGTGCGCCGCCGACGCGCTGCCCGCCGGCGCGCACTGCATCGACGTCGGCAATCACCTGTACTGGCCCGCATTCGCGCGGCTGCCCATGATCGATTTCTTCCTCGACGCGCTCGGCGTCGATCCGGCCGCCGTGCCGGCCGCCGCGAAGCGCAACCGCTGGCTCGCGCGGCTGCCGCTGCCCGCGCTGCCGGCCGCGTGGCAGCGGCCGTACGTGCTGTTCTGCCCGAATGCGAGCACCGCGGTGCGCAGCATGCCGCCCGCACTGTGCGTCGCGTTCGTGGAACGGCTCGCGCAGCGTTACGGGCTGCCGGTGGTCGGCTTCGGCCCGCTCGCGCATCCCGCTTACGTGGACGTGAGCCGCGACGCGACCGACACCGCACGCTTCATCGCCTGGATCAAGGGCGCGAGCCTGCTGTTCGCGCCGGACACGGCGGCCGTGCATCTCGCCGACGGTTTCGACGTGCCGACGCTCGCGTGCTTCACGACGATCGGGCCGACATGGCGCGTGCGCGACTATCCGCACTGCGTGCCGGTCACGCTCGACGTGCCGGCCGAATTGCACGGGCTGCATCGCAGCGAGCGGCCGGACGATCTGGCGGCGGTCGAAGCCGCTTACCGCGCAATCGACTGGGACGCGCTGGCGTGGCCCGCGCCGCGCGACGCGGCGACGACGGCCATCTGAGCGAAGCCGGCGCGGCGGCGAGCGGACCGACCGAATCGGCAGCACGCGCCCGGCGCCAGCCCCCGCCGCGCGCGCCGCACCGGCCGCCCGGCTCACCGGGCCGAGCATCTCACGCGCGATCGCGCAGCGTCTCCGACGGCCGCTTGCCGAACAGGCGCCTGTAATCGGTCGCGAACTGGCTGAGATGCCAGAAGCCCCATGCCTCCGCGACGTCCTGCACCGAGCCGGCCGCGCGCCCGCACAGGTCGCGCCGCGCGCCGTTCAGCCGCAGCGTGCGCAGGTAGGTCGCAGGCGCCATCCCGAGTACGTCCTGGAAGCAGTACTGCAGCGTGCGCCGGCTCACGTGCAACTGCTCGCACAGCTCGGGCACGCCGACCGGGCGCGTGCGGTGCGCGAGCACGTAGTCGCGCGCCTGGTCGACGAGCCAGCGGCGCGTCGACGGCGCACTGCCGCTGCCGTCGTCGGCCGGCTGCGCGCACGCGTCGAACAGCGCGGCCAGCACTTCGGCCTGCAGGTCGTCGCGCTGCGCATCGGGCAGCGGGCCGGCCATCGCCACCGCACCGTCGAGCCGGCGGCCGAGCAGCGCGCACAGGCGCGCGAGCCGCGCGTCGCCGACCTGCATCACCCGCTGCGTGAACAGCCGCTCGTCGAGCGCGCGACGCTCGACTTCCTCCGCATAGCGGCGCAGCACGTCACCGCGCACGACGACGCCGTAGATCGAGAACTGCGCGGGCGTCACGAGTTCGAATTCGACGTTGCCGGGCCGGAACGCGAGTGCGCCGGGGCCGATGCGGCACGCATCGACGCGCGCCGAGCCGTCGCACACGAGCGGGATGCCGAACCAGTACGCGTCGCCGCGCACTTCGCACGCCTGGCGCAGCAGGTGGCTGGTCGATTCGCGAAACAGCTTCATCGTGTCGAGAGGCAGCTCGGTCAGCGTGCCGACGAAGCGGCCGGCCGCGAGCTGGTCGTAGGTCTGCCGCCAGCCGATCAGGTTGCGCGCCTGCTCGTCCGCATCGTGCGCGACGCTGACGACGGCCTGCCCGGCGAACGCGTCGTCGCCCTGCGCACTGCGCCGCGTGTCTTCGGCGGTCGGTTCTTCCGTACCCGCCACGTGTTGATCCATCGTGTCCTCCCTCACCTGCGCGGAACCCTGCGTATCACGCAAGTCCCGTGCCGAACCGCACGGCCCGGCGCGCCCCCGCCATTCCACGCTGTCCGGCCGATGCGCGCCATGCGGGCGCACCCGAAGGCGGCATGTCGCGCACGCCGCCGGTGCGATCCGCGCGGCGACCGCGCATGCGCGCCGCCGCCCGCGCACGGATGCCGACGCCAGGATGCCGACGCCCGGACGCCCGCGTCCGGATGCCGGCTACCGGGCCGGCTTCAGCCGCACGACCCGCGTGCCGCAATTGCCGTATGCCTGTGCGATCGCCAGTTCGACGATCGCGCTGCCCGCCGCCCACGGCGCCGCGTCCGCTTCCGGCAAATCGGCGCGCAGCGTGGCGCGACCGTTGATCCGGTAGCGCAGGCCGCGCACGAAATCGACGAACAGCAACCCAACCCCGCTGCCGTCGCAGGCGGCCGCGTCGATCCAGCCGCCGCCACCATCATGCGCGGCGGGCAACGCGAACCGCAGCGTCTTCGTATCGATCACGCGCACCACCGGCAGCAGATCGCCGTTCGCGTCGCGCCGGCTCTGCACGATGTCGCAGATCATCGACGCACCCGCGCCGGACGCCGTGCCGACGAACATGAACGGTTGCGATTCGACGAACTGCCGTACGCCGATGCTCAGCCGCGTGGTCACGGCGTCGCTCATTCGCTCGGCTTCGTCGGCGACGCCGAAGCGGTGTTGCGCGTCGAGTTCGCCCGGATGGAATACCGGGTGACGCGGAAAGGATCGGGGTGGTTCTGCCATGCCGGGAGTCGTCACATGCGTCGGTGCACCGTGCCGTCGCGCATGCGCGACGGCCGGCAGCGTTGCCGGCGCCGGCCGCCGAAAACGCAACCGACGCCGACTGTCGAACAGGGAAATCGAACCGGGCGACGCGCCGGGCCCAACCGGCCCCCGGCACGCCGCCGCGGCAGCGGCGATCAGAAGAACCCGAGCGCCTCGGCCTGGTAGCTGACCAGCAGGCACTTCGTCTGCTGATAGTTCGACAGCGCCATCTTGTGCGTCTCGCGGCCGATCCCCGACTGCTTGTAGCCGCCGAACGCCGCATGCGCGGGGTACAGGTGGTAGCAGTTGGTCCACACGCGGCCGGCCTCGACCTCGCGGCCCATCCGGTACGCACGCGTGCCGTTGCGCGTCCACACGCCGGCGCCGAGCCCGTAGAACGTGTCGTTCGCGAGTTCGATCGCTTCCTGCTCGTCCTTGAACGTCATCACCGACGCGACCGGCCCGAAGATCTCTTCCTGGAACACGCGCATCTTGTTGTTGCCGAGCAGCATCGTCGGCTTCACGTAGTAGCCGGTGCCGAGTTCGGCGGCCGGCGCCGTGCGCTCGCCGCCGGTCAGGCATTGCGCGCCCTCGCCGCGGCCGATGTCGATGTACGACAGGATCTTGTCGAGCTGCTGCTGCGACGCCTGCGCGCCGATCATCGTCTGCAGGTCGAGCGGGTGGCCGGCCTTGATGCGCTCGACGCGCGCGACGGCCTTCTCGATGAAACGTTCGTAGATCGATTCCTGGATCAGGATCCGCGACGGGCACGTGCACACTTCGCCCTGGTTCAGCGCGAACATCGCGAGCCCCTCGAGCGCCTTGTCGAGGAACGCGTCGTCCTGGTCGAGCACGTCGGCGAAGAAGATGTTCGGGCTCTTGCCGCCCAGTTCGACCGTCGACGGGATCAGGCTGTCGGCCGCCGCGCGCAGGATGTGCTTGCCGACCGGCGTCGAGCCCGTGAACGCGATCTTCGCGATCCGCTTGCTGGTCGCGAGCGCTTCGCCCGCTTCCTTGCCGAAGCCGTTCACGATGTTGATCGCGCCGGCCGGGAACAGGTCGCCGATCAGTTCCATCAGCACGAGCACCGATGCGGGCGTCTGCTCGGCCGGCTTCATCACGACGCAGCAGCCGGCCGCGAGCGCCGGCGCGAGCTTCCACGCGGCCATCAGCAGCGGGAAGTTCCACGGGATGATCTGGCCGACCACGCCGAGCGGCTCGTGGAAGTGGTACGCGACGGTGTTGTCGTCGATTTCGGAGATGCCGCCTTCCTGCGCGCGGATGCAGCCCGCGAAATAGCGGAAGTGGTCGATCGCGAGCGGCAGGTCGGCCGCCATCGTTTCGCGCAGCGGCTTGCCGTTGTCGATCGTCTCGGCCACGGCCAGCAGCTTCAGGTTCTTTTCCATCCGGTCGGCGGCGGCGAGCAACAGGTTCGCGCGCTCGGCGACCGACGTCTTGCCCCACTTGCGGCGCGCCGCATGCGCGGCGTCGAGCGCCAGCTCGATGTCGTCGGCGCCGGAGCGCGGCACGCGGCAGAACGGCTGGCCGTTGATCGGCGACACGTTCTCGAAATACTCGCCCTTCACGGGCGCCACCCACTTGCCGCCGATGTAGTTGTCGTATTGCTGACGGTACGGGTATTCGACGTCGAGGCCCAGTTGCTTCAGGTCAAACGGGTTCATACATGTCTCCTGTTCATCGTGCTTGTGTGAGTACAGCGCCGGTTGGAATGCGCTGGTCCCGTTTACGCAACATGCGTGCCAAACGGAACGGGTGCACGTCGATCGCGGCCGGCGCGCGCTCGCTCCGTGCGGTGTTCACGCACGCAACACGGCAGGTGTACCGATTCTGAACACCGCGGTTGCGCAGCGATGGGGCCGGTGTTCGGAATTTCCACAGTGGGCGGCGGTGCGTTGCCGCGAATGCGCGCCGCGCCGCATGGCATGTCGCTTGCGTGCGGATCGCGGATCCCCACGCACGGCGCACACGCCGACCGACACCATGACCGATCGCGGCCCCCTGACCGACGACGCCATCGCATTCATCCGCGAGCAGGCTTTCCTGATCGTCGCGACCGCCGACACGGCCGGCAACGCCGACTGTTCTTACCGCGGCCTCCAGCCGCGCGCCGACGGCTCGTTCGCGCCGCTCGTCGATATCCCGGACCGCCGCACGCTGGTGCTGCCCGACTTCGCAGGCAACAACCTGCTCAACACGATCGGCAACCTGCTCGTGAATCCGGCCATCGCGCTGCTGTTCGTCGATTTCGTGCGTCAGACGACCTGGCTCGTGCAGGGCCGCGCGACGCTCGACGAGGATGCGCAACGGCACGCGCGCCTGTGGCCGGATGCGTTGCGCTATCTGGTGATCGACGTGGAGTGCGCGCAGGCGCGCGCGGATGCAACCCTGCCGCCGCTCGTGCTGGCGTGACGCGCGGCGGGTGATGCGCTGACCGACGGACCATGCGGGCACGACGGCTGCGCCTACTGGAATGTCGAGGTGCCGAAGCGCCGATGACCCGAAGCGTCGAAGCGCCGACGTGCCGATGCGCCGATGCGCCGACGTGCCGATGGCCCGAAGCACTGAAGTGCCGAACCGCCGAACCGCCGAAGCACCGAAGTGCCGAAGTGCCGAAGTGCCGAAGCGCCACGATGCAACGTCACCGCCCGTGCGTCTGCGCACCGGCCGGTTCGACCCGGCTGCGTGCCGACGTATCGGCGTGCGCGCGGCCGTCCGCCTCGTCACCCGTTTCGTCGGCGGCCGGCCGTCCGCCGAGAAACCCGAACACCACCGCCGCGCACAGCACCGTGACGACGGCCAGCCCGTTCAGCAGCCGGTCGAACGCGTGCGCGTAGCTCGCGATCAACGCCGCACGGCCGACGGCCGGCAACGCGGCAGCCGCGCCCGCGAGATCGCCGGTCGCAAGCCGCGCGGCGGCCCGCAGCGTCGCGTCCGGCGTGCCGGCCGCCCCTGCCGCGTGCGCCAGCCCCGCTTGCGCGAGCGCGGCCAGCACCGCGCCGACGATCGCCAGCGCGATCCCCTCGCCGGCCACGCGCGTCGTGCTGAAAATGCCCGTCGCCATCCCCGCGCGCTCTTTCGGCACGACGCTCACCGACAGCCCGTCCATCAGCCCCCACGGCATGCCGGCGCCGACGCCGATCGCGAGCATCGGCGCGATCGCCGCCGGCCCCGCGCCGCCGCGCAGCGCGATGCCGAGCCATACGAGCCCGGCCGCCGCGACCAGCAGCCCGAGCCCCGAAATCACGCCGGCCGACAGCCAGCGCGTGAGCGTCGCCGCGCCGAGCGGCACGACCAGCATCGGCGCGGAGATCGCGAGCATCAGCCAGCCCGCGTCGATCTCGCTGAAGCCGTCGATGCCGATGAAGCGCAGCGGCAGCACGACGAGCAGCACGATGTAGCAGCAGCAGGTCGACACCGGCAGCACCTGCACGCCGACGAAGCGCGCGATGCGGAACAGCGACAGGTCGAGCATCGGCCGCGCGACGCGCGTCTCGATCGTCACGAATGCACACGCGCCGAGCGCCGCGCCGGCCAGCAGCGCGATCACGAGCGGGCTCGACCAGCCGCGCGCGGGCGCCTCGATCACGCCGAACGTGAACAGCGTCAGCGCGGCCGTGAACGCGGCCGTGCCGGGCCAATCGAGCCCCGTCGCGTGCGGATCGCGCGACTCGTGCATGCGCGGCAGCCCGAACGCGAGCGACAGCACGCCGGCCACCGCGCTCGTCACGAAGATCGCGCGCCAGCCGTAATGCCCGATCAGGCCGCCGGCGAGCACGGGCCCGAACGCGAGGCCGATCCCGAACGTCGTGCCGAGCAGGCTGAATGCACGCGTGCGCGCCGCGCCGTCGAACTCCTGCGCGAGCGCGGCCGTGCCGCCGGCCAGCGCCGCGGCCGCCGCGAGCCCTTGCGCGGCGCGCAGCAGATCGACCGCGAGCATCGACGGCGCGAACGCGAGCGCGACCGACATCAGCGTGAAGCCGCCGACGCCGATCGCGAACAGCCGCTTGCGGCCGAACTGGTCGGCGAGCGCGCCCGACGCCATCAGGAAGCTGCCGAACGCGAGCATGAACGCGTTGGTGATCCAGTTCATCGCAACCGGGCTGCCGTGCAGGTCGCGGCCGATCGCCGGCGTCGCGACCGCGCCGCCCGAAAACGACAGCGGCAGCGCCACCGCGGCCATGCAGACGGCGGCCAGCACCCACGCGCGCCGGCGCGCCGCCAGCGCCGAATTGGCCGAAACAGGGTGATCCATCATCGCTCCTTCAAAAGCCGGCGCGGATGCGCCATCGGAGCGACAGAAGATAAATCGGATTCAATCCGCGAAAAACCACGCGAAGTTCCGCATATAACGGACTAAAATTCCGCAATTCACGTGGCCGCGTGCGTCGCCGCACGCCGTTCGATTCAATGGAAAACCTCACCGGCATCGTCGCATTCGTCCGCACCGCCGAAGCGCTGAGTTTCGTCGCGGCCGGCCGCGCGCTCGGCATCTCGGCGTCGGCGGTCGGCAAGACCATCGCGAAAATGGAGCAGTCGCTCGGCGTACGGCTGTTCAACCGCACGACGCGGCGCGTGACGCTCACCGACGAGGGGCGGCATTTCTACGAGCGCTGCCAGCGCATCCTCGAGGATTTCCGCGACGCGGAGGCGACCGTGACTGCGTCCGCGCAGCGCCCGCGCGGCAAGCTGCGCGTGAGCCTGCCGGTGATCGGCTACCGCTTCCTGCTGCCGGTGCTGCCCGAATTCCGGCAGCGCTATCCGGACGTCGAACTCGATCTCGATTTCAACGACCGGATGGTCGACGTCGTCGAAGGCGGATTCGACGCGGCGATCCGCAGCGGCCCGCTGTCCGATTCGAGCCTGATGTCGCGGCGGCTCGGCCCGTTCGCGTTCGTGCTGTGCGCGACGCCCGCGTATCTCGCGCAGGCCGGCACGCCGCGCACGCCGCGCGACCTCGACGCGCACGACTGCGTGCGCTACTGCTTCCCGACCACCGGCAAGCTGCAGGACTGGGCGCTCGCGGCCGACGACGGCACGCCGCTCACGCTGCGCACCGCGATGACCTGCAACAACATGGAGGCGCTGCGCGGCGCCGTGCTCGCGGGGCTCGGCATCGGCTACATGCCCGACTTCCTCGCGCGCGACGCGCTCGAACACGGCGCGCTCGTCACCGTGCTCGACGACTACCGGATCGCGCCGGGGCAGTTCTCGATCGTGTGGCCGTCGAGCCGGCAGTTGTCGCCGAAGCTGCGCGTGTTCGTCGATTTCCTGTGCGAACGGCTGTTCAGGTAGTCGCGCCGATCCGCTCCGCTTCAGCCGGCGGCGGCAGCGCGTCGCTGTCGTCCTTCAGCCCGACGCCCGTCAGCCCGAGGCGGCGTGCATGCGTCATCAGGTAATGCAGCTTGTGCGCGGCGGCCGCGTGCGGCAGCCCTTCGGGCCGCACGTTCGAAATGCAGTTGCGCAGCGCGTCGTGACAGCCGACCTTCGGCGCCCACGTCAGGTACACGCCGAGGCTGTCCGGCGAGCTGAGCCCGGGCCGTTCGCCGATCAGCATCGCGACCACCTTCGCGCGCAGCAGCTCGCCGATCTCGTCGCCGAGCGCGACGCGCGCCTGCGTCGCGACCACCACCGGGCCGATCCGCCAGCCGTCCGCGTCGAGCCGCGGCCGCACGGCCTGCAACAGCGGCAGCGCCTGCTTCGCGGCCGCGAACGCCGACAGCCCGTCGCCGACCACGAACACGACATCGGGCGCATCGTCGAGCGCCGCCCCGTAGCCGGCCAGCAGCCCGCGGCTGTCGTCGGACAGCTTGCGGCCGAGATCGGGCCGGCGCAGGTAATGATCGCGGTCCGGCGCGGCGCTCTGCACGCCGAGCGTCGGCAGCAGGCCGGCCGCCTCGATCTCGCGCCGCAACGCGTCCACGTCGAGCGGCTGGTGCACCGCGTCGCGCGCCTGCGCATGCGACAGGTTGAAAGCCAGCAGCGGCGCGGTCGGCAAGCTGTTGCCCGCGCGGCCGAGCGCGATCCGCGCGTTCGTGAACGACTTCAGCTGCGCCCACGGGTTCTTCTCGACGGCGTCGCTCATGCGGACACCCCCATCCAGTCGTTCGCGCCCGCGAGCAGCGGCACGCGTGCCGTCGCCGCGCGCAGCGTGCCGTGCGCGTCGGCGATCTCCATCGTCTCCAGCCATTCCTCGAACTCGGGCGCACGGCGCAGGCCGAGCACCTCGCGCACGTAGAGCTGGTCGTGGAACGACGTGCTCTGGTAGTTCAGCATCACGTCGTCCGCGCCCGGAATCCCCATGATGAAGTTGATGCCGGCCGCCCCCAGCAGCGTCAGCAGCGTATCCATGTCGTCCTGGTCGGCTTCCGCGTGGTTCGTGTAGCAGATGTCGCAGCCCATCGGCACGCCGAGCAGCTTGCCGCAGAAGTGATCCTCGAGCCCCGCGCGGATGATCTGCTTGCCGTCGTACAAGTATTCGGGCCCGATGAAGCCGACCACCGTGTTCACGAGGAACGGCTCGAACTTGCGCGCGACCGCATACGCCCGCACCTCGCAGGTCTGCTGGTCGACGCCGTGGTGCGCGTTCGCCGACAGCGCGCTGCCCTGGCCCGTCTCGAAGTACATCAGGTTGTCGCCGACGGTGCCGCGCCTGAGCGACAGCGCGGCCTCGCGCGCCTCGCCGAGCAGCGCGAGCGAGATCCCGAAGCTCGCGTTCGCCTTCTCGGTGCCCGCGATCGACTGGAACACGAGGTCGACCGGCGCGCCCTTCCCGATCGCCGCGATCGTGTTGGTCACGTGCGTGAGCACGCACGATTGGGTCGGCACGCCGTAGCGTTCGCGAAAACCGTCGATCATCGCGAGCAGCTTCACGATCGCCGCGAGGCTGTCGGTCGCGGGGTTGATGCCGATCATCGCGTCGCCGCAGCCGTACATCAGCCCGTCGAGCATCGATGCGGCGATGCCCTTCACGTCGTCGGTCGGGTGGTTCGGCTGCAGCCGCACCGACATCCGGCCGGCCAGCCCGACCGTGTTGCGAAAGCGCGTGACCACGCGACGCTTGCGCGCGGCCGCGATCAGGTCCTGGTTGCGCATCAGCTTCGACACGGCCGCGACCATCTCGGGCGTGAGGCCCGGCGCGATCCGTTCGAGCGCGGCGCCGTCGGCGGCGGGCGACAGCAGCCAGTTGCGGAAATCGCCGACGGTGAGATGCGAGATGTCCGCGAACGCCTGCGCGTCGTGATCGTCGATGATGAGGCGCGTGACCTCGTCGTCTTCATACGGGATCACGGCTTCGTTCAGGAACGCCTTGAGCGGCACGCCCGCGAGCGCGATCTTCGCGGCGACGCGCTCCTCCTCGCTCGCCGCCGCGACGCCGGCGAGCTGATCGCCGGAACGCAGCGGGCTCGCCTTCGCGAGCAGCGTCTTCAGGTCCGCGAAGCGGTACGTGCGCGGACCGATCGTCTCCGTATAGGACATCGTTCGAATCTCCTTGCCAAAAGCCGACGGCGCGCCCGTTCGACGGGGCGCGCCGGATGCCGTCAGGAACGGCCTTTCATGTTCGCCTGCACCGTCGTCACCGCGTTCACTCCTCCAGCAGCGCGTCGCCGGGCGCGCTCGCGCGCTGCGCGCGTGTCGCGAGGAAGTACGCGTAGCCGAGCGCGACGAACGCGACGAACACCATCGCCACCAGCCCGTTGAAGTACACCATCGTGCCGAGGCAGACCAGCGCCGCCAGGATCGCGAATGCCGGGAAGATCGGGTACAGCGGCGCGCGGAACGGCCGCGCCATGTTCGGCTGCGAGCGGCGCAGCTTGAACAGCGACGCCATGCTGACGATATACATCACGATCGCACCGAATACCGACATCGTCACGATGTTCGCGGTGAGCGTCTGCCCGCCGAACTGGATCAGCTCGTCGCTGTAGATCGCCGCGATGCCGACCACGCCGCCCGCGAGGATCGCGCGATGCGGGGTCTTGAAGCGCGGATGCACCTTCCCGAGCCACTCCGGCAGGTAGCCTTCGCGCGCCAGCGCGAAGATCTGGCGCGAATAGCCGAGGATGATCCCGTGGAACGACGCGACGAGCCCGAACAGCCCGAGCCACACGAGCATGTGCATCCAGCCGCTGTTCGCGCCGACGATGTACTTCATCGCCTGCGGCAGCGGGTCGTTGATGTTCGCGAGCTTGGTCCAGTCGCCCGCGCCGCCGGCGAACACCATCACGCCGATCGCGAGCGCCACGAGGGTCAGGATCCCGGCCACGTATGCGATCGGAATCGAGCGCTTCGGGTTCTTCGCCTCCTCGGCGGCCATCGCAACGCCTTCGATCGCGAGGAAGAACCAGATCGCGAACGGGATCGCCGCGAACATCCCGTGGAACGCGCCCAGGCTGAAGTGATCGGCGCCCGACCAGCCGCCCTTCGTGAAATTGCTCCACGCGAAGCCCGGCGACACGACGCCCATGAACACCAGCAGCTCGAAGATCGCGAGCAGCGTGACGACGAGCTCGAAGGTCGCGGCGATCTGCACGCCGACGATGTTCAGCGCCATGAACACGAGATACGCGCCCATCGCCGCGTGTTTCGGTTCGAGCCCCGGAAACTGCACGTGCAGGTACGCGCCGATCGCGAGCGCGATCGCGGGCGGCGCGAACACGAACTCGACCAGCGTCGCCGCGCCGGCCAGATAGCCGCCGGTCGGGCCGAACGCGCGGCGCGCATACGCGAACGGGCCGCCCGCGTGCGGGATCGACGTCGTCAGCTCGGTGAAACTGAAGATGAAGGTGGTGTACATCGCCGCGACGAACAGCGCGGTGATCACGAAACCCAGCGTGCCGGCGCTCGCCCAGCCGTAGCTCCAGCCGAAGTATTCGCCGGAAATCACGAGGCCGACCGCGATGCCCCACAGTTGCCAGGTCCCGAGCGTCTGCTGCAGCGCGGGCTGGCCGGGCGACCTGGCGCCGGCGGCGGGCCGGCCATTCGACTCTGCTTTCATCGGACTCTCTCCTCAAAGGCGCCGGGCCTGCACGCCCGCGCGACTGAGAATCGATGCTAGAGAGTCATTAAACGACGTGTTATCGAAATTCGGCAAAGATCGCGGCTGACGTTTCGCTTGCGAAAACGCCGGCCGCGCGCGTGGCCGCGCCGATCCGGCCGCGCGACGCGGGCCGGATCGGCCGTGCTTACTGGCCGCCGCCGCGCTGGTTGAACCAGCGGTCGAGCAGCTTGCCGGCCGCCTCGCGGCCGCCGAGGCCGAACGACAGCGCGACCGCCACCGCGATCGCGCCGAGCACGAGGCCGAACGCGAGCTGGACGATTTCGTTCGCGATGCCCATCGCGCGCAGCCCCATCGCGAACACGAGGCCGAGGATCGCGAATTGCGCGATGCGCGCGAACAGCACGCTGTGCTCGCGGTCGGCCTGCTCGATCACGCGGCGCGCGAGGCCCGCGAGCCACACGCCGATCACGAGGATCACGCCGCCCATCAGCACGTGGCCGCCGAACTCGATGAACAGCGTGACGACGTCGCGCACCTGCGAGAAGCCGAGCCGGTTCGCGGCCTCGACCGACGCGAACAGCATCGCGAAGAACACGATCAGCCGCGCGACCAGCACCGACGGCTGCAGGATGCCCGAGAACACGCGCTCGACGCCGAGCACGGCCGGCAGCCCGTCCGCGCCGGCGGCTTCCAGCAGCTTCTGCGCGAGCGACGCGACGAAGCGCGCGAAGTAGAACGTGGCGAGCACGATCACGATCGCCGCGACGATGTCCGGCACCGCGCCGAGGAACTGGTTCAGCATGTTGGTCGCGGGAATCGAGATCGCGTCGATCTTCAGCGCGTCGAGCGCGGAGATCAGCGTCGGCACGAACACGAACACGTAGACGATCGTGCCGATCAGGCTCGACACGCGCACGGGCGTCGGGCTGTCGATCCCTTGCGTGAGGCGGTCGGCGCCGGCGGCCACCAGCAGGTTCGTCACGAGGCCGCGCAGCACGCGCGCGACGATCCAGCCGACGAAGCCGATCACCGCGGCCGCGAAGAGGTTCGGCACGATCGCGAGCAGCTTGTCGACCATCCCCTGCACCGGCGAGAGCAGGCCCGACAGCGCGAACGACGCGAGGATCGCCGGCAGGAACATCAGGATCACGAGCCAGAACAGCACGTCGCCGAGATAGCCGCTCATCGGCTGCATGCCGGCGCCTTCGGCCAGCTTGTCGTCGATCTTGCTCGCCTTCAGCGCGCGGTTCGCGAGGCTGCGCAGCAGCGACGCGATCAGCCACGCGATCAGCGTCAGCGCCGCGCCGCCGATCAGGTTCGGCAGGTAGTTGACGATGTGCGTGACGAGCAGCGAGAACGGATTGGAGACCGCGTACAGGTTGAGCACGTTGAAGATGCCCACCGCAGTGACGAGCAGCACGAGCCAGAACAGGCCGCCGGCGATGATGCGTTCGACGCACGCGCCCTGGCCGGTACTTTCGTTGATCCGCTGATCGACCTTCAGTGCGTTGAGCAGGCGCAGCGCGCCGGCCCGCACCGCCACGGCGATCAGCCAGCCGATCACCAGGATGCCGATCGCGCCGGCGATCTTGGGCAGGTATCCGCCCAGCGTGGTCTGCAGCGACGTGATGAAGCTGGAAGCATCCATTTCTTCTTCTCCCGAAAACGTGGTGGTGCGATTGAACATCGACGAACGACCTGCGTACTTCGAAAAAGCGTGCTGCCCCGTCCGAGCAACTTACCCGAGAAAAATGACGCAATCACCCGATTTCACCGTCTTTAACTTTAGTTCTAGATTGCAGCAGGGCAAGACCCTATTTCGATGAAATAGAAAGGGAGCGGATTTCGGACCGCTACGCATTTCCGCAAGATTTGTCCGTTCGGGCCGTGCTACCGTGGCGTCGGTTCTTGCCCCGGACACGCCGATGCCCCCAGCCGAAACGAAGACCGAGCCGCCCGCGTGGGTCCGCTACGCAGCGAGCGTGGCGCGCGTTCACGCGTATATCGGCGCGCATCTCGACGGCCCGCTCGACCTGAACCGGCTTGCGGAAATCGCGTGCCTGTCGCCGTATCACTGGCAGCGCGTCTATCGCGCGCTGTACGGCGAGTCGATCGTGTCGACGGTGCGGCGGATGCGGATCGTGCGGGCGTCCGAGGATCTGGTCTGCACCGCGCGGCCGCTCGACGAGATCGCGCGGCGCGCGGGCTACGGTTCGACGCACGCGTTCGCGCGGGCGTTTCGCGACGTGTACGGCGTGCTACCCGCGCAGCACCGGCGCACCGGCAGCCACCGGCCGATTTATCCCCTGCAGCGAGGAGAGGAAGACATGTTCAAGCACGAGGTCGAAATCCGGCGCCTGCCGGCACTGCGCGGCTACGCGGTGACGCACACCGGCGCGTATATGAAAGTGGGCGACGCGTTCGGACGCATCGGCGCGTGGGCCGGGCAGCACGGGCTGATCGGCCCGGGCGCGAAGATGATCGGGATTTTCTACGACGATCCGGACACGACGCCCGAAGCGCAGTTGCGCGCGAAAGCGTGCTGGATGCCGGCCGACGGCGCGCCGGACGTGGCGCCCGCGCCGCCGGTCGAGCGGGTGACGATCGCCGGCGGCGAATACGCGGTGCTGCTGCATACGGGGCCGTATGCGGACCTGAAGACGGCCTACCAGTGGCTCTACGGCGACTGGCTGCGTCACTCGGGCCGCGAAGCCGCCGATGCACCGCCGTTCGAGCTGTACCTCAATACGCCGATGGACACGGCGCCGGCCGACCTGCTCACCGAAATTCACCTGCCGCTGCGCTGAGCGACGGGCCGGTGCGTTTCGTTCGCCGGCCGTCGAATGAAACGCGCCGGCCCGTGCGTATGCGCGGCCGGCGCGAACTCGCGGAGAGGCTTAAGCCGCCTGCGTCCCGCAACCGGGACAGAACCGCGCGTCGGCCGCCAGCGCCGCATGGCAGCGGCTGCAGGCCTTGCCGCGTTGCGCCGCGCCGCACTGCGCGCAGAAGCGCGCGTCTGCCGCGTTGAGTGCACCGCAGCCCGCGCACGCGAGCTGGCTCAGCGGCATGTTGCCACCCTGGCCGCCTCGCCCGCCACGGGTATCGGCCGGCGCCTGCCAGCCCCAGCCGTGGCGATCGCGGCCGCGCGCATCGTGGCCGCCATGGCCGCCCGGGCGCGACCCGCCGTGATATCCGCCGTGATGCCCGCTACCGGGGCCGCCGGGGCTGCCCTCACCCCGGTTTCCGCCGTGGCCGTGGCCGCCGAAAATCCGTTTCAGAAAGCCCATCGCCCGCTCCTCAACGCGCGGCCCGGGCGCTGCCGAACGCCCCTGAGGACGACAGCAGCCGCAAGCCGTTGGCCACGACGAGCAGGCTCGCGCCCGCGTCGGCGAAGACCGCCATCCACATCGTGCCGAGCCCCGCGACCGTCAGGCCGAGGAACACGACCTTCACGCCGAGCGCGAAGCCGATGTTCTGCACCAGCACGCGGTGCGTCGCGCGCGACAGCCGCACGAACGCGGGAATCTTGCGCAGGTCGTCGTCCATCAACGCGACGTCGGCCGTCTCGATCGCCGTGTCGGTACCCATCGCGCCCATCGCGAAGCCGATGTCGGCGCGCGCGAGCGCCGGCGCATCGTTGATCCCGTCGCCGACCATCCCGACCGCGCCCGCGCCGCCCGCCGACAGTTCCTCGACCGCCGCGAGCTTGTCTTCCGGCAACTGGTTGCCGCGCGCGTCGTCGATGCCGGCCTGCCGGGCGATCGCCTGAGCGGTATGCGGGTTGTCGCCCGTCAGCATCGCGGTGCGGATGCCGAGCGCATGCAGATCGGCAATCGCGTCGCGGCTCGTGTCCTTGATCGTGTCGGCCACCGCGAAGAGGCCGAGCACGCGCGTGTCGTCGACCAGCACGACGACGCTCTTGCCCTGCCGCTCCAGCGCGTCGAGCTTCGCCTCCAGCGCCGCCGAGCAGCGCCCGAGTTCCTCGACGAGCCGGTGATTGCCGAGCCAGTAGCGCGTGCCGTCGATCGTGCCGCGCACGCCGCGCCCGACGATCGCTTCGAAGTCCTGCACGTCGGCGAATGCCGTCGTGCCGGCGTCGCGGGCCGCGGCGGCGAGCGCCTGCGACACCGGGTGATCGGAGCGCGCGGCGAGGCTCGCGCCGAGGTGCCGCACGCGCGCCGCATCGGCGCCGTCCGCATGCACGTCGAAGTCGGTCTGCACCGGCTTGCCGTGCGTGATCGTGCCGGTCTTGTCGAGCGCGAGCCACGCGAGCTTGCGCCCTTCTTCCAGATAGACGCCGCCCTTCACGAGAATCCCGCGCCGCGCGGCCGCCGCGAGGCCCGACACGATCGTCACCGGCGTCGAGATCACCAGCGCGCACGGGCACGCGATCACGAGCAGCACGAGCGCGCGGTAGACCCAGTCGTGCCACGCGCCGCCCATCACGAGCGGCGGCACCACCGCGACCAGCAGCGCGACCGCGAACACGATCGGCGTGTAGACGCGCGCGAACTGGTCGACGAAGCGCTGCGTCGGCGCCTTCGCGCCCTGCGCTTCCTCGACCGCGTGGATGATCCGCGCGAGCGTCGAGTTGGCCGCAACGGCCGTCACGCGGTATTCGAACGAGCCCGATTCGTTGATCGTGCCCGCATACACCGCGTCGCCGGTCGTCTTTTCGACGGGCAGGCTCTCGCCGGTGATCGGCGCCTGGTTGACGGTCGAGCGGCCCGCGACGACTTCGCCGTCCAGCCCGATCCGCTCGCCCGGCTTCACGCGCACGACCGCGCCGAGCGCGACCTGCGCGGCCTCGATCGTGCGCCACGCGCCGTCGGCCTGCCGCACGGTCGCGGTATCCGGCGCGAGCCGCATCAAGCCCTGGATCGCATTGCGCGCACGGTCGAGCGACTTCGCCTCGATCAGCTCGGCGATCGTGAACAGCACCATCACCATCGCGGCTTCCGGCCACTGGCCGATCGCCATCGCGCCCGTCACCGCGATGCTCATCAGCGCGTTGATGTTCAGGTTGCCGTTGCGGATCGCGATCCAGCCCTTCTTGTACGTGGTGAGCCCGCACGCGAGCACCGCGGCGAGCGCGAGCGCCGCCGACAGCCACACCGGCAGCCCGGCCCAGGTCGCACCTTCGGACGCGAGCGCGGCGACGCCGGCGAGCGCCAGCGGCCACCACGGCTTCGCGGGCGCAGCGGCGGCGCGCGCCGCCGGGGCGCCGGCCGTGGCGGCCTCCGGCGTCATGCCGAGCGTGCGGATCGCGCCTTCGATCGCCGGCTGCGCACCGGGCACGTGCTCGACGGTCAGCATCCGCTGCATCAGGTTGAATTCGAGCGCCGACACTTCGCGCATCCCGCCGAGCTTCTTGCGGATCAGCGTTTCCTCGGTCGGGCAGTCCATCTGCATGATCCGGAACGCGGAGCGCACGTGGCCCGACGCGGTCGCCTGCGCGACCGGCAGCGGCGCAAGCGTCAGCGAGGCCGGCGCGCAGCATGCGCCGGCCGCGTGGTCGTGGTCGTGGTCGTGGTCGGCATGGTCATGCGCGGCGGGGTCGTGCGAGCACGTGGCGCCGTGCACGTGCTCGTCGTCGCCGGCATGGTCGTGATCGTGGTCGTCACCCGCCTCGCCGTGTGCTGCGTGAGCGTGCGCGTGGCCGCGGTCGTGGTCATGGCCGTGTGCGCGCTCGCCGGCCGCCGGCGCCGCGTCGGCAACGGTCGCCGTCTGCGTGTCGCACGAATCGGCGCAGCAGGCATCGGCGCCGTCGGCCTGACGGTGTCGCGGGTCGTGGGGACGCTGGGCGTCGGTCATGACAACCTCCTTTGTGGCTTGACGGTGTAGAGTTAACACCCTGAAGCCACTACAAGGTCAACCCTTGCACGGGAGAAAGGCATGAAGATTGGCGAACTGGCCAAAGCGGCCCGCTGCACCCCCGAGACGATCCGTTTCTACGAGAAAGAGGGGCTGATGCCGGACGCGGAGCGCACCGATTCGAACTACCGCAACTACACCGACGTGCACGTCGAACGGCTGCGCTTCATCCGCAACTGCCGCGCGCTCGACATGGCGCACGACGAAATCCGTGCGCTGCTGCAACTCACCGACACGCCGGCCGAGCGCTGCGATTCGATCAATTCGCTGCTCGACGATCACATCGGGCACGTCGATGCGCGCCTCGCGGAATTGACGCATCTGCGCGACCAGCTCACCGAATTGCGCCGCCGTTGCGTCGGCGAGCATTCGGTCGAGGATTGCGGAATCGTGCACGGCCTCGCGACGATGGAAACCGTCGCGCCCGCCGCGAAGCGCTCGCACCTCGGCTGAAATCCTTGTCAAACAAGATACTCTGATTAAGAATAGTTATATTCTTACTAGATATATTTTAACTATTCATGTCTACGAGCCGCCCGTCCCCGCTCGCGCTGGCCGTCCTTGCGACGCTCACCGAAACGCCGATGCATCCGTACGGGATGCTGCAGCAACTGAAGGCCCGCGGATACGACGAAGTCGTCAACGTGCGGCAGCGTACGAGCCTGTACCAGACGATCGACCGGCTGTTGCGCGACGGGCTGATCGCCGTGCACGACACCGAGCGCGACGGCGCGTTTCCGGAGCGCACGCTGTATGCGCTGACCGAAGCCGGGCACACGGCCGGGCAAGCGTGGTTGCATACGCTGCTCGCGGAGCCCGCGCGTGAATTCCCGGCGTTCGGCGCCGGCCTCGCGTTCCTGCCGTTGCTCGACGCGGAAGATGCGCGCCATCAGCTCGAACTGCGAATCGCACGGCTCGACGCCGAGCGCGAGCGGCTGGAAGCGCTGCGCGCCACCGCGCAGGCCGACCAGGTGCCGCGCCTGTTCCTGCTGCACAACGAACATGCGCTCGTGCTGCTCAATGCGGAACTCGACTGGGCGCGCAGCGTGGTCGAACACCTGAAGATCGGCGCGCTGCGCTGGGTGGACGGCTGACGCGTCGCGCCGGCCGCTTCCCGTCGGCAACGGGAATCGCCCCGTCAAAGCACCTTGCCGGGATTCAGGATCCCGCGCGGGTCCAGCGCGGCCTTCAGGCGCCGCATCAGCCCGATTTCCGCGTCGCTGCGCGTGTGCGCGAGATAAGGCCGCTTGAGCACGCCGATCCCGTGCTCGGCCGACACCGAGCCGCCCATGTCGCGCACCACCGCATACACGCAGTCGTCGATCGCATCGGCGTGCGCGGCGGTCATCCCGGCCAGCGACACGCCGATATGCACGTTGCCGTCGCCGACATGGCCGAAGAACAGGCACGTGAGCGCCGGCCAGCGCGCCCGCAACGCCGCCTCGCAGCGTTCGGCGAACGCGCCGAGTTCGCCCGTCGGCAGACTCACGTCAAAGTTGACGAGATGGGGCAGCGCATCGATCGCAAGGCCTTCGCGCAGCGTCCACAGATCGCGCGCCTGCCGCTCGGAGCTCGCGAGTACCGCATCGTCGACGAGCGCCGCATCGAACCCCTCGGCCAGCGCCGTTTCGAGCGCATGGCGCGCATCGCCGCCCGGCGCGCTCGTCGCGCATTCGATCAGCACCGCGAAACCGCCGTCGCCGACGAACGGCGCCGACACGCCCGGCGTATGACGCGCGACGTAGTCGTAGAACGCCGGCCACATCGCCTCGAAGCTGACGACCTCCGGCAGCGCGCGCACGCGGTTCCACAGCCCGACCACCGCATCGTAGTCGCGCCGCGGCAGAGCGCCGTGGCCGGCGCCGCGAGCAACGGATGCAGCCGCAGCACCGCGCGCGTGACGACGCCGAGCGTCCCTTCGCTGCCGACGAACAGTTGCTTCAGGTCGTAGCCCGCGTTGTTCTTCAGCATCCGGTTCATCGACGACACGACCGTGCCGTCCGCGAGCACGACCTCGAGCCCGAGCACCTGCTCGCGCATCATCCCGTAGCGGATCGCGCGCGTCCCGCCCGCATTGGTCGCGAGCATGCCGCCGATCTGGCACGAGCCGCGCGCACCGAGATCGACGCCGAACGTGAAGCCCGCCGCTTGCGCGGCGTCCTGCACCGTCTGCAGCGGCGTGCCCGCGCGCACGGTAATCGTGCCGGCCGCCGCGTCGAGCGCTTCGATGCCGGCGAAGCGCTCCATCGACAGCACGACCTCGCCGCCCAGCGCGACCGCGCCGCGCGCGAGCCCCGTCAGCCCGCCTTGCGGCACGACCGGCTGGCCGAGCCGCGTGCACGCCGCGAGCGTGCGGGACACGTCGTCGACGCTGCGCGGGCGCACCAGCGCACGCGGCCGCACGCCGGCCGGCTCGTTGTACGCGGTGAAGTAATGCGGATCGATATCGGCTGCGCGCGTGACGAGCGCGTCGCCCAGTTCGGCGGCGAGCACGGCATCGACGGCATCGCCCGGCTGCGGCATGCCGTCCGGTTCGCGGCCCGCCGCGCTCGGGTTCGGGGTCGGCATCGTGCGCGGCCCCGCTTACTTCGTCGAAATGTCGATATCGCCGAAATACTTCAGGCCGAGCGACTTCACCGTGCCGTCCGCCTTCAGCTTGTCGATCGCCGCGTCGAGCTTCGCCTTCAGCGCATCGTCACCCTTGCGCAGGCCGAACGCGATGCCGCTGCCGAGAATCTTGTCGTCGTGCACCGGCTGCCCGACGAACGAGAAGCCCTTGCCGTCCGGGCGCGACAGGAAGCCGCGCTGGCCGGACGGCGCGAGCACGAGCGTCGCGTCGAGGCGGCCCGCCACCAGATCCGCATACGCCTGGTTCTGGTCCTGGTACGCGACGACGGCGACGCCGGCCGGCTCCCAGTGCGCCTTCGCGAAGGTTTCCTGGATCGACGCCTGCAGCACGCCCACGCGCTTGCCCTTGAGCGACTCCGGCGTCGGCAGCAGGCCGCTGCCGGTGCGCGCGATCAGTTGGGTCGGCACGCGATAGATGATCGTCGTGAAATCGATCGCCTGGCGCCGTTGCTCGGTGGCGTTCATCGCCGAGTTGATCGCGTCGAACTTGCGGCCCTTCAGCGCCGGAATCAGCCCGTCGAACGAGGTCTCGACCCATTTGCACGACAGCTTCGCCGTCTGGCAGACGGCATTGCCGACGTCGATGTCGAAGCCCTGCAGGTCGCCGTTCGGCGCCTTCGATTCGAACGGCGGGTATTGCGCTTCGAGGCCGAAACGCAACGTCGGCGCATCGGCGAGCGCCGCGCCGGAGCCGATTGCGCACGCGAGTGCGAACGCGAGTTTCAGGGTGGCCGTGTGTTTCATCGTGATCTCCTGTGTCTGGTCGATGCGGGACGCCCGTCGCCGGATGCCCGTCCCCATTTTTTACAGCGAACGCAGCCGCCGCGCGCCTTCGACCAGCGTCGCGTCGTCCTTCGAAAAACTGAGCCGGATCACGCCGGCGTCGGTGCCGTCGGTATAGAACGCCGACAGCGGAATCGTCGCGACACGCGCGTCGCGGATCAGGCGCAGCACGAAATCGCTGTCGCTTTCATCCGAGAAGTGGCGAAAGCGCGCGAGCATGAAGAACGAGCCTTCGCTCGGCAGCAGCTCGAAACGCGAATCGGCCAGCTCGCGCGCGAGCAGGTCGCGCTTGGCCTGGTAGAACGCCGACAGGCCGAGATAGCTGTCCGGCCGCGCGAGAATCTCCGCGAACGCGACCTGCATCGGCGTGTCGGCCGAGAACACCATGAACTGGTGCACCTTGCGGATCTCGTCCATCAGCTCGGCCGGCGCGAGGCAATGGCCGACGCGCCAGCCGGTCACGTGGAACGACTTGCCGAACGACGACACGATCACGCTGCGCTCGGCCAGCTCGCGGTGGCGCGCGACGCTCTGGTGTCGCGCGCCGTCGAACACGACGTGCTCGTAGACTTCGTCGGACAGCACCACGATGCCCGTGTCGCGCGTGATCTGCGCGAGCCGCTCGAGATCGTCGGCGGAGAACACCGTCGCGGTCGGGTTGTGCGGCGTGTTGATGATGATCATCCGCGTGCGCGGCGTGACGGCCGCGGCCACCTCGTCCCAGTTCACGCGAAAATGCGCGGGCGACAGCTTGATCGCGACCGGCGTCGCCCCCTGCAACCGCACGATCGGCGCATAGCTGTCGAACGACGGCTCGAAATAGATGACCTCGTCGCCGGGATGCACGAGCGCGCTGATCGCCGCATAAAGCCCTTCGCTCGCGCTCGCGATCACCGTGATCTCGGTTGCCGGGTCGTAGCGCGCGCCGTACAGCGCCTCGGTCTTCTCGGCGAGCCGCTCGCGCAGCGCGATCACGCCGGCCATCGGCGCGTACTGATTGTGGCCGTCGCGCATCGCGCGCGCGACGCCTTCGACGAGCGCCGGATCGGGCGCGAAATTGGGGGCGCCCTGCGACAGGTTCAACGCGTCGTGTTGAGCAGCCAGTTGGCCGATCACCGTGAAGATCGTCGTCCCGACGTCGGGCAGTTTCGAACGGGGCGCGGTGGCGCTTCGCATGACTCCTCCTCCTGATGTCCTTCGGGCGGGCCGCGCCATGTGCGGGCCTGCATCTGCCGCATGATTTAGCCCCAGCCAATATCGATGGACAATCGAAAGTTCGTCATGGCGGCCATGCATTTTTCTCATGGCCTGCGGCGATAAGCCCTCGACGGCAAGGCCCGCCCGGGCGCCCGATATGCGGATCGGGCATTTCCCTACGGCACGCTACGCGTACGCTGCCGCGAGGTACGCGAGCAGCACGGCCCGCAGTTCGCGGCGTTGCGCGGCGAAATCGAGCGCCGGCCCGAGCGTCAGCAACGCCTGCGACAGCCCGCCGTAGCAGATCGTATGGGCCATCCGCGCGAGCCCGTCGAGCCGCACGGCCGGCGGCGGATCGGCCGCGTGGGCGAGCGCGTCGCGCCACAGCGCGACATAGGCGTCGTAATGCCGGCGATAGGCGGCCAGCGGCGACACCTGCCGCTCCAGCACGAACAGCGCGCTCCACAGCGCCGCGTCGGCGGCGATCGTATCGACCTGGAGGTCGACCAGCGCGGCGGCGAGCTCGGCCCGCGGCGCGCCGCGCAACCGCTGCACCGTGTCGCGCAGCCGGTCGGCCAGCGCCAGCACGCGGCGGTGGATGCAGAGCGCCGCGAGGCTCTGCTTGTCGCCGAAATACTCGTAGAAGGTGCCGATGCTCACGCCTGCGACGGCCGCGATCTCGCGGATCGTCGCCTTCGCGTAGCCGCGTTCGAGCAAAAGCTGAACGAACGCCTGTTGCAGCGCGTCGGAGCTCGCCTGCGCGCGCGACTGGCGCGGCCGGCGGCGCAACGCGGGCGCGGGTTGCGCCGCCGGCGAGCCGGGCGGCGCCGGAACCTGAACATGTCGCGGCGGCATATTTGCTACTCTGAATTCAGCAGGGAATACGTTTCACCGGAAGCCGGAACCCGCGCCGACGCGCCCTCCGTGCGGCACGACGCCGGCCGACCGCGAAGCATGAGACCGGAGACCATCGCGATGACCGACTCGACTCACGCCGTCACGAACCAGTTCGACGAACTCGTCGACTATAACCTCTTCGCGACGGATCTCGCGTTGCGCGACGCGCTCGCCCGGGCGGGCGCCGACTGGGCCGTGCCGCAGCTCGACGCGTACGGCGCGTGGCTCGGCAGCGCCGACGCCGCGCGGCTCGCCGACGAAGCGAACCGCCACACGCCGGAACTGAACGCGTTCGACCGGCGCGGCCGACGCATCGACCGCGTCGATTTCCACCCTGCCTGGCACGCACTGCTCGGCCGGTATCGTCACGAAGGCTTCGTGTCGCTCGCATTCCGCGACGCGCGCCGCGGCCGCTGGGCCGCGACCGCCGCCGGCTTCTACCTGCACGGCCAGATCGAGGCCGGCACGCTGTGCCCCGCGACGATGACGCAGGCCGCGATCCCCGTGCTGCAGAAGGAGCCGGCGCTGTGGGACCTGCTGCGCGACAAGCTCTACAGCGACGACTACGATCCGCGCGACGTGCCGGTCGCCGACAAGCGCGCGATCTGGTTCGGCATGGGCATGACCGAGAAACAGGGCGGCTCCGACGTGCGCGCGAACACGACGCTCGCCACGCCGGCCGGCGCGGGCGGGCGCGGCGGCGAATACCGGCTGCGCGGCCACAAGTGGTTCTTCTCCGCGCCGATGTGCGACGCGCACCTCGTCGTCGCGCGCACCGAAGCCGGCGGCCCGTCGTGCTTCTACGTGCCGCGCTGGCGGCCGGACGGCACGAAGAACGCGGTCGAGATCCAGCGGCTGAAGAACAAGGTCGGCAACCGCAGCAACTCGAGCAGCGAGATCGAGCTGAACGATGCATGGGGGATCATGCTCGGCGACGAAGGCCGCGGCATTCCGACCATCATCGAGATGGCCACCTATACGCGACTGAACTGCGTGCTCGGCAGCGCGGCGATGCTGCGCCAGGGCGTCGTGCAGGCGATCGCGTACACGCGCCGGCGCCACGCATTCGGCCGCGCGCTCGCCGAGCAGCCGCTGATGCGTACCGTACTCGCCGATCTCGCGCTGGAGAGCGAAGCGGCGCTGTCGCTCGCGATGCGGCTCGCCGACGCGTTCGAGCGCGACGACTCGCCGCGCGAACGCGCATGGAAGCGGATCGTCACGCCCGCCGCGAAATTCTGGGTCTGCAAGCGCGCGGTCGAGCTGACCGGCGAGGTGATGGAAGTGTTCGGCGGCAACGGCTACGTCGACGACGGCCCGATCGCACGCCTCTTCCGCGAGGCGCCCGTCAATTCGATCTGGGAAGGCTCAGGTAACGTGATGTGCCTCGACGTGCTGCGCGCGGTATCGCGCGAGCCCGACGCGGCCGCCGCGCTGTTCGACGAACTGGCCGGCCTCGGCGCGGGCGAACCGCGCATTCGCGCGGCGCTCGACGCGTTGCGCGCGATGCTCGCCGCCCCGGCCGACACGCTCGAAGCGTCAGGCCGCGTGTTCGCGCAACGGCTCGCGATCGTCGCGCAGGCGTGCCTGCTGCGCCGCGATGCGCCGGCGGCCGTCGCCGACGCGTTCGTCGCGACGCGGCTCGCCGCGCCCGACTGGGGCCGCGTTGCGGGCGGCTTCGATCCGCACGCGATCGACGTCGCCGCGCTGCTGCAACGCGCGTACCCGGCCTGACCCCAGCCCGCTCACCCGAATCCGCAGTCGTCCGCCCGCCCCGGAGCCTCGATGAACCTCGTCGCCGCCCTCGACCGCGCCGCCCGCGCAACGCCCGACAAGCCCTTCCTCGTCAACGAATCCGCGACGATCACGTATGCGGTCGCACGCGAGCGTTCGCACCGCGCGGCGGCCGTGCTGAGCGCGCTCGGCGTCGCGGCCGGCGATCGCGTCGCCGCGATGTGCTTCAACACGCCGGCCTTCGTCGACCTGATGTTCGGCGCATGGCGCCTCGGCGCGGCATTCGTGCCGATCAACCACAAGCTGCAGGCGCCGGAAGTCGACTACGTGCTCGAACACAGCGGCAGCAAGGCCCTGCTGTTCGACGTGGCGCTCGCGCCGGTGGTCGAGCGCATCGTGCATCCGGCGCGGCGCCTCGTGACCGAGGGCGAACTCGACGGCGTGCCGAACTTCGACACGATGTGCGCGACGATGGACGGCCTCGCGGGCATCGAGCCGGCCGACGACGACATCGCGCAGATCCTCTACACGTCCGGCACGACCGGCCGCCCGAAGGGTTGCGTGCACAGTCATCGCACGGTGACGCTCGCGGCGATGCAGGCGGCGCTCGCGACCGGGATCGGCCGCCACGAGCGCACGCTGATGGCGATGCCGATCTGGCATTCGTCGCCGCTGAACAACTGGTTCGGCGGCACGCTGTACGCGGGCGGCACCGTCGTGCTGCTGCGCGAATACCATCCGCTGCGCTTCCTGCAGACCGTCGAGCGCGAGCGCGTGACGCTGTATTTCGGCGCGCCGGTGTCGTATACGCTGCCGCTCGACACGATCGACGGCTTCGCGGCATTCGACCTGTCGAGCGTGCGCGCGTGGCTGTACGGCGGCGGCCCGATCGGCGCCGCGCAGGCCGAACGGCTCGCCCACGCGTACCGCAGCCACGCGTTCTTCCACGTGTACGGGATGACGGAAACCGGGCCGGCCGGCACGACGCTGTATCCGGACGAGCAGATCGCGAAGGCCGGCTCGATCGGCCGCCAGGGCGGCCCGGGCGTCGACCTGCGGGTCGTGCGGATGGACGGCGTCGATGCGCGGCCGGGCGAAACCGGCGAGATCTGGCTCAAGGCCGACAGCATGATGCTCGGCTATCTCGACGACGCGGCCGCGACGCGCGCCGCGTTCGCGCCGCACGGCTGGTATCGCACCGGCGACCTCGCACGGATCGATCAGGATGGCTATCTGTTCATCGTCGACCGGCTGAAGGACATGATCGTCACCGGCGGCGAGAACGTCTATTCGAAGGAAGTGGAGGACGTGCTCGGCGCGCACCCGGACATCGCCGAGGCGGCCGTCGTCGGCGTCCCGCATCCGGACTGGGGCGAGACGGTCGTCGCGCACGTCGTGTTGCGGGCGAACGCGGCGCCCGATGCGGATGCGCTGCGCACGTTCTGCGGCGAGCGGCTCGCCGCGTACAAGGTCCCGCGCGAATTCACGTTCGTGCAGGCGCTGCCGCGCACACCGACCGGCAAGCTGCAGAAGTTTTTGCTGCGCGTGCGCGGCGAGTAGCCCCGCTCGCGCCGATAAAAAAAGCCACCGGGTCGTTATTACGGCCCGGTGGCTTTTTCACGTGCCTGAACGGTCGGGCAGCGGCCTTCGCCGCCACCCGCGAATCAGAACATCAGCAGCCTGCTTACTTCCCGCCGATGCTCTTCAGCGGCTTCCAGTCGCCCTTCTCGACCTTGTACATCGTGATGCCGCCGTTCTTCAGGTCGCCCTTCGCGTCATACGCGACGTGCGTCGACGTGACGCCGGCCATGTCGGTCTTCGCGAGCACCGGCAGGTACTTCGCCGGATCGGTCGAATCGGCCTTCTTCATCGCGTTCAGCATCGCCATCGCGCCGTCGTACGCGTACGGCGAGTACGTCTGCACGTCTTCGCCGAAGCGCTTCTTGTACTTGTCGGCGTAAGCCTTGCCGCCCGGCATTTCTTCCAGCGGCAGGCCGGCCAGCGACGCGATCGTGCCTTCGGCCGCGGCACCCGCGATCTTCAGGAACGTCGGCGTCTTCACCATTTCGCCGCTCATCAGCGGTGCGGTGATGCCGAGCGCCTTCATCTGCTTGACCATCGGCGCTGCCTGCGAATCCGCGCCGCCGTAGTAGACGAGGTCCGGCTTCGCCGCCTTCAGCTTCGTCAGAATCGCCTTGAAGTCGACTGCCTTGTCGTTCGTGAATTCACGGTCGACGATCGTCGCGCCGCCGGCCTTCGCGGCCTTCTCGAACTGGTCGGCGAGACCCTGGCCGTAGGCCGTGCGGTCGTCGACGATCGCGATCTTCTTCATGCCGAGATCCTTCGACGCGAACGTGCCGGCCACCGAGCCCTGCTGCGTGTCGGACGTCATCATGCGGAAGGTCGTCTTGTAGCCCTGCTGCGTGTATTCCGGCGCCGTCGCCATCGCGATTTCCGGAATGCCCGCGTTCGCGTAGATGCGCGATGCGGGAATCGTCGTGCCCGAGTTGAAGTGGCCGAGCATGCCCTTGATGCCGTCGTCGACCAGCTTCTGGGCGACCGTCGTGCCCGTACGCGGGTCAGCCTGGTCGTCCTGCGTGTCGAGCACGAACTTCACGGCCTTGCCGCCGATCTTCGGGTTCGTCGCGTTGAAGTCTTCCAGCGCGAGCACGATCCCGTTCTGCATATCCTTGCCGTAGTGCGCCTGCGCGCCCGTCATCGGCCCTGCGTAACCGATCTTCACGTCATCCGCATGGGCCGTCCCCGCCAGCGACATGACCGCGACGAACGTCGCGCCTGCCACCTTTTTCATCGTGTGTTGCATAGCATCTCCTTGGTACCAGGGTAAATGGAGCGGCTTCGGGATCGCCTTGCCGCTTCCTTTGTTTGATCCGAACGGCAAGGATGATCAGCCGATCGTCATCAAATTCGCATTGCCGCCCGCCGCGGCCGTGTTCACGCTCACCGAGCGCTCCGTCAGGAGCCGTTCGAGCGCGTAGTCCTCCGCGTCGCCGTTCTCGAACGCGCCCACCGACACGCCCTGCACCGACACGATCGGGCCCGGCCGCTGCGCGACGTCCTTCACGAGCGTCTGCAGCTCGTCGCTGTCGCCTTCGAACAGCACCGCGTCGAACGGCGCGTCGGCCTGCTTGCGCACGGCCGCGTGCGCCTTCAGCGACGCCGGCAGCGCGGCAACCAGCGCCTCGCCCGCCGCACCGGCGAACAGCGCGCGGTTGCCCGTCGCCAGCACCGCCGCGAACTGCGCACGCGCGCCGCCCGGCGTGGCCGCGACACACAGCACCGTGCCGCGCGGGCCGAGTGTATACGTGTTTCGCTCGCCCGTCGGGCCGGTCAGCACGGCGGTCGCGCCGGCCGGCACCTGCGCGAGATAGCCGTCGCAACGCGCGGCCAGCGCCGGCTCGCGCTGCTCGATCAGCCAGTCGCGCAGCGTCGTGAGCGCCGCCGCCGGGTTGCCGCGCGCATCGCTTTCGGTCGCGCCGTCCGCCATCAGCGACTGCGCGAGCGAACGCGGCAGGCCCGACGGACGCGTCGCGAGCAGGCGCTGCAGGTACAGCGCGCCGCCGGCCTTCGGGCCCGTGCCCGACAGCCCCTCGCCGCCGAACGGCTGCACGCCGACCACCGCGCCGATCACGTTGCGGTTCACGTAGATGTTGCCCACGTGCGCATTCGAGATCACGTGCGCGATCGTCTCGTCGATCCGCGTGTGGATACCGAGCGTGAGCCCGTAGCCGGTCGCGCGGATCTGCTCGAGCAGCTTGTCGAGCTGGTTGCGGCGGTAGCGCACCACGTGCAGCACGGGGCCGAACACTTCGCGCTTCAACTCGTCGATGCTGCCGATCTCGATCAGCGTCGGCGGCACGAACGTGCCGTGCGCGCAGGCATCGGGCATCGGCAGTTGCGTAACCGCGTGGCCCTTGTCCTTCATCGCCGCGACGTGCGCGTCGATCGTCTGCTTCGCTTCGGCGTCGATCACCGGGCCGACGTCGGTCGACAGCCGGTCGGGGTTGCCGAGCGCCAGCTCGTGCATCGCGCCCTTGAGCATCGTCAGCGTGCGGTCCGCGACGTCGTCCTGCAGACACAGAACGCGCAGCGCCGAACACCGTTGACCGGCCGAGTCGAACGACGACTGCATCACGTCCGCGACGACCTGCTCCGCGAGCGCCGACGAGTCGACGATCATCGCGTTCTGGCCGCCCGTTTCGGCGATCAGCGGGATCGGCTTGCCATCCGGATCGAGGCGCGCGGCGAGCGTCTTGTTGATCAGGCGCGCGACTTCGGTCGATCCCGTGAACATCACCGCACGCGTGCGCGGATCGGCGACCAGCGCCGCGCCGACGGTTTCGCCCGTGCCCGGCAGCAACTGCACCGCACCGGCCGGCACCCCGGCCTCGCGCAGCAGTCGCACGGCTTGCGCGGCGATCAGCGGCGTCTGTTCGGCCGGCTTCGCGAGCACCGTGTTGCCGGCGGCGAGCGCCGCGGCTACCTGGCCCATGAAGATCGCGAGCGGGAAGTTCCACGGGCTGATGCAGACCACGGGGCCGAGCGGACGGTGCGTGTCGTTCGAGAATTCGCCGCGGATCTGCGCCGCGTAGTAGCGCAGGAAGTCGACCGCCTCGCGGATCTCGGCGATCGCGTTCGGCAGCGACTTGCCGGCTTCGCGCACGATCAGGCCCATCAGCGTGTGCATCTGCGCTTCGAGCAGATCGGCCGCGCGCACCAGGCAATCGGCACGCGCGTCGACCGGCGTCGCCTGCCAGATCGGCGCGGCGGCCACCGCGTGCGCGAGCGCCGCGCTCACGTGTTCGGCCGTCGCTTCGCTGACCGTGCCGACCACGTCGCGCAGGTCGGCCGGGTTGCGCACGTCGCGCGCCGGTGCGTCGGCGAGCGCGTCGTCGGCGAGCATCGGCGCCGCGCGCCACGGATGGTGCGCGCTCGCGAGCAGCGCGGACGACAGCGACGCGAGACGGTGTTCGTTCGACAGGTCGAGGCCCATCGAGTTGGGACGCTCGTCGCCATACAGGTTGCGCGGCAGCGGGATCTTCGCGTGCGGCGCGCCGAGCGGCACGACCTTCGATGCCTCGTCGACCGGATCGGCGACCAGCTCCTTCACCGATACCGTCTTGTCGGCGATGCGGTTCACGAACGACGTGTTCGCGCCGTTTTCCAGCAGACGGCGCACCAGATACGCGAGCAGCGTCTCGTGCGTGCCGACCGGTGCGTACACCCGGCACGGACGGTTCAGCTTGTCGCGGCCCGTGACTTCCTCGTACAGCGGCTCGCCCATCCCGTGCAGGCACTGGAATTCGTACTGGCCCGGGTAGTAGTTCTGGCCGGCCAGGTGATAGATCGCGGCCAGCGTGTACGCGTTGTGCGTCGCGAACTGCGGATATACGGCGTCCGGCGCCGCTAGCAGCTTCTTCGCGCACGCGAGGTACGACACGTCGGTGTAGATCTTGCGCGTGTAGACCGGATAGCCTTCGAGGCCGTCCACCTGCGCCCGCTTGATTTCGGTATCCCAGTACGCGCCCTTCACGAGGCGGATCATCAGGCGGTGACGGCTGCGGCGCGCGAGGTCGATCAGGTAGTCGATCACGAACGGGCAGCGCTTCTGGTAGCCCTGCACGACGAAGCCGATGCCGTTCCAGCCAGCGAGCTCCGGATCGAAGCAGAGCGCCTCGAGCAGGTCGAGCGACAGTTCGAGGCGGTCGGCCTCTTCCGCGTCGATGTTCAGGCCGATGTCGTAGCGGCGCGCGAGCAGCGCGAGCGCGCGCACGCGCGGCAGCAGCTCGCTCATCGTGCGGTCCTGCTGCGAGCGCGAGTAGCGCGCGTGCAGCGCCGACAGCTTGATCGAGATGCCCGGGCCTTCGTAGATGCCGCGGCCGCCGGCCGCCTTGCCGATCGCATGGATCGCCTGTTCGTACGATGCGTAATAGCGCTGCGCATCCTCTTCGGTCGTCGCCGCTTCGCCGAGCATGTCGTACGAATAGCGGAAGCCGCGCGCTTCGTACTTGCGGCTGTTCGCGAGCGCCTCGGAAATCGTTTCGCCGGTGACGAACTGCTCGCCCATCAGACGCATCGCCATGTCGACGCCCTTGCGGATCAGCGGCTCGCCGCCGCGACCGATCAGGCGCGTGAGCGCCGACGACAGGCCCGCTTCGCTGTTGGTCGTCACGAGCTTGCCGGTGATCATCAGCCCCCAGGTCGCCGCGTTCACGAACAGCGACGGCGCGTGGCCGACGTGCGAACGCCAGTCCCCCTTGCTGATCTTGTCGCGGATCAGCGCGTCGCGCGTCGCGCGATCGGGAATGCGCAGCAGCGCTTCGGCGAGGCACATCAGCGCGACGCCTTCCTGGCTCGACAGCGAGAACTCGTGGATCAGCCCTTCGACGCCGCCGCCCGAGCTCTTCTCGCGCAGCGCCTCGACCAGCTTCGTCGCGAGCGCCTGCACGTCCGCCTGCAGGTTCGCGGGCAGACGCGCCTGGCCGAGCAGGAACGGCACGCATTCCGGTTCCGGACGGCGGTACGCGGCCGTGATCGCCGCGCGCAGCACCGATTGCGGCTGCACGTTCTGCGCGAACTCGAGGAACGGATGCGGCGAGTTGTCGTCGTCGCTGTCCGCGGCCTGCCCGTCGGCGAGCTCCGTCACCCCGCTGTGGCCCGACAGCTCGGGCGGCAACTGGCCGTGCTCGATCCGCTCGAGATACGCGAAGATCGCCTGCTTGATCAGCCAGTGGGGAGTGCGCTCGAGACGCGCGGCGGCGTCCTTGAGGCGCGAGCGGAGAAGATCGTCGACTTTGACGCCGAGAGTCGTGCTTGCCATGGTGGGTTCGTGCGCCGGTGCGAGCCCGGCTGTGTGGTGTAAGAGGATGCGCGAAATCCTACGGCACGCAATAAAAAGGTGCAACCAAATCGAGAGATAGGTTGCACCCATAAGTTAGTCAATATAATCAGACACTTATGCAGTTGCAACCTAGGGGTTGCCCGTGGTCTCGGGATCGGTGTTTTCCCTGATCGGGCAAATTCGACGGGCGTGCGCAACCGTCGGCCTGCGCGAGAGCGGCCGAAAACGGGTTGCACTGGGGTGACAGGGTGCGGTGCCGGCCCGGCGTCGAGCCAAGCGACGGGAGACGACGATTCGGGGCCGCCCGGCGGCCCGGGTTACCGGCATTCGGCCGCGGCCCGCGCGACGGCCGCGTGGATGCCGTTCAGATATCGAGCGGATCGACCTCGACGCTCCACCGCAGCACGCCCTTCAGCGCGCGCAGCGTCGGCTGCCACGCGCGCAGCGCATGCTGCAGCGCCGCCCGCGACGCGCTTTCGAGCAGCAACTGCGCGCGGTGGACGTTCGCAACCTTCACGATCGTCATCGGCACCGCGTCGTACACGGTCACGCGATCGGCACCCGGCAGCCCCGGCAACGCGGCCGCGGCCTGCAGCAGGAACGCGAGTGCCGCGTCGAGCGTGCGCCCTTCGGCGCGCAGCAGTGCCTGGTAGACGAACGGCGGCAAGTGCGCGTCCCGACGCTCGCCGAGCGTCGAATTCGCGAAGCCCACGTAGTCCTGCCGCCCGAGCGCGTGGTACAGCGCGTGACGCGGATAGCGCGTCTGCACCAACACCTCGCCCGGCAGCCCGGCGCGCCCCGCGCGACCGCTCACCTGCATCAGCTGCGCGAACAGCCGCTCGCTCGCGCGGAAGTCGTGCGAGAACAGCGCGGTATCGGCATTGAGCACGCCGACGAGCGATACGCGCTGGAAATCGTGCCCCTTCGCGATCATCTGCGTGCCGACCAGGATATCGACCTCGCCCGCGTGCACGTCGGAAAAAAGCGCCTGCGCGCTGCCCTTGCGGCGCGTGCTGTCCGCGTCGATCCGCAGAATCCGCGCGCCCGGCACGGCCTCGGCGAGCGTCTCCTCGATGCGCTGCGTGCCGCGCCCGAGGGGCGCGATGTCGACGTTCCCGCACTCCGGGCACGACCGCGGAATCCGCGCTTCCCAGCCGCAGTGATGGCAGCGCAGCGCGTGCTCGGGCTTGTGCAGCACGACGTACGCGCTGCAGCGCGGGCAGCCGGCCACCCATCCGCATGCGTCGCACGCGAGCTGCGGCGCGTACCCGCGCCGGTTCAGGAACACGAGGCTCTGTTCGCCGCGTTCGAGCCGCGCCTTCAGCGCCGCGACGAGCGGCCCCGACAGGCCCCCCATCGACGCGCGCCCGCGCCGCCGCTCTTCTTCGAGATCGATCAGCCGCACGGTCGGCAGCGTCGCGTCGGCCACCGCGCGGCGCGACAGCGTGAGCCGCGTGTAGCGCCCCTGCTCGGCCTGCCACCAGCTTTCGAGCGACGGCGTGGCCGAGCCGAGCACGACCGTGATGCCGAGCTGTTTCGCGCGCCACACGGCCAGATCGCGCGCCGAATAGCGCAGCCCTTCCTGCTGCTTGTACGCGGGCTCGTGCTCCTCGTCGACGACGATCAGCGCGAGCGTCGGCATCGACGCGAGCACCGCGAGGCGCGTGCCGAGCACGATCCGCGCGCGGCCCGTGTGGGCGGCGAGCCAGTTGCGCGCCCGCTCGCCTTCGGCGAGCCCGCTGTGCAGCGTGACGATCGCGTCGTCGGCGAGCGCGCCCGCGAAGCGTGCGCGAAACGCGGCCTCGAACTGCGGCGTCAGGTTGATTTCGGGCACGAGCACGAGCGCCTGTGCGTCCGGCCGCGCGTCGAGCAGCGACGCGAGCGCATGCAGATAGACCTCGGTCTTGCCGCTGCCCGTCACGCCGTGCAGCAGGAACGGCGCGAAGCCCTGCGCGGCGCGGAGCGCGTCGAGCGCCTCGGCCTGCTGGTCCGTCAACGCCGGCGGCACAGTCCGTCCACCGCTTGTCGACAGGTTATCCACAGGTTTGGCCACAGGCGCATCGGCCCAGCCGATCTCCTCGACGTCCACCCAGCCGCGCACCGCCCAGTCGTCGAGCGTCGCGGCCGCCTTCGGATGCAGCGCGCGCGCGTCGGGCAGTGCCAGCGAGCCGGTATCGACCAACGCCTGCGCGAGCCGGCGCAGCGCGGCGCCGCGCGCGGGCAATGCATCGGGCAGCGCCGCGCGGCCGGCTTCGGTCGGCCGGTAGCGCACTTCCGGCGCGAGCAGCCGGCCCCAGCGCCCCGCGTCGCGCAGCGCCTGCGGCAGCGCCGGCAACGCGACTTCGCCGCGCCCGCGCTGATAGTAGTCGGCCGCGAACGACACGAGCGCGAGCCAGTCCGCCGACAGCGGCGGCAGGTCGGCGCAGACCGCCTCGACCGCGCGCAGCCGCGACGGCGGCACATCGGTGTGAGTGGCGACTTCGCAGACGAGCCCCACGGCCTGCCGCTTGCCGAACGGCACCTGCACGAGCGTGCCGGGCGCGGGCGCCGGCTGCGCGTCGCAGCGGTAGTCGAACAGGGTCGCGAGCGGATGGTCGAGCGCCACGCGCAGGTAGACGCCGCTCATCGACACGCTCCGGCAGCGGCGACACGTTGCGGACGGACGGCTTGCACCCGCGCCAGCATCGCGGTGGCGAACTTAAAGTAAAACTTCAGATTCGGCGCTAAGTTTTGGATTCGCATTAGGAATCGCCGTATACCCTGCCCAGCCTGTGGATAACTTTGTTGAGAACTCGCCGCTCAACGGCCGCAACGCGCGCGGGGCCGTGCTTTCCGCTGTTTTTCACCGTTTGTCGCTGGCCCCCGCGAAGCCTTATTCCATAAGGCTGCTATTCAAATCACCGAACAATAGCGAGACAAATCGACCGATACGGGGCTCTACCGCGGTGCAACGTGGAAAATGTGTATAAGTCAAGTCTTGACAAGCACCGAATCGGCGACGGGAGCGGGGTTGCGTCCTGTTTAGTTTCAACGACGAAACGCCGTCATTGCGCGGCGCAGCATGACGGCGCTTGCATTCAGCCCGCCGCTCCGCTACGGATCGCGCGGCTGTGGGTATGCACTTCGTCGACGAGTTCGGCGACGTGATCGGGCGACGTGAATTGCGAAATACCGTGCCCGAGGTTGAACACGTGGCCCGGATGGTTGCCGTAGCTGTCGAGCACCGCGCGCGCCTGTTCGCGCACCGCGGCCGGCGGTGCAAACAGGATCGTCGGGTCGAGGTTGCCCTGCAGCGCCACGCGCCCCGCGACGCGCTCGCGCGCGGCACCGAGGTTGACCGTCCAGTCGAGCCCGACCGCGTCGACGCCGGTCGCCGCGATCTCCTCGAGCCACAGCCCGCCGCCCTTCGTGAACGTGATCACCGGCACGCGCTCGCCGTCGTGTTCGCGCTCGAGCTGCGACACCACGCGGCGGATGTAATCGAGCGAGAAGCGCTGGTACGCGCCGTCGGCCAGCGCGCCGCCCCACGTATCGAAGATCATCACGGCCTGCGCGCCCGCATCGATCTGCGCGTTCAGGTACGCGGCCACCGCCTGCGCGTTCACGTCGAGGATCCGGTGCATCAGGTCGGGGCGCGAATACGCCATCGACTTCACCGTGCGGAAATCGTCCGAGCCGCCGCCTTCGACCATGTAGCACGCGAGCGTCCACGGGCTGCCCGAGAAACCGATCAGCGGCACGCGCTGACGGCCCTGGCCGTCGGTGAGCGCGCGACGGATCTCGCGCACGGCACCCGTCACGTAGCCGAGCGTCTCCTCGATGTCCGGCACCGCGAGCTTCGCGACGTCGGCCTCGGTGCGCACCGGATGCGCGAACTTCGGCCCTTCGCCGACCTGGAAGTCGAGGCCGAGCCCCATCGCGTCGGGAATCGTCAGGATGTCCGAGAACAGGATCGCGGCGTCGAGCGGGAAGCGCTCGAGCGGCTGCAGCGTCACTTCAGTCGCGTAGTCGGGATGCTTCGCGAGGCCGAGGAAGCTGCCGGCACGCGCACGCGTCGCGTTGTATTCGGGCAGGTAGCGGCCGGCCTGGCGCATCAGCCAGATCGGCGTGTAGTCAGTCGGCTCGCGCAGAAGCGCACGCAGGAAGGTGTCGTTGAGCAGGTTATGGGCCACGGTAGGAGCGACGATGCGAAGGCAAAGCGGCATTTTACCGGACAGCCGCGATCGGACTGCGCATGCCGACGCGATGGCGGCCATATGACGCGCGCGATGGCTCCGCTATGATCGGACGCTGATATCGAACCGAACCAAGGAGGAGACCGATGAAGACATTCGCCACGCTCGCAGCGGCCGCATTGCTGTGCTGCACCGCCGCGCACGCGCAGACCGCGGCCGGCACCGCCACGACTGCACCGGCCGCCGGCACGCGGCTCGACGACGTGCTCGCGCGCGGCGCGCTGCGCGTGTGCACGACGGGCGACTACAAGCCGTATTCGTACTACCGCGCGGACGGCCGCTTCGAGGGCATCGACATCGACATGGCGGAATCGCTCGCGAAATCGCTCGGCGTGAAGACCGACTACGTGAAGACGAGCTGGTCGAACCTCACCAACGACTTCGTCGCGAAGTGCGACATCGCGGCGGGCGGCGTGTCGACGACGCTCGAGCGCCAGAAGCGCGTGTTCTTCACGCAGCCGTACGTGGTCGACGGCAAGACGCCGATCGTGCGCTGCGCGGATGCCGACAAGTACCAGACCGTCGCGCAGATCGACCGGCCCGAGACGCGCGTGATCGTGAATCCGGGCGGCACCAACGAGCGCTTCGCGAAGCAGTTCTTCACGCATGCGAACCTCGCCGTGTATCCGGACAACGTGACGATCTTCAAGCAGATCCTCGCGGGCAAGGCCGACGTGATGGTGACGGATGCATCGGAGACGCTGTTGCAGCAAAAACTGAATCCGGGCCTTTGCTCGGTGCATCCGGACAAGCCGTTCCAGTTCGGCGAGAAGGCGTACATGGTGCCGCGCGGCGACGTCGTGTTCCAGCAGTACGTCGACCAGTGGCTGCATCTTGCGCTGTCCACCGGCGAATATCAGGCGATTTCGGACAAGTGGCTGAAGTAGGCGCGCCCGCGCCACGGCGGCCGGTCACGGGCATCGCCCCCGCGGCCGCCGGGCGCCGACCTCTCGCCAGGAGCGGCGCCGGCGTGCCGCCGTTACATCTTCCCTTCGCGCCGCGGCGCTCGCCGTCGGCGCAGCATTCGCGGGATTGGCCGAACGGCCGACTTTCGCGCATTCCGATCACGTTTCAAAATCTTTCTGACGAATGAATCGTCATGCGCGGTATCGATCGCGCCATGCACTTTCTCGCGTGAAAATCGGCAATTCGTCGCGCCCGATACGCGTGAAAAACGCATCGCGCGCATACCTTGAAAACGCGATGGAAAATATGGGTAAAAATGACCTTTTTCAGGACCCCGAAAACAGCAAAAAATCCCGGAAAGCCTTATCTGGCGGGCGTTACAACCTGAAACACTTTGTTACCGCGACGGGTCATTAATTCGCCCACAATGGCCTCAACGGTTTCAACACGGATGCGGTCTCGTGTGCCAAGTGTGAGCGGACGCGAAGCGCTGCGAGCCAGTCGGTCACGTACCGAAGCCCTTCCGAGGGGCATCCCTGTTGGAGTCGTTTCCGGCCCCCCGCCGGATCCGGTTTCATCTTTGGTCTCCTCGCGCTAACCCCGTAGCGTGTGGTTTTTAGCGGGCTAATAAGCCCGCTTTTTTTCGTCCATCGAAAACGTAGCGACCTGCACAGGACGGCCCGCAGGCCGCCATGTTTTCTCCGCATTTTCCCGTATCGTCTTGCTTCACGCGGTCTTCTGCACGTCGAGCTTCAGCTCCTCGATCATCCGCTCGCGCATCACGAACTTCTGCACCTTGCCCGTCACCGTCATCGGCAGTTCGTCGACGAAGCGGATATAGCGCGGAATCTTGTAGTGCGCGATCTGCCCGTTGCAGAACGCGCGCACGTCGTCCTCGGTCATCTGCTCGCCCGCGCGCAGCACGATCCACGCGCACAGCTCCTCGCCGTACTTCGGATCGGGCACGCCGAACACCTGCGCGCTCTGGATCTTCGGATGCCGGAACAGGAATTCCTCGATCTCGCGCGGATAGACATTCTCGCCGCCGCGAATCACCATGTCCTTCAGGCGGCCGACGATGTTGCAGTAGCCGTCCTCGTCGAGCGTCGCGAGGTCGCCCGTATGCATCCAGCCGTCGACCAGCACCTCGCGCGTCTTCGCATCGTCGTCCCAGTAGCCGAGCATCACCGAATAACCTTTCGTGCACAGCTCGCCCGTCGCGCCGACCGGCACGATGTCGCCGGCCGGATCGACGATCTTCACTTCGAGATGCGGCTGGATGCGGCCGACCGTCGTCGTGCGCTTTTCCAGCGGATCGTCGGTCGAGCTCTGGAACGACACGGGGCTCGTCTCCGTCATCCCGTACGCGATCGTGATTTCGGAAAGATGCATCTGCGACACGACACGCTTCATCGTCTCGATCGGGCACGGCGAGCCGGCCATGATCCCGGTACGCAGCGTCGACAGGTCGAATTTCGCGAACTCCGGATGATCGAGCTCCGCGATGAACATCGTCGGCACGCCGTGCAGTGCGGTGCACCGTTCCTCGGCCACCGCCGCGAGCGTCGCGACCGGGTCGAACGCTTCGCCGGGGAACACCATCGCGGCGCCCTTCGACACGCACGCGAGCACGGCCAGCACCATCCCGAAGCAGTGATAGAGCGGCACCGGGATGCAGAGCGAATCCTGTTCGGTGAAACGCATCGCCATCGAGATCGAGCGCGCGTTGTTGACGACGTTGCGGTGCGTGAGCGTCGCGCCCTTCGGGCTGCCGGTCGTGCCGCTCGTGAACTGGATATTGATCGGATCGTTGGCCGCGAGCGTCGCGCCGATCGCATCGAGCAGCGCCGGATCGACGGCCTGGCGGCCGCGCGCCATCACGTCCGCGAAGCGGAACATGCCGGCGGGCGCCACCTCGCCCATCGACACGATCGTGCGCAGGCTCGGCACGCGCGCCGCGTGCAGGTCGCCCGGTGTCGCGGTCGCGAGCTCCGGCGCGATCGTCTGCAGCATCTCGACGTACGCGGACGTCTTGAAGCGCTCGGCCGAGATCACGGCCTTGCAGCCGACCTTGTTCAGCGCGTATTCGAGTTCCGACAGCCGGTAGGCCGGATTGATGTTGACGAGCACGGCGCCGATCCGCGCGGTCGCGAACTGCGTAAGCAGCCATTCGCTGCGGTTCGGCGACCAGATGCCGACGCAGTCGCCCTTCACGATCCCGAGCGCCGCGAGCCCGGCGGCCAGCACGTCGACTTCGTCCGCGAACTCGCGCCAGGTCCAGCGCACCTGCTGCTCGCGGAACACGACGGCCGGACGGTCGGGAAAGCGCCCCGCCGTGTCGAGCAGGAACCGGCTGATCGTCGCTTCGGATAGCGGCACGTCGGTTGCGCCGCGCACGTAGGACAGTCCGTTTTCGGGCGCGATCAGCGCCCCCTTGCCAAGGTCTGCTGCCATCGATGTCTCCGTCCGTTTTTGTCCGATCGGCCCGCGCGCGCACCGCGCCCGCCGCCGCAACAATCGCGACGGCCGGCCTCACCGCGGATGATGCCGCGCTCCGCTGACGATACTCTGACATCGAATCGCGGCGGACGGGTGAAATAGCACGACCGGACGATACGATCCGGCCCGCAAAAACGGACGAAAACGGCGGATCGGGATAGGGGCGGTCAGAGAGTCTGACCGATCCCCTCCCACACCACCCGGCATGCGGGTCCGCACCGGGCGGT